>NZ_JBWMBC010000010.1:0-136917 GCF_056521285.1 Rhodoferax sp. GT1R46
ACATCTTCCAGTAAACCAATAAAAGTCTCGGCATTCATGGCAACCTCCCAAGCTGGATATCGCTTCACTCTACAAATTGTTGGGCTTAATTTCAACAATTAATGAGGACATAGCCTCTGGCAAAGGCCTTGGGATCGGCCAAGCCTGCACTGTCACCAAAGAACTGCAGCTTGCCTGCGCGGTGTGCCTGCTCCAGCGCTTCCAGGAAGCGGCGCCGGAACAGGCGCGAGAGCACCCGCACCGACAGGAAGAAGCCAGGCTTGCACGATACCCAGCGCGTGCCGTCCGACGAGAGGCCACCGCCGGGCACGATGCCGTGCACATGGGGATGGTGCGTGAGCGCCGAACCCCAGGTGTGCAGAACCAGCGTTGCACCAACCTCTGCGCCCAGGTGCTTTGGGTCTGCAGCAATGGTGGTCAGTGTCTCAGCGGCGATCTCAAACAGCAGCCCATAGACCACGGCCTTGTTGTAGTACGCGATGTCGCTGATGGGTGCCGGCAGCGTGAAGACCACGTGGTAGTAGTCCACCGGCAAGAGATCGGCCTCTCTAGCTTCCAGCCAGCGCTTGGCAGCATTGGCTTGGCACTTGGGGCAATGCCGGTTGCGACACGAGTTGTAGGACACCTGATCGTGCTGGCAGTCCGGACAGCGCAAAACATGTCCCCCCAGTGCCGCTGTGCGGCACTGTTCGATGGCTGTCATGACCTTGAGCTGACCCAGGCTCAGATGGGAGCGCTGGGCCGCTCTAAAGGCTGGCCCATGGGCGCGGAAGATGTCCGCCACCTCCAGGGCACCGGGCCCCATGGTGGTGGGCTACTTCGGCTGCAGTGTTTCCAGCGGATTGATCACCTCCTTGAGCACCTCGGTGGCTACCTGGGTATAGAGCGCTGTGGTCTCCAGCTTCTTGTGGCCCAGCATCACCTGAATCACGCGGATGTCGACCTTCTGCTCCAGCAGATGGGTTGCAAAGCTGTGGCGCAGGGTGTGCATGGACACGCGTTTGTCAATCTTGGCCAAGGTGGCTGCTTCATGAATGGCGCGGTTGAGTTGCCTCGCAGTGAGCGGATTTATCGGGTCAAGTCCGGGAAACAGCCAACCGCCATTGAGCATCTTGCCTTGGGCGCGCGCCACACGCCACCACACGCGCAGCCGCTCCAGCAGGACCGGCGAGATCATGGCGTACCGGTCCTTGCCACCTTTGCCCTGTTCCACGCGCAGCGTCATGCGTTGGCTGTCGATGTCGGTTACCTTCAGTGAGATCACTTCATTGGCACGCAGTCCGGTGCCATACGCAAGAGACAAGGCCGTCTGATGTTTGAGATTGCCGGCACAGGCAATTAGACGGGCTACCTCTTGCTTATTCAGGACAACGGGGATCTTGTGCGGCACCCGCACCGATTGCATCTTTGCCAGGACATTGCCATGGCCCAGCGTCACATCAAACAGAAACTTCAAGCCAGTGATGGTGGCGTTGAGGGTAATGGGAGATGTACCTGCGTCCACCAGGTGCAACTGATAGCGCCGAAGATCTTCCGCGGTGGCGGTGTCTGGGGATCGACCCAGATACTTTGCAAATCTGCTGACTACGCGGATATATGATTGCTGGGTCTTGGGCGCGAGCTTGCGCATGCGCATGTCCTCCAGCATACGTTGGCGCAATGGAGATACCGGTTGGCTTGACGTTTCCATGGTTGTGCTCCTGCGTGAACGAGGCTAATTGCCTCAATTCACAACATAGGCACATACCAAATCACCGGTGAGCCAAATATGCTGGCTCGGAGACTACCGCGACAGCGGTTTCGTCCAACGCTGCATTGCCGACAACTTACACCATGTGCCAGTTGTAACAGGGCCCGCGTCCGCTTTCGAGCAATACGATTTCACAAATCAATTTCCGCATTGGGCACTGTTCAGCCGGTGGCGGCTGGCGGCTTCCTGGCAATGACTTCAGGGAAAATTCAAACGCCAGATAGCGGCCGCTCGTGAAGGTCGGCAGATTGCCCAGACCCATCAAACAGTGGGGCTGAACCTTAAGTGCCAATTTCCTAGGTGAAGGGCCGAGATTCGGAGCCAGCCCGAACCTGTGTTTACGACTTTATTTGTCCAGAATACAAACACCAGACAAAAAAGAAGTGTTACTCCACGGTCACACTTTTGGCCAGGTTACGCGGCTTGTCCACGTCCGTGCCGCGTGCGCAGGCGGTGTGGTACGCCAGCAACTGCAGCGGCACCACATGCAGCAGTGGCGACAGTGCTCCGTAGTGTTCCGGCATGCGAATCACATGCATGCCGTCGCCATTTTCAATGCGCGTATCGGCGTCGGCCAGCACATACAGCACGCCGCCGCGGGCGCGCACTTCATGCAGGTTGCTCTTGAGCTTTTCCAACAGCGCGTCGTTGGGTGCCACTGTCACCACGGGCATCTCGCTGGTGACCAGCGCCAGCGGGCCGTGCTTGAGCTCGCCAGCGGGGTAGGCCTCGGCATGGATATAGGTTATTTCCTTGAGCTTCAAGGCGCCTTCCATGGCTATGGGGTAATGCATGCCCCGGCCCAGAAACAGCGCGTTTTCCTTTTTTGCAAAGTCTTCCGACCAGCTGATGATTTGCGGCTCCAGCGCCAACACGGCCTGCAATGCCGAGGGCAGGTGGCGCATGGCCTTGATGTGTTCCTGTTCGGCCGCTTCGGTCAAATGTCCCTTGGCCTGCGCCAGTGCCAGCGTGAGTAAAAACAGCCCTGCCAGCTGGGTGGTAAAGGCCTTGGTAGATGCCACACCAATCTCGACACCTGCACGAGTCACATAGGCAAGGCTGCACTCGCGCACCATGGCGCTGGTGGCCACATTGCAGATGGTCAGCGTGTGCTTCATGCCCAAGCTTTGGGCGTGGCGCAAGGCGGCCAGGGTGTCGGCCGTTTCACCCGACTGGGTGATGGTAACCACCAGTGTTTTGGGATTGGGCACGGAGTCGCGGTAGCGGTATTCGCTGGCCACTTCCACCTGTGTGGGAACCTTGGCGATGCTCTCCAGCCAGTACTTGGCGGTGCAACCACTGTAGTAGCTGGTGCCACAGGCCAGTATGAGCACGTTGTCGATTTCGGCAAACACCTTGTGGGCGTTGGCGCCAGGCGCATGGTTCATTTGCTGGTCGAACAGCTCGGGCACGATGCCATCCACGCCTTCGAGCGTGTCGGCAATGGCGCGTGGCTGCTCAAAGATCTCTTTTTGCATGTAATGGCGATACGGGCCCAACTCGGCGGCACCGCTGTGCGCCAGCACGGTTTTGACCGGGCGTTGCGCGGGTGCAACCGGCTTGCGGGCCTTGTCCAGCAGCCAGTATTTACCGAGCTGAATGTCCACCACATCGCCTTCGTCCAGGTACACGATCTGGTCGGTCACACCGGCCAACGCCATGGCATCGCTGGCCAGGAAGTGTTCTTGGCCGTCTTTACCCACACCCAGAATCAGGGGTGAACCGGCGCGTGCGCCAATCAGGCGGTGCGGCTCGTCCTTGCAAAACACTGCGATGGCGTAGGCGCCATGCAGCTGCACCGTGGCCAGCTGAACGGCTTCGAACAGGTCGCCGTCGTACAGGCTGTCCACCAGGTGCGCGATGACTTCGGTATCGGTCTGGCTGACAAACACGTAGCCCTTGGCCTTGAGGCTGGCCCGCAGCTCGTCGTGGTTTTCAATGATGCCGTTGTGCACCAGCGCGACACGGCCAGGGCGCTGGTGTGCGTCAACACCCGGTCCGTGGCTGAAATGCGGGTGGGCGTTGCTGACCGAGGGCACGCCGTGCGTGGCCCAGCGGGTGTGGGCGATGCCAATCAGGCCTTCCAGCTTGGCTTGCCCATCCACGCCGGCCACCTGCGCGGCCAGCTCCGCCACCCGCGCGGTGCTGCGCGCGCGGCGCAAACCGGAATGCTCTGCATCGGCACCCTGCGCGTACACCGCCACGCCGCATGAGTCATAACCGCGGTACTCCAGACGCTCCAGGCCCTGAACCAGCACAGGGACAATATTGCGGGTTGATACCGCGCCGACGATTCCACACATAGCCACACTCCGTAAATATTCGATAGTGGCGCGATATTAGGCACACTGGAGGGAAATTAATTGTCTAATTTCTTTACAAATTGAATAATAATTTCATGTTGAATAATTTATTGATATTTATTTCATAAAAGCTATTTAAATGGAACAAATAATTCTAGATGAGGTGGATGTTCAGTTGTTGGCCCAACTGCAGCACGATGCCAGTCTGAGCAACCAGGCTCTGGCCGAGCGGGTTCACACGTCGCCACCCACCTGCCTGCGCCGGGTCAAACGGCTGCGCGAAGCCGGGCTGATTGAGCGCCAAATCGCCATCCTCAACCCGGAAAAACTGGCCGCCACGATCGGTTTTGGGCTGACGGGCATCGTTGAAATCACGCTGGACCGGCAAGATGCCCAGGCGCTGGAGCAATTTGAAGCGCGGGTGGCGGGCGACGCGGCCGTGCAGCAGTGCTACCGCGTGTCCCCTGGGCCCGACTTTGTGCTGGTGGTGCATGCCGCCCACATGCCGGACTACCTGGCGCTGGCGCAGCGGCTGTTCACCAGCGACGCCAATGTGCGCAATGTGAAGGCCTTTTTCAGCGTGAAGCGCAGCAAGTTCGGCGCGGAGCTTCCACTGAAAAAATAGGCCCGTAGCCCGCGTGGAATATGCGCTTCCAGCTATGTTTTCAACAGCAATTTCACGCAGCACCCACCATCCACCACGCCTTCAGAATCCACTGAGCCGCCCAGGCGCTGCATGATCTTGTGCGTCAGCGCCAGCCCCATGCCGATGCCGCCAAACTCGCGCGGGCTGTGTAAGCGCCCAAACGCCTGGAATAGCTTGTCCTGCATGGCGGGGTTGTAGCCAACGCCGTTGTCGCGCACCTGCAGCGCAACAAATCCGTCTGATTCACCTGGCTGCGCGGTCACCTCTATCACTGCGTGCTCGCGCGGCGCAGTGAACTTGACCGCATTGCCCAGAACATGCATCAGCGCCTGGCGCAACAAGGTGGCGTCGGCCTGCACCACCGGCAAATCACTGGCAATGTGCCAATCCACCGCCCGCCCGGGATGTTGCTCTGCCAGCTCCGCACACACGCCCTGCACCAGCGCTTGCAAGGGCACGGGCCCCAGCGCCACGGGCAGCGTGCCTATGCGTGCAAGCTCCGCCAACCCGTCCAGCAGCACACCCATTTGGCGGGCCGAGTCGGTGATGGTGGACAAAAAGCCCTGCACCTCCGCGCCCAACTGGGGGCCCGCGTCCTCCTGCACCAGCTGGGCAAAAGACACGATGTGGCGCAGTGGCGCACGCAGGTCGTGCGACACCGTGGCCGTGAATGCCTGCATGGCTTCGCGCTGCGCCGCCAGTTCAGCTTCCAGTGCGGCAATGCGGGCGTCGGCTGCATCGGACATAAGCGACTGCTCTGGCATCAAACTTTGCGCGCCTTTTGGGGACGCGACCAGTTGGCAATGCTCACCTGCTTGCCGCGCGCCACGCTCAGGGCGCCAGCGGGCGTGTCTTTGGTGATGGTGGAGCCACCGCCCACGGTGCCACCGGCACCAATCGTCACCGGCGCCACCAGTACGCAGTTGCTGCCGATATGCACGTCTGCCTCAATCACCGTGCGGTGCTTGTTGGCACCATCGTAGTTGGCGGTGATGCTGCCCGCACCATAGTTCACCCGCTCCCCCACGGTGGCGTCACCCAGATAGGCCAGGTGATTGGCTTTGGCACCCGCGGCCAGGGTGGAGTTTTTGACTTCCACAAAGTTACCAATGTGCACCTCGGCCCCCAGCCGGGCACCGGGGCGCAAACGTGCGAACGGGCCAATCAGTGAACCCGGGCCTACGGTCACACCCAGCTTTTCGCCATCGATATGGGTGAAGGGATGAATCACCGCGCCGGCTTCAATGATGGCGTTGGCAATGACGCAGTTGGCGCCCACCTTGACGCCTGCGCCCAGGCTCACATGGCCTTCAAAAACACAGTTCACGTCGATGGCAACATCCTGCGCGCAGCGCAGCTCGCCCCGCACATCGAGCCGGGCCGGGTCCGCCAGGCGCACGCCCTGCTCCATCAGTTGCAAAGCCACGCGCCGCTGGTAGGCCCGCTCCAGTTCGGCCAGCTGCACGGGGCTGTTGACACCGGCCACCTGCACGGCATCGTCGATCTTGTGCGCAACGACGGTCACGCCATCGGCCACGGCAAACTTCACCACGTCGGTCAGGTAGTACTCCCCCTGGGCATTCTGGTTGTCCAGACGCGCCAGCCAGGGCTTCAGCAGCCGCGCCGGCACTGCCATGATGCCGCTGTACACCTCATGGATCGCCAGCTGTTCCGGTGTGGCGTCTTTTTGTTCCGCAATCGCGCGCACTGCGCCCTGCCGGCCGCCCGCGCGCACGATGCGGCCATAGCCGGTGGGGTCAGAAAAATCGATGGTCAGCAGCGCCAGCTTGTCTCCGCCACACGCCGCCACCAGCGCACGCAGGGTGTCGATGCGGGTCAAAGGCACATCGCCCGAGAGCACGACCACGATGCCGTCATCGGCCAGCTCGGGCACCGCTTGCTGCACGGCGTGGCCGGTGCCCAGTTGTGGCTCCTGTCGTACGAAATTAATGCCCAATCGGCCTGCAGCCCCCGTATCCATTGCGCAGGCTGCTTCCACTTCCATAGCACCATGACCGGTAATGACGACGGCCTTGCGGACCTGCAAAGCCCCTGCAGTGTCCAGCACATGGCGCAGCAGCGAGCGACCGGCCAGCGGATGCAGCACCTTGGGCAATAGGCTTTTCATGCGTGTGCCTTTACCGGCCGCCATAATGACCACGTCCACCGCAGCGTCCTTGCCTGCGGCCTGTTTTGTATCTGTTGCTGATGTCACTTGCATGTCCCTTTTGATGCGTCCTGGTCTGAGTAGCTTGGTCCGATGGGGGTCCATTATCGGGGTGCTGATCGTCGCCCTGTCGGTGGTCGGCTGCAGCGCGGTGCGCTTGGGCTACAACAACGCGCCCAATCTCACGTACTGGTGGCTGGACCGCTATTTTGATTTCGACACGGCGCAGGATGATCGCCTGCAAGCCGATTTGCAGACCGCCCTGGACTGGCACCGAAAAGAAGAGCTCCCCTTGCTGGCACTGCAACTCAACCGGCTGCAAGGTGATGCCGCGAAACCAGCCACGCCAGAGCAGCTATGTGGCCTGTATACGACCTTGCGTGAACGCGCAGAAGCGCCATTGAAACGCCTCCTGCCGACCATGGCAGCCATTGCGCCCACCCTCCAAGGCGCGCAGCTGGAACACGCAGCCCGCCAGTTTGACAAACGCAACCGCGAATGGCGCGAAGAGTGGATGGATGGCACGCCAGGCGAGCGCGCCGAGCGCCGCACCAAACAACTGGTGGACCGCGCGGAGTCGTTTTACGGGTCACTCGATTCCAGCCAGCGCAGCCTGATCAGCGCGTTCGTCACCGCTTCCAGTTTTGATGCAGCCACCCAGTACCGCGAAACCCAGCGCCGTCAGCAAGACACGCTGCAAACACTGCGCGGCCTCACCGTCAGCGCACCCACACCCGTACAGGCCCAAGCCGAAGTGCGTGCCCTGCTCGATCGCACCCTGAACCCGCCAGACCCTGCTTACCGCCAATACCGGGACCGGCTGGTCGCCGAAGACTGCGCGGGCTTTGCAGCCCTGCACAACAGCATCAACAACCGCCAGCGCAGCAAGCTCATCGACACGCTGCGCGCTTATGAAAACGATGCACGGGCCCTCGCCGCCTCGCGCTGAGCCACGATGGCCACGGTCACCAGCCCCTTTGCGAAATACTGCTGCGAACTGCTCGCCAGCGCAGGGCCTTGCGTTGCCAAGCGCATGTTTGGCGGCTGGGGTATCAGCACCGATGGGCTGTCGCTGGCCATCATTGCCGATCTGGGCGGTGGAGAAAAGCTCTGGCTCAAGGCCAGCAATGACAGCCGAGCGCAGTGGGAGGCCGCAGGGTGCGAACGCTTCACCTACACCGCCACCAAAAATGGCGCGCCAGTCTCACGCGGCATGAACTACTACAGCGCGCCGGAAGACGCCATGGACTCACCGCACGCCATGGCACCCTGGGCCCGACTGGCGATGGACGCGGCCCTCAAGGCCAAAGCGGGCAAGAAGGCCACGAAGGGCTAAGCGCAGATCCCGCCAGGGCTGCACCACCGCCACCTGCCAGCGGGAACCGCTGTGGGCGCTCACCGGCAATCGGGCAAGCTGGGTATTCCACACAAAGCAGGCAGCCCCTTGGGCAACCGGGTCCCACGACTCAATCACCACGCGTTGACCGGGCCGCAACACCAGCCGTTCACCCACCTGGAGCACCAGGTCACCGGCATGGTTGGCAGGCCCCGCGTGCGGGCCATCCAGCGTGGCCCAGATGCGCCCCTGAGACACCCGCAGTTCACCAGCATCCCGTGGCTGCAGGGTCAACGCGCGACCGCTCTCCAGGCGCCAGCTGATGGACCCGTCCGCGCAGGCCATGGCCGATGATTGTTGCGATTTATGAACGAGTTGAGCAGCCATGGTGTTCTCCTGGTGAAGACAAACGATTGATAAAACCATCAATCTGGCATTGAATGATCGCGCTACGGCCCTTGGCAGTCCAATGAAAACGCGCTACGCTATTGATGCGTTTATCGAATGAATAGTCATGCAACAACCTCCTACTCCCATTCGCTCCCGCAGCATTGCCGCCGGGCACTTGCGTGCCTTTCAAGCGGTGGCGCGGCACCTGAACTTTCGCGCTGCCGCCGAGGACCTGTCGCTGACCCAGTCGGCCGTGAGCCGGCAGATTCAGTCGTTGGAGAGCGAAATTGGCGTCAGTCTCTTTTTGCGCCACACGCGGGCGGTGGAGCTGACCGGCGCGGGCATCCAGTTGCTGCGTGCCGTCACACCCTCGCTGGAGCGTATTGACAGTGCGGTGCGGCTCATTCGCCAGAGCGCGGGGCGCAAGAGCGTGTCCATCAGCACTTGGGCGTCTTTTGCCTCCATGTGGCTCATCCCCCGGCTGGAGTCGTTTCAGCACGCGCACCCCGACATTGACATTCGCATTGACGCCACCGACACGTCGGTGGACCTGGAAACCTCGGATGTGGATCTGGCCCTGCGCTATGCCGTGCCCACCCACATGCCCGCACAGGCGCAGCGCCTGTTTGGTGAACAACTGACGCCTGTGGCCAGCCCCTGGCTACTCAAAAGCGGCCCACGCCTCAACAGAGCGCAGGATCTGACGCAATTTGCACTGGTGGAAGCGGGCGACGCGTACCGCAGCCAGCACATGGAATGGCTCACCTGGCAACGCTGGCTGGACGCCCAGGGCCTCAAACGCTTTGAGCCCAAGCGCTGGCTGTATTTCAACTACGCCCACCAGATTGCCCAGGCCGCGCTGACCGGTCAGGGCGTGGCGCTGGCCCGCATGCCCCTGATTGCGGACAGCCTGGCGAGTGGTGACTTGGTGGAAGTGTTGCCGGGCACGCGGCTGGAGTCGCCCCTGGCCTACTGGCTGATCGTGGGGCCGCGCAGTAGCCAGCGGCCCGAAATCAAGGCATTTTGTGAATGGCTCCAGGCGCAGGCGCAGGCCACGCGCCAGACCATTGGCGAGGTGCCGGACCCCGACACCCACGACGGCCTAGACTGACTGCGCTCAGACCTTCCTGTTCTTAAAGAATCGCGCTGGGTTTTTCGCCGCGCTCGTACACCACATGGGCGCGACCCACGATCAGCGGGTCCAGCTTGCCGATGTGCTGCAGGTCTTTGGTTGCATAGGGCAGTTTGTGCAACACGTAGCGCATGGCATTCAGGCGTGCGCGCTTCTTGCAGTCGCTCTTGATGACGGTCCACGGGGAGTCGGCCGTATCGGTCTCGAAGAACATGGCTTCTTTGGCCAATGTGTAATCGTCCCATTTGTCCAGAGAAGCCAGGTCCACGGGACTGAGCTTCCATTGCTTGAGCGGATGGCTCTCGCGCTCCTTGAAACGGCGGCGCTGTTCCTTGCGGCTCACGCTGAACCAGAACTTGATGACGTGCACGCCGCTGCGCACCAGATGGCGCTCAAACTCGGGCGTCTGGCGCATGAACTCGCCGTACTCCTCGGGCGTGCAAAATCCCATGACCCGCTCCACACCGGCGCGGTTGTACCAGCTGCGGTCCAGCAGCACGATCTCACCGCGCGTGGGCAAGTGCTGCACATAGCGCTGAAAATACCATTGGCCGCGTTCGATCTCGCTGGGCTTTTCCAGCGCCACTACGCGCGCACCACGTGGATTCAAATGCTCCATGAACCGCTTGATAGCGCCACCCTTGCCTGCCGCATCGCGGCCCTCAAAAAGAATAACCACGCGCTGCCCGGTCTCCTTGACCCAGGCCTGCAACTTGAGCAACTCCACCTGCAGGCGAAATTTCTCTTTTTCATAGCTACTGCGCCGCATGAGGTTGCGGTAAGGGTAGCCGCCATCGCGCCAATCAGGGGTGAGCTCATTGTCCGGGTTGGCGCCCTGGCCATTTTCCGGCTCGGCAGGGCCATGCAAGGCTGCACGCAACACACGCGCATCATCAGCAGAAGCCCCTTCCAGCATGGCGCGCAAGGCCTTGGCACGCGTGCCAGGCGTTCCGGGGGCGTCGGGCCGCACGAGTTCGAGCACAGCTGCAACGGCCTTGCCCTGCGCGGCTGCGGTGGCCTCTTTGGCTACAAAATTTTCCAGTGCCTGTGCACGGGTGGTGGGCGCAATGTCGCCACGGGAGGTCGCGCGCCTGGCTGGAGCAGCCGCAGAGGCTGTTTTTTTTGGGATGCTACGGGCTTTGCGCGTCTTGACTGGTGCGTCTGGCATGGTGAGGGCTCTCCTAAAGAAACCATCCTACGATCCCCAACACCCGGCGGGCTTGATCAAAGTCAAATGTCTGTCACGCAACCGTCACACCGGCCACACCACGCCAAAATCATTGAGGATGGCGTTCAGCGGCATATCATGCGGCTCGGGCTCGAAATCCGGTACAAAACCCACACCAAAACCCAATCCGACGGTGAAGGGCCGGGGCTCCAGGGTGGCCAGCATGCGGTCATAAAACCCCCCGCCATAGCCCAGCCGGTAGCCGCCAGGACCATAGCCCACGCAGGGTGCGAACAGCAGCGTGGGCACGATGACTTCCGTGTCTTTGGGCTTGGGGATGCCATAGGCGTCTTCTTCCATCGGGCAGCCGGGGTACCACGCATGGAACGTCATGGTCTTGTGTTCCTTGTTGACTACCGGCAAGCCGATGCGGCGCGGTTGCGGCTCGTCGAGCAATTCGCCGTCTTCCTTCCACCGGTGCAGGGCCGGCAGGGGGTCAAACTCGCCTTTGATCGGCCAATAGGCTCCAATCACCGTATCGGGACGACCCACCAGCCAGATACGCATGACCCGCTGCAATAAGTCGGCCTGCTGTAGCCGGTCAGGCATGTTCAGGCGTTGTTCAAGCAGTTCCTTGCGAAGGGCCTTTTTGGCCGCCGCTTTCATATCTTGCGAGTTGTCCATAATCTCCACATGCAGTTTTCAGCCATTCTGACATCGATCACCCTTGTGAGCGCCCTGATGTCGCTCACCGTTCCTCCAGCATACGCGCAGGTCCGGGACAACACCCGTGCCGACGATACGGTGCTGGAGATGGCGCAAGCCTACAAGCAACGCGACCGCAAACGCCTGACGGCCTTGCTGCCACAGGTTCGTGGCCACGTGCTGGAACCCTGGGCCGCTTACTGGGACCTGTCCGCCCGGCTGGATGAGGCCAGTGCCCAGGAGATTCAGGATTTCGTTGCCCGCTACAGCGGCAGCTACCAGGAAGACAAACTGCGCTCCGAATGGCTGTTGCAGTTGGGCAGAAACCGCGACTGGGTCAGCTTCAACCGCGAATACCCGCTCTACCGCATGAACGATGACCGCTCGGTGCGCTGCTATGCGCTCCTGGCAGAGCACCTGAGCAGCGGCGTGGACAACACCGCCCAGGTCAGGGAAGCCTGGTTGCCCCTGAAGGAAGCGGACGACGGCTGTGCCAGCGCCGCCGAACAATTGGTGAAGGACCACACCACGTCCAAGCAGATGGTGTGGCAACGTGCCCGCCTGGGCATGGAAAACGACCGCCTGCGCGTGGTGACCCAGGCGGTGGGCATCGTGAGCCCCCTGTCCGTCAGAACCGTCAGCGAGATCTACCTGAATCCGGGCAAATACCTCAACGACAAACTCACCGCACTGCAACCCAAAACCCGCGAACTGGTTTCCCTGGCCCTGATTCGTCAGGCCTATCTGGAACCCTCTGAGGCCGCTGTCGAAGTGGACAAGCTGCGCTGGAAGGCGCAGCTAACCCAGGAAGAGCGCAGCTGGATCTGGGGCGTTATTGGCAAACGTGCCGCACAAAAGCTGTCGGGCGATGCACCTGGTTACTTTGCCAATGGGCAGTCCCAGTACATGCACGACGACCATCTGGCCTGGATGGCCCGCGCCGCACTGCGTGCCGGACGCTGGACGCAGGTGCAGGAAGCCATTGCGGCCATGAGCGACGCGCAACGTGCTGATGCCGCCTGGACCTACTGGCGCGCCCGTGCCCTGCTGGCACAAACATCCCCCGAAGGCGCACGGGCGCTGGCGTTGCAGTTGCTGGGGAGCATTGCTGGCGTGCGCGGTTTTTATGAACAACTGGCGCTGGAAGAATTGGGGCAACGCATCAATGCACCCCAAAGGCCTGAGGCGCTGACGCCTGCCGAGAAAGAGGGCGCCCGCCAGAACCCCGGCCTGACCCGCGCCCTGTATGCCATTCGCATCGGACTGCGCGCAGAAGGGGTGCGCGAATGGAACTACAGCACCAACCTGCATGTGCGCGGCGGCATGGACGACCGCAACCTGCTGGCCGCCGCCGAGCTGGCGTGCCAGATGGAAGTGTGGGACCGCTGCATCAACACCAGCGACCGCACCAAGGGCGTGATGGATTTCGAACAACGCTTTCCCATGCCGCACAAAGCTGCGGTGATTGCACGCGCCAAACAAATCGGGTTGGACCCCGCCTATGTGTATGGCCTGATCCGCCAGGAAAGCCGCTTCATCACCGATGCGCGCTCGGGCGTGGGCGCCTCCGGATTGATGCAGGTGATGCCCGCTACCGCGAAATGGACGGCAAAGAAGATTGGAATGACGGATTTTCAGCCCCACCAGATCACGGACCGGGACACCAATATTTCCATCGGAACCGGCTACCTGAAACTGGTGCTTGACAGCTTTGAAGGCTCCATGCCGATGGCGGCAGCCGCCTACAACGCAGGCCCCGGTCGCCCGCGTGCATGGCGTGGCCAAACCGGCGCGCCAGTCCTGGAGGCCGCCATCTGGGCGGAAAACGTGCCGTTCAATGAGACCCGTGACTACGTCAAGAAGGTGCTGTCCAACACTACCAACTATGCGGCCCTGATTACCGGACAGCCGCAGTCGCTGAAAGCCCGCCTGGGCATGATCGGGCCACGCGATGCCGCGGCACCGGCCGCAACAGGCGAAGACTTGCCTTGACGCACGCCCCCCCCAGCCGTCCAACGTCTTAGAAAAAATTCATGCTCCAACTTTTCATCGGTAATAAAAACTATTCGTCGTGGTCCATGCGCCCCTGGGTGCTGCTCACACAAGCAGGCATTCCCTTTAAAGAGGTCATGGTGCGGTTTGACTCGTTCGATACCGACTCACAATTCAAGAAAACGCTGCAGGGTCTGACGCCCACCGCAAAGGTGCCCCTGCTGATGGACGGGGACCTGGCCGTTTGGGACACCCTGGCGATAGCGGAATATGTGGCCGAATATGCAGCCGAGCAGTTTCCCGAGAAACACCTGTGGCCTGCAGACCGCGCCGCAAGGGCCCGAGCCCGCAGTATCTGCGCCGAAATGCACGCAGGTTTCACCGCCTTGCGTGGCAACTGCCCCATGAACATCGAAGCACAACTGGCCGACATCGGCGCGTTGATCTGGCGCGACAAACCCGCTGTGCGCGCGGACGTGCAGCGCCTGGTAGACATGTGGACCGCCTTGCTGCAGGAGCACGGTGGCCCCATGCTGTTTGGTGCGTTCAGCGTGGCGGACGCCTACTACGCCCCGGTGTGCATGCGCATCAAGACCTACGCCCTGCCGGTGCCCGATGCCATTTCCGCCTACATCGACCGCGTATGCGCCCTGCCCGGCGTGCAAGCCTGGATCACGGATGCCTTGGCGGAAAAGGACTTTCTGGACTTTGAAGAGCCCTACCGGCTCAAGCCCTAGCCTCATGCAAACCTACCTGGTGGGCGGTGCCGTGCGGGATGCCCTGATGGGGCTGCCGGTGCAGGACCGTGACTGGGTGGTGGTGGGCGCCACGCCCCAAGCCCTGCTGGACCAGGGTTTTGTGGCGGTGGGCCGGGACTTTCCCGTCTTTCTGCACCCCCAAACCAAGGAAGAATACGCACTGGCCCGCACCGAGCGCAAAACCGCGCCCGGCTACCACGGCTTTGCCGTGCATGCCAGCCCTGATGTGACGCTGGAAGACGACCTGGCCCGGCGCGACCTCACTATCAATTCCATAGCTGTTCACGCAGACTACACGGGGGCGACAGGCCAATATTCCACTTTTGATGCCCAACGGTGGCAAACTCCCGGCGCGTTGACCGACCCTTACGACGGAAGGCAGGACATCGCCAACAAAGTGCTGCGCCACGTCACCGGCGCCTTCCGCGAAGACCCGGTGCGCATCTTGCGGCTGGCCCGCTTTGCGGCCCGGTTCACCGACTTTCACGTCGCCCCCGACACCCTGGAACTGATGCGCGATATGGTCGCCTGCGGCGAGGTGGATCACCTGGTGGCGGAGCGGGTGTGGCAGGAGCTGGCCCGCGGCCTGATGGAGGCACAGCCCTCACGCATGTTTGACGTGCTGCGCGACTGCGGCGCACTGGCGCGGCTGCTACCCGAACTCGACCGCCTGTGGGGAGTACCCCAAAGCCCGGAGCACCACCCCGAGGTCGACACGGGCGTGCATGTGATGCTGGTACTGGACATGGCGGCCAGGCTCCATGCCTCGCTTCCGGTGCGATTCGCCTGCCTGACCCACGACCTCGGCAAGGGCACCACACCGCCCGATGTGCTGCCGCGCCACATTGGCCACGAAGAGCGCGGCGTGCGCCTGCTCAAAACCCTGTGCCAGCGCCTGCGGGTGCCGGTGGAATGCAATGAACTGGCACAGGTCGTGGCGCGCGAGCACGGCAACATCCACCGGTCCGCCACACTGGATGCTGCGGCCATCGTTCGCCTGCTGGAGCGCTGCGATGCGTTTCGCAAACCCGCGCGGTTTGCCGATATTCTGCTGGCCTGCGAATGCGACGCCCGGGGCCGCAAAGGCTTGCAGGATGTGCCCTATCCCCCAGCGCAGCGGCTGGCTGGTGCCCTGTTGCACGCGCAATCGGTTGCTACTGATTTAATAGCTGCTCACGCAATATCCATGGGGGCTAGCGGCCCAAAAATCGGTGAAATGATCCAGAAGGCGCGCACGGCAGCTATCGCAAGCGGTCTGTAAACAAAGCACCGTACTATTGCTTCAGCCGCCCTCCCTGTTCTGACCATGTACATCCACATCCCCACCGTCATTACCGCGTTAGTCATGGGATACGGTTTGCTGGCGCTTCAGATGTCAATCGCCGGCAGGGTACAGGAGGCACCCGAGTTGAGCATCTGGAATGGCGGCAACTGGGCCTTTCTGGCGGCTTTCCTGGTGCTGGCGTCCCGGGCCTACATTCCCCTGTGGATCTCGGTTATTGGTGGCAACGCACTCATCTGCCTGGCCCTGGCGCTGTACAGCCATGCCATCTACCAATTCCTGCATGGGCACGGTGCACCCCGGGCCTTGTGGATTCTGCTGATACTCGAATGCGTGGGGATTGCCCTGCTGTTTCCCCTGCCGCTAAACCAGCGCACCAGTATCTACTCGTTCATGAACATCTCGATGCTGCTGCCGGGCCTATGGCAAATTGCGCGTTACGGGTGGTTTCGGGAGCGCTCCCTGAGAATTGTGGCCCTCGCACTGGCCGGTGGCGGGCTGGCACTGGGGTATCGGGGAGTCAATGCCTGGCTGGTGCCGTCCGATTACACCGACCTGATGCAGTCCAGCCTGGGGCAGGCGCTCACTTTCATGGGAGCCTTCATCGCTATGCTGGGGTCAGGCTTCGGGTTCATTCTGGCCGCACTGGAACGCAGCGTGAAGCACCACCATACCTTGGCCACGATTGACGGATTGACGGGGTGCATCAACCGCTCCGCTGCAGACGCGCTCCTGTCGAACGCCTTGCTGCGTGCGCAGCGCGGGGGTGAGTCGGTGAGTCTGGTCATGATGGATCTGGACCATTTCAAAAACGTAAACGACCGCTTTGGGCACCGCACCGGTGACGAGGTGCTGCGGCGATTCGCGCAGGTTGCACGAACGCGGCTGCGTGCCTCGGACGTGCTGGCGCGCATGGGCGGCGAAGAGTTTGCCCTGATCCTGCCGGCAACAGACGTGATGGGCGCGGTGCACGTCGCCGAATCGGTGCGGGCAGCCATTGAAGCCCTTGCCATCAGCGACTTGAGTGCCGGCGTTGTCTATGTCACCCTGTCTGCTGGCGCGGCGTGTGCGCCCAGCGGCAGCACGCTCACGGGTGACCAGCTCTACCAGCTTGCCGACGCGGCGCTCTACCGGGCCAAGGCCGGCGGGCGCAACCGCGTTGAAGTAGCCACTGCACTGGACCCGGACGACTAGAGTCCGCGCGCACGGCCAGGCGACACCCTGCGCCTGGGCACACTTGGTATGCTCTCGCCATGGCCCACTTGCTGATTGTTGAAGACGATGAATTGCTGCGCGACGGTCTGTGCGCGCAACTGGTCCATGCGGGCCATAGTGTCTGCAGCGCCAGCGACGGTGCGCAGGCCCAGACCCTGCTGGAAACCACCCGGGTTGATGGCGTCATCCTGGACCTGGGCTTGCCCCTGGTCGATGGCATCAGCGTGCTGCGCTGGATTCGCCAGCGCCTCACGGCCCTGCCGGTGCTGGTACTGACCGCCCGAGACGGCGTGGAAGACCGGGTACAGGGCCTCAACGCGGGCGCCGACGACTACCTCACCAAACCCTTCAGCATGGCCGAGTTGCTGGCGCGCCTGCAAGCCATGCTGCGCCGCTCGCGCCTGCCGGCATTCGGTGGCTCGCTGGAGGTGGAAAGCAGTGGCGCCAGGCGCCTGCGCTTAGACCCGGTTTTACCCTTGGCATGGCTGGACGATGAGCCCATGGACTTGACCCAGCGCGAATGGTCCCTGCTGTCCCTGCTGGTCACCAACATGGGGCAGGTCGTGGGTCGCGAAGATGTGCTGGCGGTATGGCAAACCCAGCCGCTGGACGGCACCACCAGCGGCTCGAACGCACTGGAAGTCTATGTGCACCGCCTGCGCCGCAAGTTGCAGGACTCCGGCCTGAATATTCGCAATGTGCGCGGCCTGGGCTACATGCTGGAAATGGACGCGGCATGACTGTGGCCGCCTCTTTTTCTCTGAGGCGGCAGCTTCTGGTCTGGTTGTTGGTACCCCAGCTGGTGCTGTGGCTGGTCGGGGGGGCGCTGGCCTTTCGCGTGGCGCTGACCTATGCCGAAAAGACCATTGACCAGTCGCTCACACAATCGGTGCGCTCATTGGCGCGCCAGGTCAAACCGTTTGGCTCAGGCCTGCTGGTGGACTTTCCACGTGCGGCCCAGGACATCATTGAGGAAGACCCCAACGACCGCGTGTCTTACATGGTGTCTTCGCCACCGGGCAGCTTTCTGCTGGGCAATGGCCGCCTCCCCAATCCGCCGGCCGATCTGGTGATTCCCCAAAACGAACCGGTGCTGTACAACGTACAGCTGGATGGCAAGGCCATGCGCACGGCCTCGATTGATCTGAGTTTTGGTGATGGCATGACGCAGCAGCGCATGCGCGTGCAAGTGGCCAAGAGCCTGGCGGTACAACAACGCATTGCCCGGGAACTGGTGCAGGACATGCTGTTCCCGCTGCTGCTGCTGGGCGCCGTGCTCAGCTTTTTAGTCTACGCCGGCATACGCCGCGGACTGGCTCCGCTGCAGCGGCTCGAAGCCCAGCTCGCCCACCGCACCGCGGCGTCGCTCTCGCCCATTGAAATGACCCAGGCGCCACAGGAAGTGCACTCACTGGCAAACGCCGTCAACCATTTGCTGACCACCCTGCGGCGCAGTCTCAGCCAGGAAAAACGGTTTTTGAACGATGCGGCGCACCAGTTGCGCACCCCTCTGGCCGGCCTGATCAGCCAGACCGAGCTGGCCATGCAGGAAACCGACCCGCAGGCGCTGCAGCAGCGTCTGGTCAAAGTTCACACAGGCGCGCAGCGCAGCGCGCACCTGGTGCACCAGCTGCTGTCGCTGGCCCGCACCGAAACAGAGGTCGCACTACTGCCCGTCGACGCCGCGGCGCTGGCACGCGAGGTGGCGCGCGAGTGGACGCCACGTGCGCTGGCGGCGGGCGTGGATCTGGGCTATGAAGGTGAAGAAACATTGACCGTGCCCGCCGACAAACTGCTGTTGCGCGAGGCGCTGAACAACCTCATCGACAATGCCCTGCGCTATGCCGGGCGTGGCAGCACTGTGACCTTGCGCATGCGGGGACAAGACGGCCTGTGCACCATCGAAGTGGAAGACAACGGACCGGGGCTGAACGAAGCCGAACTAAAGCGGGTGTTTGAACGCTTCTGGCGCGCCAGCGAGCTGCCGGGCGGCTGCGGCCTGGGCCTGGCCATCGTGGCCGAAATTGCGCACCGCCATGGCGGCACGGCTACCGCCCGCCACGCCCGCCCGAACGGGCTGATCATCCACCTGGAACTACCGCTACCGACTTAAGCCACCGGCAGGGCAATGCGTTGCCCTGTGGCTTTGTCAAACCAGTTGTTGTGGCGGCTACTCACGGTCATGCCTACGTTGGCACCAATGTCCAGCCTGGTGTTGGCCGGGGCGCGCACCGTGATGAGGCCCACACCGGTTTTGACCACCACATAGGTGTCCGCACCCGTAGGCTCCACCAGCACCACATCGCCGCGCCAGGTGGCCTCGTCGGCCAGGTGGATGTGCTCTGGCCGCTGGCCCAGGATCACCTCGCGGCCTGCGGGCGTCGGCAGGTCCAGGCTACCGCCTGCAAAGACAAACTGGCCCTGCTCGTCCGCACCTCCTACGTGTCCTTCGATGAAGTTCATCATGGGGGATCCGATGAAGCCGGCCACGTAGGTGTTGACCGGGGTGCGGTAAATCTCGTCGGGTGTGCCGATCTGCTGCAGGATGCCGTCCTTCATCACGGCAATGCGGCTGCCCAGGGTCATGGCCTCGATCTGGTCGTGCGTCACATAGACACTGGTAATGCCCGACACATGGTGCAGTCGCTTGATTTCGGCGCGCATTTCCACGCGCAACTTTGCATCCAGATTGGACAGCGGTTCGTCAAACAAGAACAGCTGGGGGTCGCGCGCCAGGGCACGACCCATGGCCACACGCTGACGCTGGCCACCAGAAAGCTGGGCGGGGCGGCGGTCCAGCAGGTTTTCAATCTGCAGCATGGCAGCCACTTCGTGGATGCGTTTGGTGCGCACGTCCTTGGGCACCTTGCGCATTTCCAGTGCGAAGCCAATGTTGTCGGCCACCGTCATGGTGGGGTACAGCGCATAGCTCTGGAACACCATGGCAATGTCGCGCTGCGCCGGGGCCATGCCAATGACGTTTTTGCCGTTGATCAGCAACTCGCCCTCGGAGGGGTCTTCCAGGCCGGCAATGATGTTGAGCAGGGTGGACTTGCCGCAGCCCGAAGGGCCGACCAGGATCAGGAATTCGCCGGGTGCGACGTCGATGTCGATGCGTTTGAGAACCTCGACGGCCTTGTCACCCTTGCCAAAGACCTTGCGAATGCCCGCGATATGAAGAGAAGCTGCCATTTTTTTTTATCCTTTCACAGCACCGGCTGTAAGACCTTTGACGAAATATTGACCGGCCAGCACATAGACCAGCATGGTGGGCAAACCGGCAATCACTGCGGCAGCCATGTCCACGTTGTAGCTCTTGACGCTGCTCGACGTGTTGGCCATGTTGTTGAGGCCGACCGTAATGGGCTTGCTGTCAGCGCCACTGAACGCCACGCCAAACAGGAAGTCGTTCCAGATATTGGTGAACTGCCAGATCAGCGTCACCATCATGATGGGCGTGGACATGGGAATGACGATGCGGAAAAAGATGCGCCAGAAACCGGCCCCATCGATACGTGCGGCATTCACCAGTTCGCGCGGAATGGCCGTGTAGTAGTTTCTGAAAAACAGCGTGGTGCCCGCCATGCCCGCCAGGCAGTGCACCAGTACCAAACCTGCCACCGAACTGGACAAGCCCAGAAAGCCAAGCACCTGGCTCATGGGTAGCAGCACCACCTGGAAAGGCATGAACACGCCAAACAGGATGAAACCGAAAAGCACATCGCTGCCCTTGAATTTCCACATGCTCAGCACATAGCCATTGACGGCGCCCCAGGCGGTGGAAATGAGAACCGCGGGTACGGCCATGCTCACCGAATTCCAGAAGTAGGGGCGCAGGCCGCGGCAATCCACACCGGTACAGGCCGTAGACCATGCCAGCTTCCAGGACTCGAAATTGATGGAGGTCGGTAGGCTCAGCAGGTTCCCCGCACGAATCTGGTCCGCATCCTTGAGGGATGTGGCCAGCATGACATACAGGGGCGCCAGAAAGAACAGGGCAGCGAACAGCAAAACGGCGTAGACCGCGATGCGAGGGAGGTGTTTAGCGATCATGGCTTATCTGTCGTGCGGTTTGGCACGCAGCTCGCTGTAAAGGTAGGGGACGACGATGGCTGCTACCGTGGCCAGCATCATGGTGGCGCTGGCAGCACCCAGGCCAATCTGGCCGCGGGTGAAGCTCATCACAAACATGAACGTGGCGGGAACGTCGGTTGCGTAGCCGGGCCCACCGGCGGTGAGCGCCATGACCAGGTCAAAGCTCTTGATGGACAGGTGCGACAGGACCAGAATGGTGGAGAACACTACCGGGCGCAGGATGGGCAAAATGATGCGCCAGTAGATGAGGGGCAGCGAAGCGCCGTCAATTTGCGCCGCCTTGATGATGCTGTCATCAATGCCGCGCAACCCAGCCAGAAACAAGGCCATGGCAAACCCTGCGGACTGCCAGATGCCAGCGATCACCACGCAGTAGATAGCCGTTTCCGACTGCACCAGCCAGTCAAAGTGAAAGCTCGCCCAACCCAGGTCGTGCATCAGCTTTTCCAGCCCGAGGCTGGGGTTCAATATCCACTTCCATGCGGTTCCGGTGACGATAAACGACAGCGCCATGGGGTACAGGTAAACGGTTCGCAGCACGCCTTCGAAGCGGATCTTCTGGTCCAGAAATATCGCCAAGCCCATACCCAGCAGCATCGAGCCCCCCACATACAGCACGCTGAAGATGCCGAGGTTTTTGAGGGCGATATACCAGCGATCCATTTCCCAGAGGCGCACATATTGATCCAGCCCCACGAACTCGTCGTAATTGGGGAGCATGCGCGACCCGGTCAGGGACAGCACGCCATTCCAGATCATGAAGCCATAGATGAATGCGAATCCGAGGACGAAGCCCGGCGCAATCACCAGTTTTGGCAAAAGTTTTTCAAATGATTTCATGGTGTATCCCCAGAGACGCGGCGCCTGGCCGCAAAGGGAACCTGTCTGCAGACCCCACCCCCGAAGGGATGGAGTCATTTCAATGGCGGAATTGCCAGTAACAGTTACTTGGTCGCAGCAGCCTTGGCGATGCTTTTCACGCCATCTGCAACCGAGATCTTGTCATCGTTCCAGAACTGGCTGACCGCATCCTTGATGGCACCTTCAGCCGCAGGGCTGACAGCCATGCCGTGGGCAATGGACGGCAGCAGGCCGCCGGTCTTGGCGGTGGACACGAAGTCCTTGGCGGACAGCTTGGCGCAATCATCAAACTTGGCCATGTCCATATTCAGGCGAACCGGGATGGAGCCTTTGTTCAGGTTGAAGATTTCCTGGAACTCGGTACCCATGATGGCAGCTGCCAAATCAGCCTGCGCCTTTTGAGCGGTAGCGTCTTTGAGCTTGAACATGGCAAATGAGTCCACATTGAAGGTATAGGCGTTGGCAGTGCCGGGCGTAGCAGCGCAGATGTAGTCTTTGCCGGGCACCTTGCCTGCGGCAGTGAACTCGCCCTTGGCCCAGTCACCCATGAACTGGAAAGCGGCCTTTTCCTGAATCACCATGGCAGTCGCCAGGTTCCAGTCACGCCCAGGAGATGCAGGGTCGGTATAGCCCTTGATCTTGCGGAAGGTTTCAAGCGACTTCTTCATGGTGTCGCTGGTCAGGGCCTTCTGGTCGAGCTTCATCAGTGCGTCGTTGTAAAACTTGGCACCACCCACGCCCAACACCACATCTTCGAACGTGGTGAAGTCCTGCCAGTTCTGGCCACCATGTGCCACGGGAATCAGACCGGCCTTCTTGACTTTTTCAGCCGCAGCAAAAAATTCGTCCCACGTCTTGGGCGTAGTGGTCACACCAGCCTTCTTCAGGACCGCCGCGTTAGCCCACATCCAGTTCACGCGGTGTACGTTCACGGGTGCCGCGACGTAATTGCCTTTGTATTTCATGACATCCGCCACCACCTTGGGCAGCAGGCTGTCCCACTTCTCGGCTTGGGCGGTGGCGTCAAGGTTGGCCAAAACGCCTTCCGAAGCCCACTCCTGAATGGCAGGGCCCTTGATTTGGGCCGCAGCGGGGGGGTTGCCCGCCACCACACGGCTCTTGAGCACCGTCATGGCGTTGTCGCCACCACCGCCGGCCACGGCAAAGTCTTTCCAGGTGTGCCCTTTGCTTTGCATGATTTTCTTCAGTTCACCGACGGACTTGGCTTCGCCACCGGATGTCCACCAATGCAGCACTTCCACTTCGCCGGCAAACGCCGCAGTACCCGCCACCACCAATGCCACTGCCGTGGCGAGTTTCGAAAGTTTCAACATGATGTCTCCAAAAGAGTTTTTTCGCCGACCAATCCAGCCGACCGCGTTATTGAATCCGGGCCAGCACCGTGTTGGCTCGAATTCATTAATTATTCATTAATCTTTCATGGAGACCACTGGGGGTTTCCCTAGGTCACGGGGGTTTTCCGTTGATTTAGCTCAATACCAGCGCTAAAGCTGCGTAATCCCCCACTCGCTCGCCAAGGCCGGCAGGCACCAACTCCAGCCCATCTGTCAAGGCGGGCAACTTGCCTGTGATGTGGGATCGCAGCCGCGGCAAAAGGTAGTCGCGGTGGTGCCAAAAAACGCTGCCACCCAAACTGATACGCTGCAAATCGAGTGTGGCCACCATGTTGTAAATGGTGCGCCCCATGACCCGACACAAGTCATCAATTATGGCGATAGCCCTCGTGTCACCTGCGTGAGCAGCTATAAAAAGCGTAGCAGAATCACTGTAACCGTCGGCACTGAATCTTCGGGCAATGGCGTTTCCGGCCACCAGGCTTTCCACGTCTCCCACATTGCCACAGCCGCACAGCGCGTCCGAGTTGTCACTCACGAAGGTGTGACCGGCGTGTCCGGCGTTGCCGTTCTTGCCGCGCAGAATGCGGCCATCGACACACAGCCCCATGCCGATACCGGTGCTCCAGGTCAGGTAGGCACAGTTGTCCACGCCTTGCAGGGCACCCCAGCGCCGCTCGGCTTCCAGCGCGCCAACGCCATCGTTTTCCACCCGAACATTGGGGAAGGCCGCGCGCAGCGGCGCCTCCAGCAGGGCGGTGGTCCAGTCATTGGGCAGCCCGCGGGCCTTGCCAGCCAGCCCGCCACAGATATTGGGCGCAGCCAATTCAACCAGGCCATCCCGCATGACAAACGGGCCGCAAGAGGCCACGCCCACCGCAGAGAGGTCTGCCACCGCGACGCCCGCGGCAGCACAACTTTGGCCAACAAGGCGAATGATTTGCAGGGCCAGGGCATCGTTCTCACCCCGGGTAGCGGTGGGTTCAGCCACCTTGCCGCGCACACCGTGTTCATCCGCCACGCTGACGGCCACTTTGGTTCCGCCAATGTCGACACAGGCAACAGGCGCTGCGCCCACAGGCAACTGAACAGGAATTTCTGAGGGAATAAGGTTCATGAAGGGCTCAATGGGTTTATTGACGACCATAGTCGTCTTGCAGGCGAACGATATCGTCTTCGCCCAGGTAACTGCCAAACTGGACTTCCACGATCTCCACCGGGTCCGTCGTCACATTGGCGAGCCGGTGCACCTGCCCAACGGCAATATCGCAGTGTCCGCCCGTAGGCAAATCAAAGGTGCGTTCGTCGAGCGTGACGCGTGCCACACCCTGCACCACCACCCAGTGCTCCGCGCGCTGGTGGTGTTTTTGCAGGCTGATCTGCTGACCGGGCAGCACGCCAATGCGCTTGATTTTGTTGCCAGCCACTTCGGATACCGTCTCGTACCAGCCCCAGGGGCGCTGCGTGCGTTCAACGGTCTCCGTCCGGATGGTGGTCTGCATGGCTCGCTCGCTGTGGTGTCGGTTAATCAGCGAGATACTACCGCGCAAGTCACGGCTTGCGTTACCACGGCGTTACCAAAACGCCACTAGCGCGTCAGCGCAAGTGCGACTGCGTCCAGCGCACGATGTCGGCTGCGCCCATGGCGCCAGGCTGACGGGCCACCTCGCGCCCGTTGACGAACAGGGCCAAGGTGGGAATGCTGCGAATGTTGAAACGCGCACCCAGTGCCTGCGCCTCTTCGGTGTTGACCTTGGCCACACGCACTTGCGGCTCCAGCTGGGCCGTGGCCTGCTCCAGCGCGGGCGCCATCTGGCGGCACGGGCCGCACCAGGGGGCCCAAAAGTCCACCAGCACCGGAATCTGGTTGCGACCAATGTGCTTTTCAAACGCCGCTTCGTCCAGTGCCACGGTGTGGGCGGTGAACAGTGGCTTGTGGCAACTGCCGCAGTCAGGCGCGCGGGTTTGGTCCACCACCTTGACGCGGTTGGTCTGGTGGCAATGGGGGCAAACGATGTGTAGCGAATCGGTCATGGGAGGTCCTCTCTGCATACCCATATAGGTATAAATTTCCTGTCTTCAAGACCACTCACAAGCGGTGGGTTTTGTCACCACGGGCAAAACCCATGGCATTCCAGTGCGCGCCTTTGGTCAGACCAATGACCTTGAAAAACTCACCCATTTCGTGCTCCAGAATGAGCTTCTGCGCAGCTACCCGCTCGGGCAGGGACGCATCCTGCATGGCCTCGACCATGCCGCAGTTCATCAAAAAATGCGCCTGGTTGGTGTAGCCCAGCACCTCCAGCCCCGCGTCCTGGGCGGCCAGCGCAATGCCGGTGAAATTGACGTGCGCGGTGATGTCCTTGTTCCCAACATCTGCCAGTGGGTCACTGTCGGCCTGGTGGGCGCGGTGGCACATGACAGTACCCATGTGGCGCTGCTCATGGTAGTACTCCCCTTCGGGAAAACCATAGTCCAGCAAAAACACCGCACCGGCCTGCAGGTGGTCCGCCAGGGTGCGCACAAAGGCCTCGCCCTGGGGGTGAATCTCGGTGAGGTAGTCGTGCTCGCCGGGGATTTCCATCGGCGGGCGCAGGTCGGCGGGGTGGTCCTGCCAGGCAAAACCATCCGACTGTACGACCACACCGCGTTCAAACCACCCCCCCCCGACGCGGGCCAGCAGCTTCACCGGCATGGCGTCCAGCACTTCGTTGCCCACCACCACGCCCTGCATGGCGGCCGGGAGTTCGTCCACCCATCGAACAATGTCCGCATAAGCCTGCAGCGTGGCCTGCTGGCGCGCGCGCAGGGGCAAGGACAAATCCACAATCGTGTAGCGGCGCAGCGTCACGCCCTTGGCAGCCAGAGCGTCCAGCAGTTGCAGTGCCAGTGCGCCTGTTCCGGCACCAAACTCCCACACCTCGTCCGTGCCCGTTGCCTGCAAAGCCTGTGCCACCTGCCGTGCGAGCGCCTGGCCAAACAGCGGCGTCATCTCAGGAGCTGTCACAAAGTCACTGCCCGCGCCGACCACTGCGCCATCACTGCCCCGCATGCCCTGCGGAAGGCTGCCGAAAACCGTAGCACCGCGGGTGTAGTAACCCAAACCGGGGGCATAGAGAGCCAAGGCCATGAAGGTATCAAAACCGATCCAGCCGCCGCTGTCTGCCATATGCCGCTCAATATGGGCCGCAAGAGAGCCTGGAGCCGGGCTACCGGGCGAGGGGGTCGTTAAACTCGGAGGTGTTGTCATCACAAGGTGAATTGTCTCCCAATGTCTGCTATCTCCCCTGCTGCAACGGCTGGCGCTGCTACGACCGTCCCCACTGTTCTAATTACCGGCGCGGCCAAACGGCTGGGCCGCGAGATTGCCCTGGCACTGGCTGCCAGTGGCTGGCGCGTGGCCGTGCACTACCGCGACTCACTGGAAGATGCTACAAAAACAATAGCTGACTGCGCAAGACTGACGGGGGGTGCAGCTGCTTTTCGCTGTAATTTAGGAAATGAAACTGCTGTGCGCCAGCTGCTCCCCACGGTGATTGCCGAGATGGGGCATGTCGATGCGGTGGTGAACAGCGCTTCGACCTTTGAGCACGACAACGCGGCAAGCTTCAGCTTTGCCGCGATGGAGAAACACATGCGCAGCAACGCGGGTGCGGCAATCTTGCTTTCCCAAGCCCTGCACACCCACATCGCCGAGCGCAACCAGGCAACCGGCGATGCCGCACAGGCGGTGGGCGGCGTCGTCGTCAACCTGCTGGACCAGAAACTCTGGAACCAGAACCCCGATTTTTTCAGCTATACCTTGTCCAAGGCTGCGCTGGAAGCCGCCAACACCATGCTGGCGCTGGCGCTGAGTCCGCAAATCCGCGTGGTGGGCGTGGCCCCGGGGCTGACCCTGACCAGCCACCTGCTCAACGACGACAAGTTTGCCGCCCTGCACAAGCTGTCGCCACTGGGGCGTTCCTCCACCCCGCAGGACGTGGCTTCCACCGTGTTGTTTGCGCTGCAAAACCAGTCCATCACCGGCACCACCCTGCTGGTGGATGGCGGCCAGCACCTGATGCGCTTTGAGCGCGATTTTTCCCTGATGTGAGACTATTTTGACCATGCAAAACACGATGGGAACCCAGATTCTGACCCTGACCGGCCTGCGCTTTGACGCCAACCTGGGGATTCTGGAGTCTGAAAAGCTTGCGCCACAGCCGATCCAGGTGGATGCCGAACTGCGCTTGGGCACGCAACCCCTGCTGCCCCATGACGACGACATTCACCATGTGCTGGATTACCGCAAGGTGCGCCAGATCATCATCAACGAATGCACGGCCGAGCACGTTAACCTGCTGGAAAGCCTGATTGGCAAACTGGCCCACCGGCTGATGCAACTGCCCGGCGTGCTGGGCGTGCGGGTCAAAATTGCCAAGCTGGAAATATTTGAAGACTGCGAAGTGGCCATTCGTGTTGAAACCGGCCAGTGGTGACCCCACATTGGACTCCAAGGAACTTACTATGAATGCCGTCTGGATTGACAACGAAATCGCGCCGGTCGCGTCCCTGGAGTCGCTGGCTTCCCAAGGGCCTGCAGCCAAATCCGCTGCGCAGCGTGCCGACTACGAGACCCACAAGCTCGAAAAACGCCTGTGTCGCCAGGTGGGACAGGCCATCATCGACTTCAACATGATCGAAGCCGGCGACCGGGTCATGGTCTGCATGTCGGGCGGCAAAGACAGCTACGGCATGCTCGACATCCTGATCAAGATGAAGCAGCGGGCGCCCGTCCCCTTCGAACTGGTAGCGGTGAATCTGGACCAGAAGCAGCCCGGTTTTCCCGACCACATCCTGCCTGAATATTTGCAGAAAATGGGGGTGGAGTTTCACATCGAAACGCAGGACACGTACTCCATCGTCAAGCGCAACATTCCCGAAGGGAAGACCATGTGCAGCCTATGCAGCCGCCTGCGACGGGGTATTTTGTACAGCGTGGCGCGCCAGCTCAAGTGCAACAAACTGGCGCTGGGCCACCACCGCGACGACATGCTGCAAACCTTCTTTTTGAACATGTTTTTCGCCGGTAAGCTCAAAGGTATGCCGCCCAAGCTGACCAGTGACAACGGCGAGTTCATCGTGATCCGGCCGTTGGCCTACGTCGCCGAGAAAGACCTGATCCGCTGGGCCGAACACCGCCAGTTCCCCATCATTCCCTGCAGCCTGTGCGGCAGCCAGGAAAACCTGCAGCGCGTGCAAGCGAGCAAGATGCTCAAAGAGTGGGAGAAGCACTACCCCGGCCGTGCGGAGACCATGTTCACTGCGCTGCAAAACGTGGTGCCATCGCATCTGATGGATGGCAAGCTGCACAACTTTAAAGGCCTGAAAACCACCGGAATACCGGATGAGAACGGCGACAAAGCCTTTGACGCAGAAGCGTTCACGCCGCCCAAACTATCGGGCCTCCCGGGCCTGCAGGTGGTGACCGCATGAACCCGCTACGCCGCCCGCATTGGCTGGGGGTTGCCATGGTCCTTGCGGCCGCCCTGCTTCTGGGTGGCTGCGCCATGACCCGCATGATCGACAGCGAGGTGCAAAGCTACCTCGGTGCGGCGGGCGCGCAAACCGGCGCCACCTATCGGTTCGAGCGCCTGCCCTCGCAGCAGGGCGGTCAGGCCTCGCAGGAGGCACTGGAGGCTATTACCGAGCGCGTACTGGGCCAGCACAGCCTGACCCGCAACGACAGCGAGGCGCGCTACAGCGTCCAGATCAGCGTGGACGTCGTTCAATACCAGCGGGAACCACGGTACCCGCAGGTGTTTGGAGGCGTTTTTGTCGCCCATGATGGCAGCCTGCGGCACCGGCCACCCATGATGGTCATGGTGATGGAGCCACCCTGGTACCGGCACACGGTGCACCTGCTGATGCGCGATGTCGCCACTGGTCAAATGGCCTATGAAACCCACGCAGCGCATGAAGGACCCTGGTCGGACACGGGCAATCTGCTGCCGGCCATTCTGGAGGCCGCCCTGCGCAGTTACCCCCAGGCTTCGCCGCAACTGCATACCGTTGTTGTGGAACTGCCACCGCCCGCCGACACCGAGGGCCGCTGATGGGAGCCACCCGCATCATTGCCATTCGCCATGGCGAGACGGCCTGGAATGTGGAGGCCCGCTTGCAGGGGCATCTGGATATTGACCTGAATGCGCGCGGACGCTGGCAGGCGCAACGGCTTGCACAGGCCCTGGCGGACGAAGACATCGCCGCCATTTACTCCAGCGACCTGTCGCGGGCCCGGGCCACGGCGCAGGCCATTGCCAATGCGGCCAGTGCAGCCAGCCCGGCCAGCAACCCATTGGACAATGCACCAACCCGTGAAGTGCGCTTGCATACCGGCTTGCGGGAGCGCTGTTTTGGCCAGTTTGAGGGCCAGACCTACGCCCAGCTGGCTGCCGACTGGCCCGAAGAATCGCGCCGCTGGCGCCAGCGCGACCCGAGCTTTGCGCCAGAGGGCGGCGAAACCCTGATCCAGTTGCGTGACCGGGTCGCCCACACCCTGAACACCCTGGCCAGCCAGCATCTGGGCGAGCAAATCGTCCTGGTGGCACACGGCGGCGTGCTCGACGCGCTCTACCGCCTGGCCACCCACGTCGACACGGCAGCCCCCCGCAGCTGGGAGCTGGGCAATGCCGCCATCAACCGGCTGCTGTGGGCGCCGGATGCGCTCACGCTGGTGGGGTGGTCCGACACCCGGCACCTGGACGATGCCGTGCTGGACGAAACCAGCACCTGAAATACCGCGAACCCGCTGCGTCTAAGGGTTCACCCGCAATTCACAAAGCGCCTGCTCGCTGAAAATAGGCGGTATGAGCAAAGTCATCGTTTTCGCCACGCCCGTCTTCCTGTTGTTGATCGCCCTGGAGTTCGTGTGGGGCCGCAGGCGCGCCCGGAACGGCACCGGGCACGACAGCTACCGCCTGAACGATGCCATCAACAGCATCAGCCTCGGAATATTGAGCCAGCTCGGCGGGGTGCTGACCAAGCTGCTGACCGTGGGCATCTACACCGCTGTGTTTGGCGCCGTGGCTATTTACCCGCACCTGGAGTTCTGGAGCACCTGGTATGGCGTGCTGCTGGCGCTGGTGTTTTACGACTTGTGTTACTACTGGCTGCACCGCGCAGGGCATGTGGTGGCGCTGTTCTGGGCGGCGCATGTGGTGCACCACCAGAGCCAGCACTACAACCTGTCCACCGCGCTGCGCCAGACCTCCAGCGGCGCGTTCTTCGGCTGGATCTTCTACCTGCCCATGGCCATTGCGGGCGTGCCGCCGCTGGTGTTTGGCATCGTGGCACTGATTGACCTGCTCTACCAGTTCTGGGTGCACACCGAACAGATCGGCAAGCTGGGCTGGTTTGATCGCGTATTTTGCTCCCCCAGCAACCACCGCGTGCACCACGCCGTCAACGACCCGTACCTCGACAAGAACTACGGGGGCATTCTGGTGTTGTGGGATCGCCTGTTTGGGACTTTTCAGGTGGAGACCGAACCCTGCGTTTACGGCACGCGCGGGCAGCTCAACAGCTGGGACCCGCTGTGGGCCAACTTCGAGGTGTACTCGGCACTGGCCCGGGATGCCTGGCACACCCGCAACTGGAGCGACAAAGTGCGCATCTGGTTCAAGCCCCCGGGCTGGCAACCGGCAGACCTGGCACAGGCCAGCCCCAAACCCGCATTCACGCTGGCGTCAGTCACCACCTTCAACCCACCCATGACCCCTGCACAGCAATGGTTCGCGGGCCTGCAGTTCCTGCTGATGCTGGGGGCCGTCGCCTCCTTCCTGTGGGTGGCGGACTCGCTGTCCGTGCGTGATGCAGCCATCTGGTGTGCGGCCATTTCCAGCGGCGTGTGGGCTACGGGGCGCTTCATGCAGGGGCAGCTGTCCCTGCTGGAGGTGCTGATCGTGGAGAGCGCCGCGCTGGCCACGCTGGGTGCCATGGGCATGTTCGACGTGCCAACAGCCCACTACGTGTACTACCTGTTCAAACCGCTGACCCTGGTTATTGCTATTACTTTTGTAGCTGCCCGCGCAATATTCACGGGGGCTACAGGCAAATTTAATGCGCTATTGATCGTTGCGCTGGTGTTTTCGCTGGGCGGCGATGTGTTTCTTATGTTGCCGGGTGACGTTCCCCTTTGGGGGTTGCCAACCTTCATCCTGGGGCTGGGCTCGTTTCTGGTGGCGCACCTGTTCTACATCGCCCTTTTCCGCCAGGGGCAGACCGGGTTTCCCAGTCGCCGTGCGCTGGCTATCGTGCTGCTTTTTGGCGCAACCATGTACGGCGTTGTGTGGAGCGGTCTGGGCGACCCGGTGCTCAAGATCGCCGTGGGCGCCTATGTCACCGTGATCTCGCTCATGGCAGCGCAGGCCATTGGCCGTGCCGTCACGCTGGGCGACAACGCGTCGCGCTGGGTGGCGGTGGGGGCCTGCGTCTTCATGGTCAGCGACTCGCTGATTGCGATCAACAAGTTCGTTGCACCCGTCCCGCTGTCGTCGCTGTGGATTCTGGCGACCTACTACTGCGCGCAGATGCTGATCGTGCACAACACCCGCAAGGGCTGAGCTGCTTCGGTAACGTCACCCCTTGCACCCACGTTGGAGGTCGGACGTCGAGCAGAAGCGGGGATTCGTTGAGGTCCTGCGACCGGCGTTTATGGCAGCTTGCAGTCCTTCTATGGCGATCAACGGTTTGATCAATGCATTCATCGCCTGCCAAGTGGCTTAGGGCGCTTCCAACCAATCGGCGTGCTGTGTGACAATCTGACCAACTACTGGCATCAGCCCGCGCTGTGTCAGCCCGGTTTTTGCAGGCCGTTTTTTTGATGAATCAGGAAGCCAAAATATGAAAATTGCTTCTAAGAACGGCGACGGGTGGCATTCCAAAAATCGTATTGTGCTGCTGGTGCTCACGGCACTGCTTGCCGGTGTCGTAGCTTATCTGGCCTTGCGGTCGCCAGTTACCCCCACAAACGCGGGGACCAAGGTTTCGATCGCGGTGCCCATGCAGATCAACAGCGCCCTGATGCTGGTTGCTTCCGGGCAGGATCTGTTCCTGAAGGCGGGCGTGAACGTCGTAAGCCAACCATTCGATCTGGGAATAGATGCTTTGAAGTCCGTTCTCGACGGCAAGGCGGATTTGGCGGTAGTAGCGGATACCCCGACCATGTTCGCGCTTCTTGGTGGCGCTGACATTGCCATGCTGGCCGGTATTTCGCAGAGCCGCCGTGCCCTGGCAATCATTGCCCATAGTGACCGTGGCATCCAGCAAATTCAGGATCTCAGGGGCAAGTCCATTGGCGCGATCAAGGGGACCAACCAGACCTACTTTCTGGACGCCATGCTGCAAATCCATGGCGTTCCGAGCGATGCGGTCACTCAGAACGACCTGCGAACAGACGCAGGAATCAGCGCCTTCAAGGATGGTCTGATTGACGCGGTGGTGGCGTTCCAGCCTTTTCTGGCCAAGCTGGAAGCGGAAATGGGCAATCGAATCAAGGTCTTTTATGGTGAAGATGTCTATGCGTTTCGTTTCATACTGGTGGGCAAGCCGTCGTACATTGACAGCCATCCACAAGAGGTCCGAGGCGTCTTGCGCGCCCTGATTTCGGCCAATCAGGCAATTCGCGCCAATCCGGCTGAAGCGCGCCGTTTGGTGGGCGATGCGCTCAAGATTGATGACGCCACCATGGCTCGCCTGTTCGAACCCGAAGACTACGCTGTCACGCTCGACGAGGCGATGCTGCTGGCGCTGGATGATCAAACACGCTGGGCGATGCAAAAAGGGCTCGTCGAGTCCAGGCCGATGCCGAACTACCTGAATTTCATGAAATACCAAGACCTCGAAGCGGTGCTGCCGACTGCGGTAACGGTCGTGCACTAGGAGCTGCCTTGAAGATTCGCTCACAGATCAACGGGTTGCTGGTGCTGGCGGCCCTGATTATTCCCGCCGCCGTTGGCATGACGCTGCTATCGGCGCGGGCTGTGGAGGAGGCAAGCAGTGATATCAACGCCGCCGAGGATTTGATCCATAGCGCCACGCAGCTCAGTCATGTGGCGGTGCAAACCGCCTTGTTTCACGAGGCACGAAGCCAGGAGCAGTGGTCACGCAAGATTGCCAGTGTCAGCGGTGAAATTGACCGCATGCGCATCACCACCCCACATGAGAAGGTGAATCTCGATCAGCTTCGAAAGAAGATTGCGCTGATGCAAATCATCTATCCGCGCTTGACCGGTCAGCCTGGCGCAACCACGGGCGGGGACACGCCCCTGCCGCCAGATGTTAAGGCGGCCGCGCAGACGCGCTCCGTCGCGTCGCTCTTGGTGGTGATTCAGGAAGTCATCGATATTGAGAATGAACTGATCCGTGGCAACCGGCAGGAGGCAAGAGCGGCCTTGCGCGCGATGCAAGTGTCGATAGGCGTCGTCATTTTGGCAATGGGTGCGCTCGCCGTCTTTGCCTGGCTACTGGTCAGTCGGCGTATTCTGCGTCCTTTACGTATTTTTGAGCAAGGTACAACGCAGCTGGCACAAGGCAATTACGCGCACCGTCTGAAGCTGCATCAGCTTGATGAAATCGGTGATTTGGCGATAGCGTTCAACTCCATGATTGTGCGCATCGAGACATCCACGGCTGAACTTGAAAAGCGCAGTGACAGCCTTGCCGACGCAGTGCTCGCCAGGACCACTGAACTATCCCAAGCCAAGGAGGTTGCCGAAGCGCTCTCGCATTACGCCCGAAGTTTGATTGAAGCCAATCTGGACCCGTTGGTCACCATCAGCGCGCAAGGCACGATCACTGACGTGAACGAAGCCTCTGTGCAGGCAACGGGCGTGCCGCGTGAGCAGCTCATTGGCACGGACTTCTCAGACTATTTCACCGAACCCGACAGGGCGCGCACCGGTTACAAAAAAGCCTTCCTTGAAGGAATGGTACGCGACTACCCCCTTGCCATCCGTCACTCGGCGGGCGGCATCATGGACGTGCTCTATCACGCAGCCGTTTACCGGGACGACAAGGGTAACGTTCTGGGCGTGTTCGCCTCCGCCCGCGATATCACCGAACGCAAACACCTCGATCAGCTGCTGCATGAGAAAAATGCTGAACTGGAGCGTGCCACGGCTGTGGCAGAAAAGGCGAACCTCGGGAAGTCAGAGTTCCTCGCCAGCATGAGTCATGAGTTGCGCACGCCACTCAACGCGATCCTCGGCTTTGCCCAACTCATCGAATCTGGCTCACCACCGCCAACGCTGACTCAGAAACGAAGCCTCGAGCAGATCCTGCGCGCGGGATGGTACTTGCTGGAACTGATCGACGAGATTCTCGATCTGGCGCAGATCGATTCGGGCAAGATCATGTTGTCGCTGGAGCCTGTCTCGCTTCTCGAAGTAATGAGCGACTGTCTCGCCATGGTTGGTCCGCAAGCGGACAAAGGCGGTATCGCCCTGACGTGTGCACCGCTTGAGTCGGCCTATTTCATCGAGGCCGATCGAACCCGGACGAAACAGGTTCTGATAAACCTTCTTTCCAACGCAATCAAATACAACAGGCCCGGTGGCGCGGTCGTCGTCGCCTGCACTGTGGTGGCCCCAGATTCGATTCGCATCAGCATTCAGGACACCGGCTTTGGCATGACTTCAGAACAGCAGGCGCAGCTTTTCCAGCCTTTCAATCGTCTGGGCAGGGAGTCTGGCCCTGTGCAAGGCACGGGCATCGGCCTGGTTGTAACCAAGCGTCTGATCGAACTGATGGGAGGCGCGATTGGCGTAAACAGTACCTTCGGGGAGGGGAGCGTGTTCTGGATCGAATTCAAGCTGACGACTGCGCCTCAGTTCGAGATTCAGGAAACCGGGCATAGGGTGCCGGAGCCGCGCCAGGTGTCGGATGGAACGTCGAAGCGCACGCTGCTCTATGTGGAAGACAACCCAGCTAACCTGGAACTGATCGAGCAACTCATTGCACGGCGCACCGACCTGCGCATGTTGAGCGCGGCGGACGGAAATCTCGGCATTGAGTTTGCGCGCGCCCATCAGCCCGACGTCATTTTGATGGACATTAACCTGCCAGGCATCAGCGGGATCGACGCCATGAAAATTCTGCGCGCCGACCCTTTGACTGCGCATATTCCAATCATCGCAGTCAGTGCCAACGCGCTGCCGCGTGACATCAAGATGTGTCTTGCGCTTGGCTTTTTCGACTATCTGACCAAACCCATCATGCTCAACGAGTTTGTGCGCACCCTCGACTTGGCACTGAAAACATCCGAATCGAATTAAACCCCTGCGGCCGTCGTCCCAGCGGGCGCAGGCAAAACAGTGGGCAAAGATGCCGCACCCCGGTACATCCCCTCTTCCACCCGCCCCGCTTGCGCGGCAAGTGTGCCCATGCGGGGCGCACGATCAAGGCCAAACTGGGATTACGCTTTTCCGAAACGCCGTCGCGCCAGGATAAGGCCAAGCCCCGATAGTGCGAGCAAGGCAAGAGGTGACGGTTCAGGCACGTGACGGGTGCCACCCTCAAGAGTCAGGGCGAAGGTGAAATCACCAAATCCGTAGGTGGCTCCGCTGTCATTCGAAAATCCACCGTTGATGAGATAGGGCGACGACTGAAAGGTGGGGCCATCCGCGAACCAGTTCCAGTCGGCATTTGCAGTACCGATGGTGTCGTTGACGATGGAAATCCAGAAGCGACCGCTACCGAGAGTGATATCGCTGCCCAGGTCGGCCCAGTAATCATTGACGGACGTCCACCCCGGAAAGACGGTGCGATTGGCTCCACCGACGTTGATCGATGCCATGAGTGTGCCTGGGGGGCTGAAGGGGTTATTTGGGTCTGCGCTGACGTCGCCGTAAAAGTTGATGGTGAAACTGTCCGCTGCAGTGGGATTGGGCAACATTCGGTTGGACAGGCCGTTCGAATACCAACCCTGCCAGGAAACGCGGTTGATGTACTCGCCAGTGCTCAACGTGAAATTTTCGATGGCGCGCCCGGTCGTTCCCGTGTCCGAAATCCCGAAATACGTCAGCCTGTTTGGCGTCTGCGACAGCAGCACGTCAGCATGTGCCATTGGGTAAAGAAAGGCGACGAGAGCTGTCAGGATGGCAAATTTGTGCGGCATGGCGTGCTCCAGCGCAAGGGGTCGTTCAAATCTACAAGCAATGTTCGTTAAGGAAATATCTGCTGCTTCAGCCGCGACAGCGGCGCAAACGGCGAAATCGGCTTTCAGCGCAATCATGCAAAGCAGGTTCTGCGCCAAAAATTACGAGCATTGATTTATCTGTATTTTTTCTTCTAAAAGCTGATGGATGCCGGTGACTGTAAGAATATCCGGCAGTAATCTTGATCCACTGAGTAGCCGAAGACCGTCCTGAAAAAACGGGCATTTCCTCAGGTAACGGTCTGCGTTCCAAGAATTTTCCACCTTGCCATTGACCTCGGCGGCGACAGTTGCCAGCATTCGCACGTTCAGCAAATTTAGCAAGTAGTGGGCTGATCGCCGGGGTAGTCGGATGCTGATTGGCCGGTCATATCCTGTCCGGCATGGCATCCAATGCATTCACTTCGTAGACGGAATAGCGCTTGTGCGTCTTTTGGCGGCCATCCGAAACCTGCTGTATGTCGAGTGCAGACCCGCTACAGCCCGCGCACCCGCAGAGCCGCCTTAAGCCTGCGCACCTCGTGCTGCAGGTCCAGGATCAGCGCCGCGGCCTCCAGCCCCACGCCAAAGTCGCGCTGCAATCGACTTGCCTCCAGCGCATGCTGCAGGTCCGCGCTGTAGAAGCGCCAATCCGCCGGTGAAGCGGCCGGAGACTCAAGGTCCACGATGCCAACCTCCACCAGCTGGGCCACCCAGTCCAGATCGGCCCCACAGGCATGCGCCAGCTCGTGCGCAGCAATCGGGTTCTCGCGGCTGATTGCCGTGGCGGTGATGACAGTCGTCGTTGTGTAAAGAGTCATGATTGCGCGCCTTCCACGCCCAGATGGCGCCTTGGATTGAACGGTGCAGCCTGTGCCAACTGTTCATAGGCCTTGCGGGCGGCCTCGGTGTCGGCGGGCGGCAATGCAATGTCCAGCAACAGGTACAAGTGGCCAGCGGGCTTGCCGGGCAGACCGCGCTCTTTGAGGCGCAGTTTCAGGCCGCTGCGCGCATTCGGCGGCACGGTTACCTCCACCACACTGCCGGCGGGCGTGGGCACCTGCACCTGCGCCCCCAAAGCCGCCTCGGTGGGCGTGACGGGCAGCGTCATATAAATGTCGCTCCCCTCCACGCGGTAGAGTTTGTGCGGGGCAATGCGCACCTCCAGATACAAATCGCCCGCCGCCTCGCCGCCCTGCCCCGGCATGCCATGACCGGTGAGCCGGATGAACTGGCCCGGGTGCACGCCGGGCGGGATCTTCACGCTGAGGGTGCGATTGACGAATGCAGGCTGGCCCTGCGGGTCGGTCTCCAGCGCACGGAGCACGATTTCGCGCTCGGCACCTTTGAGGGCGTCTTCAATCGATATCTCGATTGCAGCGTGGTGGTCTTCGCCGCGCGCGCGGTAACTGCGACGCGCGGAAGCCCGTTGTTCACCCTTGCCAAACACCGAAGAAAAGAATTCACTGAAGTCGGCATGGTCTGCCGGCCCCTGGCCCGGACCGCGGTGGAATTCAAAGCCCTCGTCCCAGCCGGGTGGCGGTTGAAAGCCATCACCTGCGCCACCCGCGTGGCCGCCACGGGCCACGCGGTCCGCCAGCGCATCGTAGGCCGCACGCTTTTCCTTGTCGCCCAGGACATCCTTGGCTTCGTTGATATCGCGCATGCGCACCTGGGCGTCCGCCTCCTTGCTGACGTCGGGATGGTATTTGCGCGCCAGCTTGCGGTAGGCTTTGCGGACTTCGTCCTCGGACGCAGTGCGTTCAATGCCGAGCGCCTTGTAATAGTCTTTGAATTCCATCGCGTCAGTATGCGCGCCATTTCGCTGAAAATGTCTGATGGAAATCAAGCCCACGAACGACCGCCCTGTATGCCCGAACCACTGATACCACTGCAGGAGGATGAAATCGAGTTCACCGCCATCCGTGCCCAAGGCGCGGGCGGCCAGAACGTGAACAAGGTGTCCAGCGCGATCCACCTGCGTTACTCCATTCCCGACTCGTCGCTGCCCGAGGAGATCAAAGAGCGCCTGCTGGCGCTGAGTGATCAGCGCATCACGTCGGACGGCGTCGTCGTCATCAAGGCGCAAACCACCCGCAGCCAGGAGCAGAACAAGGCAGACGCCATTGAGCGCTTGCAGGCGTTGGTAGACAGCGTGGCGGTGCTGCCCAAACGCCGCAAACCCACCAAGCCGACCCGTAGCTCGCAGCGCAAGCGGCTGGATACCAAGGCGACACGGGGCGATGTCAAAAAGCTGCGGGGGCGGGTGTCGGGCGGGGAGTGAAAGCGCAACGGTCGTTACAGGGCTGCGCAAAGGGCACTGTTGCGGGGCCTGACCATCGGTCGACGATGCTGGTTTTCTTGTCGAATTTGTAGCGCTGGGAGCCTGGCTCCGTGGGCCGAAACCTTGGTGGAGTCGGTCGCGGCCTGATAATTGGACCCATGAAAACAATTCTCGCAACCCTCCTTGCCCTCAGCGCTGCGTTTACCTACGCAGCTGAGGGTGCGACGCCCCCTGTACCCAACTTGACGACGATCGCCAGTCTGGACGTGCCCCGCTACATGGGCACGTGGTACGAGATTGCCAAGTATCCGAACAGTTTTCAGAAAAAATGCGTGGCCGACACGCGGGCTGACTACAGCGTGCAGCCGGATGGCAACGTTCAGGTTATCAACCGTTGCCGTCAGGAAGACGGCGAAATGAAGGTAGCGGCTGGCGCTGCACGGCAGGTGGGTGACACGCATTCGCCCAAGCTGGAGGTGCGGTTTGCTCCGGCCTGGCTGTCGTTCATTCCGGCGGTTTGGGGCGACTACTGGGTGATCGACCTGGACCCGGCATACCAGTTGGTGGCCGTGAGCGAACCCACGCGCGAGTACCTGTGGGTCTTGTCGCGGACTGCCAAAGTAGAGCCAGCCGCCTATGACGCCTTGCTGGCTCGGCTTGTCAGCAAGGGGTTCGACCTCAAACGGCTTGTGCTGACCAGGCAGTCGGATTGACTGAGGTAGCGTCGCGCATGTTGGATAGCCCCGGCACAGCCCCCACGATGAACCGACTGCAATCGGAGTTGCACCGCCTCTACCTTGTCCACGATGATCGTGACGATGCGCAGGTGCGCGCCATGGTCCTGGAACTGGCCCGGCCCGCCGACTGGCAGGCGCTTTCGGTGATGTGGAAGGGGGTTCAGACTGATCTGGCGCTGCCGGCCCCTGCCATTGCGGTCTCGGGCATTGATGGCTATCAGCTTTGGTTCTCGCTCACTGCGTCGGTGCCCGTGGCGCAAGTGCAGGCGTTTCTTGAAGCATTGCGTGCGCGCTACCTGGGCGACGTGGCGCCACAGCGCGTGCGCTTGTTGCCTTCGCTGCCCCTGATGCCCGCGAAAATGGTGCCTGCGCTGCAAGAGGAAACGGGTCACTGGTCGGCGTTCGTGACCCCGGATTTGGTATCCATCTTTGCGCAAGAGCCCTGGCTGGGCCGGCAGCCGGGTGTGGATGGACAGGCCGATATTTTGTGTCGCCTTCAAAGCATCCAGCCCGCTGCATGGGAATCGGCTTTGAGCGTGCTGTGCCCAGCCGGGGTGCCGGTCCATCGCAGCCTGGCAGCGAGCCCCGCAGTGACCGCAAGCGTTGCCGCTGGCGGTGATGAGCAGGACCCCAGGCGATTCTTGCTGAAGGTGATGAACGATGCTGCTGTCGATCTGCATTTGCGCATTGACGCCGCGAAGGCGCTGTTGCCTTACTCCACATGAGCACTGCCCGCCCCACCCATGGATACTTCTGATGCCTACAAAGAGCTGGGACTGGACCCCAGCGTCAATGATGCGCAACTGAAAGCCGGGTGGCGACGGCTTGTTTCGCGCTGGCACCCCGACCGCAACCGCGCGTCTGAGGCGCCCCTTCGGATTCAGCGTATCAACAAGGCCTACCACCACCTGTGTCAGCATCGAAACGGATCGGCTGACCCACAGGAGGATGTGCCAAGCCGTGAGAACAGTGCAAGTGATGCCCCACCCCAGGCTGACAAACAGGTGTTTGTGCGCGAGGTGCGGCTATCGATCGACGATGCAACCCTGGGATGCATCCGGTCTTTGCGGGGCCGTTACACCTATGCGTGCCGGTCGTGCGCTGGCAAGGGGCAACGCGTTTTGGCACAGGCCTGCACCGGGTGCCAAGGCAGTGGCGCCATCCGGCGGGCGGCGCTGTTCGGCTGGCTGTGGACCGAAGAGGCCTGCAAGGACTGCGGCGGCGATGGACGCCAGCGTGAGCACTGCGCGCCTTGCGACGGCAAAGGCGAGTGTTCGGTGAAGTACCACCACAGCGTGCGACTGCCGGCGGGTGTGCGCGCTGGCGATGTGCTGACGGTGCCAAACACCCACCATGGTGGCTTGGATCTGTGTCTGGAAATTCATGTGGCGTTTGAGGAGCACCCCTTTTTCGTTCTGCAGGATGGACAACTGCGCTGTGAGATGCCGGTGGATGGCTACGCCTGGGCGGCTAACCGATGGGTGGATGTGCCAGTGCCGGGGGGGCTGCAGCAAATGCGCCTCAATCGACATGCCCTGGTGTACCGGCTTCGCGGCCAGGGATTCCCGGTGGAGCCTCGGGGGCTGCGTGGCGATTACCTGGTGACCGTGGTGCCGACGTTTCCCGACGCCGAAGGTGCCGCGCAGGAAAAGCTTATCGATCGCCTGATTGAAGCATCAACCAAGGCGGCTGACGCTGACCCACACAGTCCACTCGGACAGTGGCGCTCAAGGCTCAAAGGCTGGAGAAAGAGCGCAAAAGACGAGTCGTCCAGCGACTAGATCGCGTGAAGAAAAGGCGTCTGCCCCGCTGCTCCAGTGCGCGGCGCAAGCCGCATGTCTGCCGCACTCCGATGGGGCGGCATGCTCTGGCAGATAACCAAATCAACCGGGTCGATGGGAGTGGTACGCCATCAATGCGCAAACCAGAAACGCACCAAGCCAAACGCCAGGGCAAAAAGGTAGCCGTAAGAGAACCGGTCGATACGCAATACTGCCTGACCCCGGCGCGCGCGCCACGCGCCGATAGCCGCCATGCAAAGGCCGGCAGCGATGGGCGACAAGGCCGCATTGGCGACGCGCAGAGATTTCGTAGCCACCAGGTAGTCCGGAAACACCAGCAGGCTCATGCCACCAAGTGCCGCACCCAACAGCGCGTAGCCTACGGCAGCCAGCCACGGGTTCGGAGTTCTGCGAAAGGGCTCGGCCAGCGAATGCAGTCCGACCTCCATCAGGGCTTCCCCCAGAACCTGCAACAGGAATTCGCCCAGAATCTCGAACAGAAATTCAAGCATTTGCTATATTTTTAGTAGCTGTCTGCGCATATTGCACGCGGGCTACAGCCCGATTTCATTAAAAATCACCGCGCCCTCACCCTTCCGGCAGGTTCTCATCCCGATTCTTCGGCGTGACCCCCAGGTGCCGGTACGCCGCCAGCGTGGCAATGCGGCCGCGCGGGGTGCGCTGCAAATAGCCTTGCTGAATCAGATAGGGCTCAATCACATCCTCAATGGTTTCACGCTCTTCGCCGATGCTGGCAGCAATGTTATCCAGACCCACCGGGCCGCCGTCAAAGCGGTGAATCACGGCTTCCAGCAGTTTGCGGTCCATCAGATCGAACCCTTGCGGGTCCACATCCAGCATCACCAGTGCGCGGTTGGCGATGTCCAGCGTGATGTGGCCTATGCCCTTGACGTCTGCGTAATCGCGCACGCGGCGCAGCAGGCGGTTGGCAATGCGGGGCGTGCCGCGACTCCGCCTTGCAATCTCGAAGCCGCCATCGGCATCCATGGGCGCTTTGAGCAGGCCGGCACTGCGCTTGACGATGCGCGCCAGTTCTTCAGGGGTGTAAAACTCCAGCCGCGCCACGATGCCGAAGCGGTCGCGTAGCGGGTTGGTCAGCATGCCGGCACGGGTGGTAGCACCGACCAAGGTGAAGGGCTGCAGGTCGAGCTTGATGGAACGGGCCGCAGGGCCTTCGCCAATCATGATGTCGATCTTGTAGTCTTCCAGCGCGGGGTACAAAATTTCTTCGACCACGGGCGAGAGTCGGTGGATTTCGTCGATAAAAAGGACGTCGTTTTTTTCGAGATTGGTCAGCAGCGCGGCCAGGTCCTTGGGCTTCTCCAGCACCGGGCCGCTGGTCTGGCGCAAGTTGACACCCAGCTCGGCCGCCACGATGTGACTCAGCGTGGTCTTGCCCAGACCGGGCGGGCCAAACAGCAATACGTGGTCAAGCGCTTCGCCACGCATCTTGGCGGCGCTGATAAAAATCTCCAGCTGCTCCCGGATCTTGGTCTGACCCACATATTCGTCGAGCAGCTTGGGGCGCAGGGCGCGCTCAATGGCCTCCTCTTGGGGCGAGGTGGGTGCGGCCGACACCATGCGCTTGGCAGGGGGGGCGGCGAAGTCGTCGGTCTGGATGCTCACGGGTGGGGTCTATCAATACAAAACATGATGGGGTCACTATAGCGTGCGCAACCGTGGTCGCTCTCCCGGCTCAAGTTGGAACGCAAACCAGCCGATAGGATGCCTAGACGCTCCCATTTTTTTGGGGCCACCCATCGTGTACGCCTGAAAGGCACCGCCAGCCATGCCATTCCTTTCTTCCTCGTTGACCACCCGTGCCCGTTGGGCACTGAGCCCCCTGCTATGTGCCCTGGGCGCTGCGCTGTGCGTGGGTGCGTTGGCAGCGGACATTGAGGCCACCTCCGCCAGCGACCCCAAGGCTGTGGGCGCAAAAGTGCGTGACGCCCTGGGCACCAGCATTCTCCCGAACAAGAAGCTCACCCTGGTCGTCAGCAGCAAGGACAAGGCGCAAATGGCGGCGGCCGCTGAATCGGCACCGGCAGTCGCCGCAATCCCCGTGCCCATCCCCGTTGCCAAACCAGCCACCAGCCGACCGTCCATCCAGTCTCACGCTGCCGCAACCAACGCGCATGGGGCCTACGTGCACTGGGACTACGAAGGCGAAAACGGCCCTCAGACCTGGGGGCGACTCAAGCCCGAGTTCAACCTCTGCGCCATTGGCAAGCGCCAGTCGCCCATCCACATCGAGGACGACTCCACCTTGCAAGGTCCGGCCGAGGTCCTGCGGTTTGACTACACGCCCAGCAACGCAACAGTGGTCAATAACGGACACACGATTCAAGTCGACGTGCAGGGTGAAAACTCCATCACCGTGCGGGGCTCCAGCTACCGGCTGCTGCAGTTTCACTTCCATACCCCATCAGAAGAACAGGTGAACTTCAAGCGCTCGGCCATGGTGGCGCACCTGGTCCATCGAAATGCCGAAGGACAACTGGCCGTCGTGGCGGTGTTGCTGGAACCCGGAGTTGCCAACGCCACGATTGACAAGGTCTGGACCTACATGCCACTGGACAGCGGCGACCGGGTGCGCATGCCGCCTGGTTTGCTCAACCTCAATGAGTTGCTGCCCACGGACCAGCGCTACTACCAGTTCATGGGCTCCCTGACCACGCCACCGTGCTCCGAAGGCGTCTTGTGGATGGTGCTGAAACAACCCATGACCATTGGCGCCAGTCAGTACAAACTCTTCACCCAGCTATACCCGAACAACGCCCGTCCGGTGCAGCCTGTCAACGGGCGTGTCGTGCGCAACGCGCAATAGGCCTGCAGCGTTGCAGTGCAGAATTTCCGCACGGACATTGGCGAACCGGCCAATTGACATGGATCAATGACTTTTTTGAGGGTCGGCCTAGAGTGGTAGCAGTCACATCCGACTTGCAGCACTATTCAAGGAGCGTCCCCATGAAATTCAACCGCAGAAATCTCTTTGCACTCGCATTCAGCGTCGCCGCGGCGATGTCGGCAGGGCACGCCTTCGCCGCCGCAACGGTCGTGAAAGTCTCGCTGTGGGACAAGGGCGCCACGTCCATGAACATGCTGGGCAAGGGCCCGATGATGGGCATGGCCATGGGAAAAGGCCCCGCCAACATGGCGCGTGGCCCCATGGGAATCACGCTATCCGAAGCGACCGTACCAGCCGGCGAGGTCACTTTCGCGGTGACCAACGACTCCAAAACCATGGTGCACGAGATGGTGCTCGCCCCCGTCAAAAACGAGAAGAAGGCATTGCCCTACAACAAGAAAGAAATGAAGGTCGATGAAGACGCTGCCGGACATCTGGGCGAAGTGGCTGAACTGGAGCCCGGCCAAAATGGCGCGCTGACCCTTACGCTGAAGCCCGGTCGCTATATGCTTTACTGCAACATTCCCGGTCACTATGTGCTGGGCATGTGGACTCTGTTGACCGTCCAATAATCGGAGGCGACGCCTGCACGGTGGCGCTCGCCACCACCGTCAGGCCCTTGACAAGGCCTTCAGCGCCATCTTGATGCCATCGCTGACGCCCACATCCTTTGGCAAGGCTTTGAGCGACACCGCAGCCTCCTTGTCGCTATAGCCCAAAGCCAGCAAGGCCTGCAGAATGTCAGCTTGGGCATCGTTGGCGACGCTTGCAGGGACCCCGATGTCTGGCCCGAGCTTGCCCTTGAGCTCCAGCAGCAAGCGCTCGGCAGTTTTCTTGCCAATACCGGGCACTTTGATCAAACGCCCCGCCTCTTGCAGGGTGACGGCCTGCGACAACTCGTCCACGCTCATGCCCGATAGCACCGACAAAGCCGTGCGCGGCCCGACGCCCGAGATCTTGATGAGTTCACGAAAGGCTGCGCGCTCCGTTGTCGACGCAAATCCGTACAGAATCTGCGCATCTTCACGCACCACGAAGTGGGTCAACAAAGATACCTTTTCTCCGGTGGCCGGGAGGTTGTAAAACGTGCTCATGGGCACATGTACTTCATAGCCCACGCCACCACAGTCCACCAACACCTGGGGGGGATTTTTGTCACTCAAAGTGCCCGTCAATTTGCCGATCATCGTGTGCCCATGGGTTTGTTGCCTATCATTGCGGTTCGTATAGAACCCTTACCGGAATTATCAGCTTGATTCTCAGACACATTTTTTCGCCGCTCAACAACACCCGTCTGTCGCACCTGTGCGGTCCCATGGACGAGCATCTGCGCACCATCGAGGCGGCGCTGGACGTGCGCATTGCCCACCGGCACGAGCAGTTCAAGGTAGAGGGCGCCAAGGCCAAGGTGCAGCGCGGCATGGACATGATTCAGGCACTGTATGAAATGGCGGCGCGGCCTATTCAACCGGCCACGGTGCAGCTCATGCTGTCGGGCGATGGCTCTGCGGAGATGGGAAGTGACGGCCCCAGCCTGGCGACGCGCCGGGCGGACCTCAAGCCCCGCAGCAAGAACCAGGCGCTGTACCTGGACAATATTGCCGAACACGACATCACCTTTGGCATTGGCCCGGCGGGCACGGGCAAGACCTATCTGGCCGTGGCGGCCGCGGTGGACGCCTTGCAGCGCAGCGCGGTGCAGCGCATTGTGCTGACCCGCCCGGCCGTGGAAGCGGGTGAGCGCCTGGGCTTTTTGCCGGGCGACCTGAACCAGAAGGTGGACCCTTATCTGCGCCCTCTGTACGACGCGCTGTATGACCTGATGGGCTACGACCAGGTGCACAAGGCCTTTGAGCGCCAAGCGCTGGAGATCGCGCCACTGGGCTTCATGCGCGGGCGCACATTGAACAACGCCTTTGTGATTCTGGACGAGGCCCAAAACACCACGCCCGAGCAGATGAAGATGTTTTTGACGCGCATCGGCTTTGGTACCAAGGCGGTGATTACCGGCGACGTCAGCCAGATTGACCTGCCCAAGACCCAGCTCAGTGGCCTGGTGGACGCCGAGCGGGTGCTCAAGCGCACGCCCGGCATTGCCATCACCCGGCTGACCAGTATCGACATCGTGCGCCACCCGCTGGTGGCCCGCATTGTGGATGCCTATGACGCAGCCCGCCTGAGTGACCTGCCGCCGATTGCCATCCCGGAGCCGGATGAAGCATTGCCCCGCATTGGCTTGCCAAAAACCCGCACGCCCGGGGCCCGTGCCACCAAATCCACCCCTAGCTGAATCGGTAACACCTTCGCATGCTGCACCAACTCACCCTGTCCCTTCAATTCGGCAAACTGACCGATGCGGCCCTCCACCGCGCCGCCCTGCCCCGCCACAAAGTCACACGCTGGATTCGCAACGCGCTGGAAGCGGATGCCGAAATCACGGTGCGCGTCGTCGACGCCGTTGAAGGCCAAGCCCTGAACCGCGATTACCGCAAAAAAGACTACGCCACCAACGTGCTGACCTTTGATTACACCCAGGAGCCGGTGGTGACCGCTGATCTGGTGCTGTGCGCGCCCGTGGTGGCCCAGGAGGCCCAGGAGCAAGGCAAAACGCTGGAAGCCCACTACGCACATCTGCTGGTGCATGGCACGCTGCACGCACAGGGATGGGACCATGACCTGACCGAGGATGCCGAGGTAATGGAAATGCGCGAGGGTGACATTCTGGCTCGGCTCGGCTTTGCGAACCCCTATTAAGAATAAAAAAGCCCGCTAGCCCCCGTCAATCATGCGTAAGTAGCTACTATTTTTATAGCAACTACAACGCCGGAGGAATGCGCATGGGTATGGTTACCGGCCCGTCGTTCACCAGATGCACCTGCATGTCGGCGGCGAACACGCCCGTTTGCACGTCGGGGTGTGCCAACCGGGCTTGCGCCACAAAATAGTCATACAACCTGCGTCCCTCGTCGGGCGCTGCGGCCTCTTTAAAGCTGGGGCGGTTGCCGCCCGAGATGTCGGCCGCCAGCGTGAACTGACTCACGATCAGCAAGCCGCCCTGCAGGCCTTTGCCATCCATATCCTGAACGCAGTGGTTCATCTTGCCCTCGGCATCACTGAAGATGCGGAGCTTCAGTATCTTGCTCAGCAACTTGTCACTCTGCACCCCGGAGTCGCCCTGCTCAGCGCACAGAAGCACCAGCAGTCCTGCGCCAATTTCACCGACGGTTTGCCCCGCAATCAGGACCCGGGCGCTCGCCACACGCTGCAATACGGCTTTCATTTGGCAGTCGCCATGGCGGTGAGTGAACGCGCCGCGGTCCGGGTCACAGCAAGCATTTGAACAAGGGGAAGACAGGAGTGCATGGGGATTTCGAAAAGAAGGAACGCTCAGATTATCTGCGTCACCATCGTGCCATCGCTTAGTATTCCAGCCTGATTAAAAAAATGGGGCGCTCATGAAAAGTCTTGCAGGTTTGCAGTATGTGATTCCTCTTTTTGGGCTTGGGCTGGCGAGCGCCCAAGCGCAAGAAACGGCGCCGACTTTGGCTGCTGCCCCTGCCGTGGTTGCTTCAGCCGAGCAGGCTGGCTTCGTCAAATCTGTGCGCGGCGACGTGCAATTGCAGGGCAGCGGCGGCACGCTGCGGCCAGCCAGTGCGGGTGAGGCGGTGGCCGCAAGCGAGCGCATCGTGACAGGCCCCAATTCTGCTGCCGGTTTGGTTCTGCGGGATGGTACGACCCTGGTGGTCGGTCCTGCCTCGCGCCTGGACCTCAACTCCTTCAGCTTCGACGCAACCACGCATGCGGGCGGAATGTTTGTTTCCCTGCTGAGGGGTTCACTACGCGTGGTCACAGGGTTGCTGGGCAAGACCCGTCCTGACTCGGTACGCATCACCACAGCCACGGCTACGATCGGAATTCGCGGAACCGACTTCATTGTGGAGGCGGACGAACAGCCATGACAATGCAAAAAATTTCTGCCGTATTGGCTGTCGTTCTGGCCACGCTTTTGTCGGCCTGTTCTTCACCGGGAACGCGGGTTGTGTTGCTGCCCCAGGAGGACGGCAAATCTTCCGCGGTCGTGGTACGCACCATCGGCGCCGGCGATGTTCTGAGTAGCGAGCAAACGCTATCGGCCCCCTACCAACGCGCAACGACCCGGGTTGGAGCGTCCGAAGCTCCCACTATTGACCAGGCGGACCCGGCAAAAATCAAGGCTGACAATGCATCCCTGTTTTCGATGGTGCCTCCCAAGCCCGTTCGCTACACCCTGTACTTCGAAGGTGGCGGCACGGCGCTGACGGCCGAGTCGCAACAGACCATGGTGGAGGCGTTGGCATCCGCTGTGGCGCGAAGCGGTGGTGACATGGTGATCACCGGTCACACCGACACAACGGGGTCCCTTGAGCAGAATGATGATTTGTCGCGTCGCCGCGCGCAGCTCGTACGCCAGATGTTCATTGACCGCCAATTTCCGGCGCAAAGAATAGAGGCAGTCGGCCGTGGCAAACGCGAGCTTGCGGTACCGACAGCTGACGAGGTGAACGAGCCGCTGAACCGGCGCGTCACCATCGAAGTCCGCTGACCCTGTCAGCCCAGAGTTACGCGAGCAAACTTGCGCTTGCCGACCTGAAGCACGTAGGTGCCAGCGGCCAGTTTGAGACCTTTGTCACTCACCACGGCCGAGTCCACACGGACTCCACCGCCATCAATGAGGCGGTTGCCTTCGCCACTGGATGCTGCAAGCCCTGCGGACTTGAGCAAAGCGCCAATGCCCACGGCGGCACCGTCGTCACCCAGGGGCAATGACATTTCCGTGATTTCGTCGGGAACGCCGCCTTTGCTGCGATTGATGAAATCCTGCTCGGCTGCGTCCGCCGCGGCAGGCGAATGAAAGCGTGCAGTGATTTCCTTGGCAAGGGCCACTTTGGCGTCTTTCGGATTGCGCCCGGCGCCCACCTCGGCTTTGAGCGCGGCAATGTCCGCCTCACTCGCGAAGCTGAGAAGCGTGTACCACTTCCACATCAGCACGTCAGAGATGCTTAGCACCTTGGCAAACATGGAGTTGGGCTCCTCGCTGATGCCGATGTAGTTGTTCTTGCTCTTGGACATCTTCTCCACGCCGTCCAGACCTTCCAGCAGCGGCATGGTCAAAATGCATTGCGGCTCCTGGCCGTATTCTGTTTGCAGCTGACGGCCGACCAGCAGGTTGAATTTCTGGTCGGTTCCGCCCAGTTCCAGGTCACTATGCAGCGCCACGCTGTCATAACCCTGCATCAGCGGATACAAAAACTCGTGTACGCTGATGGATTGACCGGCCTTGAAGCGATCATGAAAATCATTGCGCTCCATCATCCGGGCCACCGTGTAGCGCGAGGCGAGTTGAATCATGCCGCGGGCCCCCAGCGGGTCGCTCCACTCACTGTTGTAGCGAATTTCCGTTTTGGATGGATCCAGCACCAGGCTGGCTTGCTTGTAATAGGTTTGGGCGTTGGCCTCGATCTGCTCCCGCGCCAGTGGCGGGCGCGTGCTGTTGCGCCCGCTGGGGTCTCCAATCATGGTGGTGAAATCTCCAATCAGGAAAATCACGGTATGACCCAAGTCCTGTAACTGGCGCATCTTGTTGAGTACCACGGTGTGGCCGATGTGAATGTCGGGCGCTGTGGGGTCCAAACCCAGTTTGATCCTCAGGGGTTTGCCCGTAGCTTCTGAACGCACCAACTTTTTGACCCACTCGTCTTGCGGAATGAGTTCGTCGCAACCACGCAGGGATACAGCCAGCGCTTCCCGAACACGATCTGTTACAACATACTGGGGGCTTGAGGCTTGATTCATAAGGGTTTTTCTTGATGCCGGGGCGCAGGGGTCAGTTATACTGGACCCCCTCTTCTGCGACGTTTGGAAGCCAGCGGCTGGATTTTAGTCGTGACATGGTCGCAGTTCGGGGTTCCGCGCCAAATGGCGCCGCCCCAACCCAACGGAGCCTCTATTTTGAAATACGGACTGACCCAAGCCGCTGAGGAGTTCTTTGCCTCCGCCGCGCAGCTCGTCAAAACCCACCCCAGGCATCTGACAGCGGCCATCGCGGCCCTCATGCTCGGTGGTGCCGGTGCGACTTTTGCCGTAGCGTCTTTGGCACCCGATGCATCTGACCTGCCCGCGCGCACCGTGACGGAGAACGTTCAGGCTTTGCCAATTGCAGACCAGATCGACGCGCTGCAGACCCATGCCCAGCAGTTGTATCGCTCGGATGTGACCCGTTCCACCGACACCGCAGAAGCTCTTCTCAAGCGTCTGGGTGTGTATGACGCCCAAGCCGCTGCATTCTTGCGCGCTGAAAGCACCGTGCAGCAGACGCTTTTGGGTCGGGCAGGACGCAATGTGACCGTCGAAGCGAGCGATGGCAACCTGCTTCTCAAGCTCACTGCGCGCTGGAGTCCAGACGATGACGGCATGTTCAAGCGACTGACGATTGAAAAGACGCCGACCGGGTTCCAGTCTCGTCTGGAAACATTGCCACTGGCTGCCACCTCACGCCTTGCCAGTGCAACCATCAGCTCATCCCTTTTTGCCGCCACCGATGAATCCGGTATTCCCGATACCGTTGCAATTCAATTGGCCGAGATATTCTCCGGCGACATCGATTTTCGGCGTGCTCTGCGTAAAGGCGACCGCTTTTCGGTGGTTTATGAAACACTGGTGGGCGACGGAGAGCCCCTGCGGGCAGGACGCGTTTTGAGTGCCGAATTTGTAAACGGCGGCAAGACACACCAGGCTATGTGGTTCCAGGAACCCACTGCACACGCCACGTCCACCGTGACCCACTCGGTGACCAAGGGAAGTTACTACACCCTTGATGGGCAAAGCCTGCGCCGCGCTTACCTGAGCTCACCCGTCGAGTTCTCCCGGATCAGCAGCGGTTTTTCCATGCGATTCCACCCGATTCTGAACCAATGGAAAGCCCACCTGGGTACCGATTTTGCAGCCAGCACGGGCACTCCCGCGCGGACCGTGGGTGACGGTGTGGTCGAGTTTGCAGGCGTGCAGAATGGCTACGGCAATGTGGTTTTCATCAAACATCGCAATAACCACGAAACCGTGTACGCGCATCTGAGCAAGATTCTGGTTCAGCGCGGCCAGAATGTGGGTCAGGGTCAGACAATCGGTTTGGTCGGATCGACCGGCTGGGCCACCGGACCTCACTTGCACTTCGAATTCCGGGTGGGTGGCGTGCAGCAGGATCCAATGACCATCGCTCGCCAGAGCGAGTCGGTGCCGGTGACCGCAGCCGCCAAACAGGCGTTCGCCCAGGTTGCATCCCAAGTACGCGCACAGCTGGCGGCTGCCGCGCAGATTTTGCCTGGTAGCGCCCAATAGATATCGGCTGAAAGGTAAACAGTGTCCGATTTGTACATCGGCCTCATGTCCGGTACGTCACTGGACGGCGTAGATGCGGTCCTGGCGGACTTTTCTGGGGAGAGGGCCGTTGTGCTTGGACACTGCAGCGCGCCATTGCCTGCCAGCCTCAAAACCGAATTGCTCGCGCTGAACGCGCCGACTGACAACGAACTGCATAGGGCCGCTCTGGCTGCCAATTCGCTAGTGCGGGTGTATGCAGAACGGGTCCACGCATTGTTGGAACAGTGCGCCGTGGTCGGCTCGGCAGTGCGTGCCATTGGCGCGCACGGGCAGACCGTACGCCACCGCCCTCAGGAATTCGACGGCACCGGCTACACCTTGCAGCTGAACCAGCCCGCTTTGCTGGCGGAGCTCTGCGGAATTAATGTAGTGGCCGATTTCCGAAGCCGCGATGTCGCGGCTGGTGGCCAGGGCGCCCCGCTGGTGCCCCCGTTTCACAAGGCCTTCTTCAGTCGACCCAACCAGGTGACGGCGGTACTCAACATTGGCGGCATTTCGAATATCACGCTACTGGATCCCAATGCCGCGTCGTTATTCGGCTTCGACTGCGGCCCTGGCAATGCACTGATGGATGCATGGTCCCTCGAGCATACTGGCAAGGCCTTTGATGACGCAGGTCACTGGGCTGCGCAGGGTCGGGTTCACGAGGCTTTGCTGTCCAAGCTGCTCGAAGAACCCTATTTCAGAAAACCCCCACCGAAAAGCACTGGACGTGATCTTTTCAATAGGCCTTGGTTGTCCACTTGTCTGTCTGGCATGGGGCAATTGGCTCCCCAAGATGTGCAGGCGACGTTAACCGAACTCACCGCACGGGCCTGCGCCAGGAGTCTGGACGACCTTTCCCCAGATTGCGAAACGCTCATTGTCTGCGGTGGTGGTGCACTGAACCAGCATTTGATGCACCGTTTGCAAGCGGGCTTGCCGCATTGCGAGGTGGTCTCATCCTCCGACAGAGGATTGCCACCACTGCAGGTGGAAGCGACTGCGTTCGCTTGGCTGGCCCAGCAAGCCATGCTGCGAAAAACGGCCAGTCTGGAAAGCGTTACGGGCGCCAGAGGCGCCCGTATTCTCGGTGCAATTTACCCGGCCTAAGGCCGCAGAATCAAACGACAATCAGGCAGAAAAAGAAGATCCGCAACCACAAGTGGTCGTTGCGTTGGGGTTCTTGATCACAAATTGTGCCCCCTGCAAGTCTTCCTTGTAATCGATTTCTGCGCCAACCAGATATTGGTAGCTCATGGCGTCGATGAGCAAGGAGACCCCATTCTTGGTCATCGTGGTGTCATCTTCGTTGGTAATCTCATCGAAGGTGAATCCGTACTGGAAGCCGGAACAGCCGCCGCCCTGCACGAACACGCGCAACTTCAACTCCGGATTGCCTTCTTCCGCAATCAAATCCGCCACTTTGGCCGCCGCGCTGTCGGTAAACAGGATGGGGGCGGGCATTTCAGTCTGGATGTTCTCTGCTACAGCGCTCATGGGTTACTCCCGTAAATTCAAAAAGTGGCGAAATAGTACAGCAATTCTCTCGGGAATTCTGCTACTGGTTAATTGCCGCTAGTTTCAGTGTGGGTTTTTCCTCGCCACTCAATATCGGGCGCAACTGGCCCGTAATGAGGGCGCCTTGGTGCATTTCGATCGCAGCGTAATGCACATCGCCTTCAATTCGGGCCTTGGGTTGCAACTCCAGCATCATCCGGGCGTGGACCGGGCCTTTGACCATGCCATTGATAATGATGTGATCTGCAATAACTTCTCCGGCGATGCTGGCGGTTTCCGAAATCACCAGAATACTTGCGGTCTGTTCTGCAGCATGGATGTTTCCATTCACCTGCCCATCCACCCGCAGACCATCCGTGAAGGTCATGCTCCCAACGATCTGACTCCCCTCGGCAATCAGGCTCTTGATCGGGGGTTGCTTTTTTTTGTTGAACATCAGGAACCTTGTTGAGTACTACAACTTGATGGATTGCGTTGCCTTGACAACATTGCCATCCATTACTTTGGCAGAAACGCCCTTCACGACAACCTGTGCAGGCAAGTCAAGCTCCCCTTCCACACGGCCGTATTGCTTGATCGTGATGGCCTGCGGCCCACCCGGAATGGAGGTAGACCAAGGCTTGCCATTGACCGTTCCCGAAAATGAAATGTCCAGGCGCCCACTAAACACAGGCGCATTTTTTGTGGCCTGAATCACCAACACCTGCCATTTTATCTTGGCACCGTTTTGGACATCCGCCTGCAATCCGCGGATAGATACACCGTCTACGCCCGATGCCGGTAGCAATTTCTCAAAGAAGCCCAGGTCGTCCTTCAAGCTACGGTTGTCCAATTCGAGTTGCTTCACCTGCGTCAGCAAGCGCTCGTGCGACGCTTTCTCGGCCGTTACAAGGGTTCCCGCCGTATTCGAAATGGATTGCGCCTTATCCCGCTCATCCTTCGCAGCAGCCAACTCAACGCGCAGGTCCGTCAACTCAGTCCGCAAACGCACCAACTCCTCTTTGGAACCCTTCTCCAGACCGGCAATATCCTTGCCAAATTCAAACGCCCAAAGCCCGATCGCAGCACAAAAGCCCAATACGACGGCCAAAGCGGCCCATCGGAACGGCCACGGCAGCGCACTGCGCACCGCCATACGGGGGGCACTAATGGTTAGACGGCGGCGGAGCAGGCGAAATCTCATGAAGGGGCGCAGTCTATCAGCCAAACGAAAGAAAGCCGCCAGAACTTGCGCTCTGGCGGCTTCAGAATTTGCAACAGACTGTTGCAGTAGCGAATTAGCGCTTGGAGAACTGCTTACGGCGACGTGCACCGTGGAAGCCGACCTTCTTACGCTCAACTTCGCGCGCGTCACGGGTCACGAAGCCAGCTTTGCTCAGCTCAGGCTTGAGCGTTGCATCGTAGTCGATGAGGGCGCGGGTAATACCGTGGCGCACTGCACCTGCCTGGCCAGACTCGCCACCACCGGCCACATTGACCATGATGTCAAAGGTTTCGGCATGGTTGGTCAGCATCAAGGGCTGCTTGCAGATCATGATGGAAGTGCCACGTCCAAAGAACTTGGAGATGTCTTTACCATTCACGACGATTTGGCCGGAGCCTTTTTTCAGGAATACGCGGGCAACGCTGGATTTGCGACGGCCGGTACCATTGTTCCAATCACCGATCATTTGGCGGCTCCTTGTGCTGCAAGTTTCACTGCGGCATTGGAGATGCCAGCGATTTCCAGGACTTTAGGTTGCTGCGCGGTGTGGGGATGCTCTGCACCGCCGTACACCTTGAGCTTCTTGATCATGGCGTAACCCAGGGGTCCCTTGGGCAACATTCCCTTGACGGCTTTTTCCAAAGCGCGGCCTGGGAACTTGTTCTGCATGTCGCGGAAGTTCGTGGACGAAATGCCGCCGGGGTAACCCGAGTGACGGTAGTACACCTTGTCAATCGACTTGGCGCCGGTGACGCGCAGCTGGGCTGCATTAATGATGACGATGAAGTCACCAGTATCTACGTGAGGCGTGTAAATGGCCTTGTGTTTGCCGCGCAAACGGAGAGCAACTTCGCTGGCTACTCGTCCGAGGACCTTATCGGTCGCGTCAATCACAAACCACTCGTGCACGACCTCAGCGGGTTTTGCGCTGAAAGTTGACATAAGTTTTCTCTTTTAAAAGCAGGTTTGTCGGGTTCTTTTCCACGGTCGGCGTTCCTCTTAAGGGAACCTCTTAGGTGGGGTTTGCCATCGCGGCTCTCACCGTTGGCATCTTCGCCGCGGAACCACAAGAGCGCTGCGAAGCCTTCTATTATACGAAATTCAGGGTTTTCTGACCAGTCCCCTGCTTTTTCGCACAGAATCTGCGGCACACCGAGGAGTTCACCCGGTCAAGGCTGACCAAATCTATTGCGGCCTTCCCACCGCTGGCGATCTTCCACACACACAGCCAACTTCACAAACTCAGGCTTCTGACACTCGTTGTAGATGCACATGGACCGGGTGAGTATGTTGCTATCCGCACACAGCTCACGGTGTTCCGCTCGGGGTTTGGAACGCGCGGCCTCCACCGCCGCGCGGGAAGCATCAGACCTCACTGCAGATTTGGGTCTATCGGGGTTCCGGGCCTTTGCATCGACCGGGGGAACTGGAGACGGGGATATAGGTACTGGTGCTGATTCCTGTGCCAGAGTTTTAACCGGAGCCGCGGAAGGCGGCGGAGCAGAAGCCGCATCACCCTCTACCCGCGTCGTCGCATTTTTGTAGCCTAACCCCAACGCAATGAGGAGCACAAGCACTGACCCGGCCCACCACCACCGGGAAATCCTCTTCGGCAGAGCCACTTCGGTTTCGACATGCTCCGCGCTGTCGGGACGTGTCTTCTCTGACGCTACGAGGTGCGGCACCGTGGGCAAATTGTCTTGCGCGGATTCGTCAAAATCACCCAGTGTCGTTCTATCGCCAAGCGCCAAGCGCCAATCAAACTGGGCTATGTTTTCTGGGGCGCGCAAGTGCATTTGCTTCGCAAACGCCTCCACGCTTTGGGGCCGTGCGGTTGGCTGGAGGGCCAGCGCGTGATCGATTGTCTGAATAAACCGGGGCGAATAGGGCAGGTTGAAATGCGTTTCCACCGTTTTTGCGACCCGCGCAAACGACGGCATCCGGTCGCGGACCACGCGAATCGTCGCAGGCAGTGGGGGTTCGTTGCAAAGGCAGCCATGCACTACCGCGGCAACCGCATACAAATCGGTCCAGGCCCCCTCTCGCAAGTCCTGCGCATCGGCGTACTGCTCGATGGGCGCGTAGTTGACTTTCAAAATTGCCGTGTGCTTGTGGCTGTCATCAATGATGGCCCGCCTTGCCGACCCCAGATCCAGCAACACCGGGGGGCCCATGTCCTGCAGAAAAATGTTGTCCGGCGACACATCGCGGTGCAGGGTGCCGTTACCGTGCAGCACCTTCAACGCCTCCAGCACCGACCACAGAACCGCACGCAGCCATTCTTCAGGCGGCGGCCCGCCCATGGCACTGCGCGCCTGCTTGAGGGTCATACCCTGGTACAGGGGCATCGCCATATAAGCGGTATTGTTCGCCTCCCAGAAACGATACACCTTCACCAGAGAGGGGTGGTCAAACCGGGCCAGTAGCCGGGCCTCGGCAATAAACGAGTTAAGCCCGGCCTGAAAAGGCTGGGCATCCGCAGTCGATCGGGCCGTGACTTGCATGCCCTGCACACGCCCCACCAGCGCCGATGGCATGTACTCCTTGATGGCGACGGCCCGGTGCAGGGAATGGTCATACCCCCGGTAGACCATGCCAAAGCCTCCCACCCCCAACAAGCCCTGCAGCTCAAACTCACCCAGCATGGTGCCGGGCGGAAGTGCGTCCATGTGGCCCAAGGGCAATTCTGCGGGCACGACGGTCAGGGTTTCGGGATCACTCATGCGATTATTATTCTCCTGGCTGCCGGGAACGACGCCTCTTTGGCCAGGATCTTCCAACATTTGCATTGGGCAGCCAATGTGGCCAAACCCTGTGCCGGTATCATAGGGGATGTTCAGTTATCGTCACGCCTTCCACGCCGGCAACCATGCCGACGTGCTCAAACACACCGTTTTGCTGGCCGTCCTGCGGCATTTGACGCAAAAAGATGCCGCATTAACCGTTTTTGATACGCATGCGGGAGCCGGCCTGTATCGCCTGGACGGCGACTATGCGCAGACCAGTGCGGAAGCGGCAGAAGGCTTTCTTAAATTGGTCGCCAGCGCGCTGCCCAAGCCGGTTGCCCCGGCCTTGCAGGACTACCTCGACATGGTGGCCAGCTTCAACAACAAAGGGAGCCACAAGGTCTACCCGGGTTCACCTTTCATCATTCATCGCGTGGTGCAGGCGCGTGATCGCGACAAGCTCAAGCTGTTTGAGATTCACCCCACCGATATCAAAACATTGACGGCCAACATTGCCCAGCTCGAAGCCGGGCGTCAAGTGGCGATCCTGCGCGAAGACGGCTTTGAAGGCATCAAGAAGTTTCTGCCGCCCCCGTCAAGGCGAGCACTCGTGTTCTGCGACCCCAGTTATGAAATCAAACAAGACTATGGCCGCGTAGCGGAAATGGTGGCAGATTCCCTCTTGCGCTTTGCCACAGGCACCTACGCAGTCTGGTACCCCATCATTCCCCGCCCGGAAGCCCATGATTTACCCAAAAAGCTGAAAACGCTGGCCAACAAGGCGGGCAAGAGTTGGCTGAATGCCACGCTCACCGTCAAGAACAGCAAGTTGCTGCAAGACAGTGAGGGTGAAGTCGTTCGTCCGGGTCTGCCTGCCAGTGGCATGTTCATCATCAATCCACCCCACACGCTGAAGGCGGCTTTGCTGTTGGCACTGCCGCAAATGGCGGCCGTACTCAAACAGGATCAACACGCGACGTTTACCCTCGATTCAGGCGGCTGAGACAAGGAGTTGGCGATGGGTTTTTTCCGTAGTGTGTGGGCCATCGTTCAACAGGAATTCACGCTATTCAGGCGCTTCCCCAAGCTGAGAATCTCCACCGTGGGGGTCATTGTGATCCCCGCACTGTATGCCCTGATCTATCTTTCCAGTGTGCGGGACCCGGGCGCACACACCGGCGAGCTGAGGGCCGCCATCGTCAACCTGGATCAAGGTCTGGATTACCGCGGACAGGCGGTCAACATGGGGCAGGACATTGTCGCCACCCTCAAGCAGAAACGAACCTTTGGTTTTATAGACTACCGCGTTGAGGAAGACGCGAAGCGAGCCGTTCGCCAGGGCGATCTGGGATTTGCGCTGATCATTCCCAGGGACTTCAGCGCCAACGCCGTGCCGGGCAATGAGGCGGCCGGTGGACGCCTGGTCATGTATGTATCCGAGGGTAACAACTACAACGGTGCCAATCTGGCCAAGCGGTTTGCTTCCGAATTGGGGCATCAGGTCAATATCAACCTGAACGAAAAACGCTGGTCTCTGGTTCTAAGCACGGCCACGGGTTCTATTGACAAGGTGGGCCAACTACGAAAAGGGGTGGCGTCACTGAAAGACGGCGCCCATCGGCTAGAGGATGGTTTGGCAAAGGCGGAGTCCGGCTCCAAAAGCCTGGCCAGCGGTGCCGACGGCGTGGGTAATGGTGTGGGCCAACTCACCGATGGCGTCAAACAGCTGGGTGCAGGTCTGCGCACCATGGACCAGCAGCGTCCGGCGGCACAAGACCTGGCGGCATTGAAAGCAGGCGCGAACGAACTGGTCACGGGGCATGCGGCATTGGGCCAAGGTCTGCAAGAGTTACAGACGGGCGCACAAAAACTGGCAGAAGGCGGCGGCAAGCTGCGCGATGAAACCAAGGGCATACCCATCGTAGGCGGGCGCATAGCCGAAGGTGCTGGCCAGTTGGCAGCGGGTGCAACCCAATTGACCGGAGGCCTTCAAGGCGCAAGAACCGGCCAATCGCAACTCGCAGAGGGAACGCAAAGGCTCAACGCGGGATTAGGCAAACTGACCGATGGCATGACCGCACTGGGTGGCGGCATCCATACCGCGGCGGTTAGCCTTCCGCCCGACGCCAAACTCGACGAACTGACAACGGGCGGCCGCTCCGTGGCCGGTGGAGCCCGGGAGTTACACAACGGGCTGGTCCAACTCAAGGCGGGCTCTCGGGAATTGGCTGCAGGCATTGACCTGCTCAGCCAGTCGCTGCCCGGCGACATCAACGCGCCCGACGGCAGCGCGCGCGGCCTGGCCGATTCGGTTGAGCCCGCCCTGGAAATTGTGGCTCCGGTGCCCAACAATGGCGCAGGATTCGCGCCCAACTTTCTGGCGACCTCCCTCTGGATGGGGGCCGTCATGTCCGCCTTTCTCTTCCACCTGCGGCGCCTGCCTGCGACTGCCGCAGAGGCGTCCCGACCCGCACGGCTCATGGGCAAGCTGGGCATCCTGTCTGGCATTGTGGTTGCGCAATCCGCCGTTGTGTTGCTGATGACACTGTTCATGCTGGACCTGCACATCGACCGGCTTGCACCTTTCATGCTGACCCTGGTGCTCGCGTCACTCACCTTTCTGCTCATTATTGTGGCGCTCACGCGTGCCTTTGGGGATGCGGGCAAAGCCGCCGCCCTGATATTGCTGATTCTGCAACTGTCTTCTGCCGGCGGCGTTTTGCCAGTGGAACTGAGTGGGGGGATCTACCAAACCCTGAGCCCCTGGTTGCCATTCACTTGGGTGATCAAGGCATTCAGGGCAAGCATGTTCGGTGCGTTTGATGGAATCTGGTTCAGTTCCTGGCTGGCCATCGGCCTCGCAGGCATGCTGGCCTGGTTATCAGCCTGCTATGTGGGAGCCTGGAAATTTGTGGGCCCGGACGAGCATCGTCCGGCGATGGACATTTAAGCCCGCGCTTACGAAACGATCAGCCCCAGCCTGTCGCACAGGGCCAGCGTCGCAGTGCTCTGGTTCATGGTGTAGAAGTGAATGGCCGGTGCACCACCGGCGCGCAGCTGGTCGCACAGCTCGGTCACCACATCGAGGCCAAACGCCTTGATCGACGCCGTGTCGTCGCCAAAGCTTTGCAGGCGCAAGCGGATCCAGCGGGGAATTTCGGCCCCACTGGCATCCGAAAAACGCATTAACTGGGTCGAGCTGGTAATAGGCATGATGCCGGGCACCACGGGCACGTTCAGACCCATGGCATCGACATCCTCCACAAAACGGAAATACGCATCCGCGTTGTAGAAGTATTGGGTGATGGCGGAGTTGGCGCCGGCACGCACCTTGGTTGCAAAGGCCTGCAGATCGCTGTCGGGTGATTTGGCCTGGGGGTGGATTTCCGGGTAGGCCGCCACTTCAATATGAAAATCGTCGCCCGTTTCCGCCCGAATAAAAGCAACCAGATCGCTTGCGTAATGAAACTCGCCACCCGCACCGTAGCCACTGGGCAAGTCGCCACGCAGGGCAACAATCCGCTTTACGCCCATCGCTTTGAGCGTCGCCAGTTGCCCGCGCACCGTAGCCTGGGTTGCCCCAATACAGGAGAAGTGCGATGCTGCACTGACGCCCTCTGCCAGAATATCGCGCACCGTGTTGAAAGTGCCCTCCTGCGTGGAGCCTCCCGCACCAAAGGTGACCGAACAGAATTCGGGCTTCAGTGCATACAACTGCTGACGCACTCCCCGCAACTTCTCGGCCCCTTCCGGGGTTTTGGGCGGGAAAAATTCCAGGCTAACGGGAATGCGGGTCGTCTGGATCATGGCGGAATCAGTCTTGAGGAACAAGGGCACCTGGCTTGCGGGCGCAAATGAAAAATTCGCGGTTGCCATCGCCCCCTTCAATGGGTGAGTCGAACCACGCGGTCACGGTCAGATCAAGGGCGGTGCAGGCGTCGCGCAGGCGCGTCTCAATGAACGGGTAGTGGGAAGCGTCTCGCACAATGCCGCCCTTGCCCACCTGCCCCGGCTGCAACTCAAACTGCGGCTTGACCAACATCAGCAAGGTGCCGCCTGGCTTCAGGAACGGCACGATGGCGGGCAACACCAGCGTCTGCGAGATGAAGGACAGGTCGCCCACCACCACATCAAACGCGGGAACGAACGGTTCAGCTTCTTCATTTTCAGGGTCAAACAGGCCGCCAGCCCCCGTGTAATTTGCGCAAGCAGCTATCAAATCGCTAGCATCCAGCGCACGGGCGTTGACCTTTTCAACGCACAGCACCCGCCCGTCTTCGCGCAGTTGGGGGTGCAGCTGGGCACTGCCCACATCCACACCCACCACCATGCGTGCACCGTGCTGCAACAGGCAGTCGGTGAAACCCCCGGTGGATTGACCAACATCCAGGCAGGCCAAGCCTTCTACCGACAGGCCCACCTGCTTCAAGGCGGCCTCCAGCTTCAGTCCGCCACGGGACACGTAGCGGGCTTCGGAATCGTCGAGCAGCTGGACCGGGGCGTCTTCAGGAATGTCGTCGCCATTCTTGACCACGGTTTTCCATTCATCGCCCTTCTTCCACTGCACGCCGTCGGCAATCAGGCGCTGGGCCTGCGAGCGGGTGCTCGCCAGGTTGCGCACTACCAGGAGTTGATCGGCCCGCATCAATAGCGGTACGTGTTGGCTTTGTAAGGGCCAGACTTGGAAACGCCGATGTAGGCGGCCTGCTCTTCGGTGAGTTCCGACAGCATGGCACCCACCTTGGCCAGGTGCAAACGGGCCACTTTTTCGTCCAGGTGCTTGGGCAACACGTAGACCTTGCCAGACTTGTATTCCTTGGGCTTGGTAAACAGTTCAATCTGGGCGATGGTCTGGTTGGCAAAGCTCGAAGACATCACAAAACTGGGGTGGCCAGTGCCGCAACCCAGGTTCACCAGACGGCCCTTGGCCAGCAGAATGATGCGCTTCGAAGGCTTCTTGCCCTTGGCCGGGAAGATCACATGGTCCACTTGGGGCTTGATCTCTTCCCACTTCAGCTTTTCCAGCGAAACGACGTCGATTTCGTTGTCAAAGTGACCAATGTTGCAAACGATGGCCTGGTCCTTCATGGCCTCCATGTGCTTGTAGGTGATGACGTTCTTGTTGCCGGTGGCGGACACAAAAATATCGGCCTTGTCAGCGGCATATTCCATGGTTACAACCTTGTAACCTTCCATGGCGGCTTGCAGGGCGTTGATAGGGTCGATTTCGGTCACCCACACCTGGGCGCTCAAAGCACGCAGGGCCTGGGCAGAGCCCTTGCCCACGTCGCCGTAACCGGCTACGCAAGCCACCTTGCCGGCGATCATCACGTCGGTGGCGCGCTTGATGGCGTCCACCAGCGATTCGCGGCAACCGTACAGGTTGTCGAACTTGCTCTTGGTCACCGAGTCGTTCACGTTAATGGCACGGAAAGCCAGCGTGCCCTTGGCGGACATTTCGTTCAGGCGCAGCACGCCAGTCGTGGTTTCTTCCGTCACGCCGATGATGTGTTTCAGGCGGCGGCTATACCAGGTCGCGTCGACCTTGAGCTTGGCCTTGATGGCGTTGAACAGGCAGATTTCCTCTTCGCTACCGGGCTTGGCCAGAACCTTGATGTCCTTCTCAGCCTGGGCGCCCAGGTGCATCAGCAGCGTGGCATCGCCGCCGTCGTCCAGAATCATGTTGGGGCCCTCAGCTTTGCTGCCCTTGGGTCCGAATTCGAAGATGCGGTGGGTGTAATCCCAGTAGTCCGCCAGGGTCTCGCCCTTGTAGGCAAACACCGGCGTGCCCTTGGCAACGAGCGCTGCCGCAGCATGGTCTTGCGTGGAAAAGATGTTGCACGATGCCCAGCGCACTTCGGCGCCCAGGGCTTGCAGCGTTTCGACCAGCACGCCGGTCTGAATGGTCATGTGCAGCGAGCCGGTGATGCGCGCGCCCTTGAGGGGTTGCGCCTTGGCGAACTCCTGGCGGATGGCCATCAGGCCGGGCATTTCGGTCTCGGCAATGGTCAACTCTTTGCGGCCCCAGGGGGCCAGGCTCAGGTCGGCTACTTTGTAATCTTCAGTTTTGACAGGTTTCAACACGCTCATGGCTCACTCCAAAAATCAATTTGAAAGACCACGGGGCTGCGCGATAAACCGGGAAATGACTCACCGCACAGACCAGTGGGTGAGCGCAGTTGACTTGCGTTACCCCAGGGGAGCAACGGTTTCCGAGCCTCACTCGCGACCCTGGCGATTGCCAAAAAAGGGCCTGACGAGCTGCATCGCTCCTCGGAAAGCGATAATTCTAGCCTTTTCCTGATTACAGCTTCCGTCACGCGGGTTTTTTTAGACCCTCCGGACGGTGGCTTTGCTTGCCTCCAATGTCCTTCCTTGCCGAAACCCGCCGCCGCCGCACCTTTGCGATCATTTCCCACCCCGATGCTGGCAAGACCACGCTGACCGAGAAGCTCCTGTTGTTCTCCGGCGCAATCCAGATTGCCGGTTCGGTCAAAGCGCGCAAAGCCACACGTCACGCCACATCGGACTGGATGGAGATTGAAAAGCAACGGGGTATCTCGGTTGCGTCCTCGGTGATGCAGATGGTGTACCGGGACCACGTCATCAACCTGCTGGACACCCCCGGCCACAAGGACTTCTCGGAAGACACCTACCGCGTGCTCACCGCCGTGGACTCGGCCCTGATGGTGATTGACGCGGCCAATGGTGTCGAAGCCCAAACCCGCCGCCTGATTGAGGTGTGCCGCCAGCGCGATACGCCCATCATCACCTTCGTGAACAAGATGGACCGCGAAGTGCGCGAACCACTGGACATCATGGACGAGATTGAGCGTGAACTGGGCATGCCGTGCGTGCCCATGACCTGGCCCGTGGGCCAGGGAAAATCGTTTGGCGGCATCATCAATTTGCGCACGCAAATGATGACGGTGTTTGACGGTGGTAAGGACCGCCGCCCTCAGGACTTTGACACCATCCCCCTGAGCGACCAGGCAACCTTGTTTGCCCGCTTTGGCCACGAGTGGACGACTGCCATGGAAAGCATGGAGCTGGCCACCGGCGCGTCACCCACCTGGGACCACGCGGCCTTTCTGGCAGGCAAGCAGACACCGGTTTTCTTTGGCTCAGGTGTCAACAACTTTGGTGTGATGGAAGTACTGGACGCCCTTGTGGATCTGGCCCCATCGCCCCAGCTCCGCATCAGCACCACTCTGGTCAACCGCCAACCCGTGGTGCGCGAAGTACAGCCCGAAGACGATGCCTTCAGCGGCGTGGTGTTCAAGGTGCAGGCCAATATGGATGCCAACCACCGCGACCGCATTGCGTTTGTGCGCATGGCCTCGGGCAAGTACACACCGGGCATGAAGCTCAAGGTCATGCGCACCGGCAAAGAGCTACGTCCCACCAGCGTGGTGACCTTCATGAGCCAGCGCCGTGAAGCGGTGGAAGAGGCTTACGCGGGCGACATCGTGGGCTTTACCACCCACGGCGGCGTGCAGCTGGGCGACACCATCACCGACGGCTCGGTCAACCTGCTCTATACCGGCCTGCCCTTCTTTGCCCCCGAAATGTTCATGACCGTGGTGCTGCGCAACCCCTTGCGCACCAAGCAGTTGCAGCAAGGCTTGGCACAGTTGGGCGAAGAGGGTGCCATTCAGGTGTTCAAACCCGAGGTCGGCGGCAACATGCTGCTGGGCGCCGTGGGTCAACTGCAATTCGAAGTGGTGCAGCACCGCCTCAAGGGCGAGTACGACGCCGACATCCGCCTGGAAGGCTGCCAGTACACCGGCGCGCGCTGGATCACCGCCGATACGCCCCAAGAACTCAAAGCCTTTTGCGACGCCTACCCCATGCGCATGGCGCGCGATGCGGCGAATACGCTTGCGTATTTGTGCACCAGCCCGTATGACGTGCGGCTGGCGCAGGAGCGTTTTCCCAAAATTCACTTTCACCCGCTGCGCGAACACGCGGGCCTGGCGCTGCAGACCGCTGGTTGATCCGACTCCCGCAGGTTCTGATGCACCCCTTGTCGTCGTGGCCCTGCGCTGATCGTCGCCAGCTCGTCGGCGTGTTCACCGACATCGACGACACACTGACGACCGATGGCGCCATCACGCCGGACGCGCTGCAGGCATTGGCGCAACTCCAGGCCGCCGGCCTGACTGTGATCGCGATTACCGGGCGCCCGGTGGGCTGGAGCGCGCCATTTGCAACCTGCTGGCCGGTAGATGCCATCGTGGCCGAGAACGGTTCGGTGGCACTGATTCCCGGTAAGATTATTGATAAGAACGGGCTGCAGCCCCCGTCCCTATTACGTGAGCCGCTATCAAAACTGTATCGACAGGATGCCGCCACCCGGGCCACCCACTACGCGCGCATGCAGCTGGTGGCACAGCGCGTGCTGCGCGAAGTGCCTGGCACCACACTGGCGCAGGACTCGCCCGGGCGGGAGACCGACATCGCGATTGACCACAGTGAATTCACGCACTTGCCGCCGGATCGCATCGCCCAGGTTGTGCGCATCCTGCGCAGCGAAGGGATGAATGCGTCCGTGAGCAGCATCCACGTCAATGGCTGGTTTGGCGGACACAACAAGCGGGAAGGCGCGCGCTGGATCGTGCAGCGACTGCTGCAACGCAATCTGGACGCCGAGCGGTGCCGATGGGCTTTTGTCGGCGATTCCACCAACGACCAGCTGATGTTCGAAGCCTTTGACAACAGCGTGGGCGTGGCCAATATCCGCCGCTTTGAAGCAGAGTTGGCGCATCTGCCACGCTACGTCACTCCCAGCGCGCGTGGCGCCGGCTTTTCCGAGGTGGCCCACGCCATTCTGGAGGCACGCCGCACATGAACCCAACCCCCGCCAACCTTCAAGCACCGGTAGCCGGTGCGCGGCTGGGCCTGGTCAGCATTTTTGGCTCCACCTTCTTTGAGCTGGTTAGCCATTTCATGTTGATGCCGCTGCTCCTGCTGCGCATGAAGGGCGCAGATGTGTCCAGCACGGTGGCCGGGCTTTTTGCATCGACAGGATGGCTGGGCATTTTTTTGATGACTCCGTTTGCATCGGCTGTGGCCCACAAACTGGGGCGCAGACCGGCGATGTGGATGGCAGCGGGCATTCTCACGCTGTCAGCCGTGCTGTTTGCCCGCTTTGACCAGCTTTGGGTCTGGTTTGCTCTCAACATGGCTTCTGGCCTGGCCATGGCCTTGCGCTGGGTTCTGGCCGAGGCGCTGATCGCCGAGTTTTCTCCACCAGGGCAACGCGGACGCTATGTGGGCTTCTTTCAGACCCTGGTCAGTGCCACCTTCATCGTCGGCCCTGCCGCGCTGGTGTGGATAGGCGCGGACAACCCGCGCGCACTGTGGGTTGTGGTGGGGTTTTCCGCGCTGGGCTTGTTGTGGACCGCCTTCATTCCCAAGGTGCCCGCTGCCACGGATACCGACACGGCGAGGCTGGGTGTGCAGGGCCTGTGGATGGCGCTGCGCGCGCACCCCATCATCATGCTGGCGGGATTTGTGGGTGGATTCTTTGAGACCGGGGTGACGTCCATTCTGCCGCTCTACGGCCTGGCACTGGGTCTGGGCGCGGCCAGCGCGGCGCTGCTGGTGTCGGTGAGTGGTCTCGGCGGCGTGGCGTTGATGATCCCCGCCGGGCTGCTAGCCGACCGCTTCAAGGACCAGGCGCAAGGTCGTCGCACTCTCATGGTAGTGTTTGCCGCCATCACACTGGCTTCCAGCTGCATGTTGCCCTTTGTCGCCCGTATGGGCTGGCTGGCATGGCCGATTGTATTTTTGTGGGGAGGTGCGGGCGGAAGCCTCTACACCCTGTGCATGATCGACATTGGTGCCCGCGAAAAAGGCATCACCCTGGTCAACAGCACCTCCGTGCTGGTGCTCACCTACACACTGGGCGGCCTGGTGGCCTCTGCGGCATCGGGCGCCCTGATCGACTGGTCGCCCACCGTGGCGTTTCCAGCAGTCCTGATCGGGGTCGCCACGGTGGGGCTGGTGGCATTGCTGGGCGCGCGGCGGCGGCAGGTGCAGACTTCAGACAAAGCTCTCCCACGGTTTTGAAAGGCGAACAGCTCCGTTGATCAGACCCACCCTGGAGTAGGTCTGCGGGAAATTCCCCCAGAGCTCCCCCGTCGCTGGCAAGGTGTCTTCGGACAAGAGTCCCACATGGTTACGACAAGCCAGCAATTGCCCAAAAATTTCCCGGGCCTCCTGCTCGCGCCCCATGCGTGACAGGGCGTCAATGCGCCAGAACGAACACACATTGAACGCGGTTTCCGGTCGACCAAAGTCGTCTGCAGCCTCATAGCGGCGCATGAACGGGCACTGGCATCGGCCCGCACCTACCTCGCGGAGCATGCATTACCGCTTGGCACGCGTCCGGGAGAAAGCCCAGCGATGCATTACATCCACGATCGCCCACATCGGTCCGGGCCTGCACACCTTTGGCGGCAAGTTCGTCGTCAATCTGGTGGCTGAAAATGCACCCAACAAGGGAGACGCCGTGCAACGCTTGGTTGCCCGCTCAGAATCGGGCGCTGCGCTGTTCGTGGGGGATGATGTCAACGATGAAGCGGTTTTTGAGATCGCCCCGAGCCACTGGCTGACCATGCGCATCGGACGGGATGCCCCCGGCTCTCGCGCGCAGTTTTTTCTGGACTCCCATGCAGAAATGGCCCGCCTGTTGCAGCTCCTGATGGACTTGCTCCCCGCCTAGCCCCTTCGCATCGCTACTGCGCACCCACCGGGGCGCGGCAGGGAATGTCCAGCGTAAACGTGGCACCAACCCCCAGCGTGCTCTGCACCGACATGCGCCCACCGAGCGGGCCATACACCATGTTGTGCGAAATATGCAGGCCCAGGCCGGTCCCGCCCTGGCCCAGCTTGGTGGTGAAGAAAGGATCGAAAATCTTGTTCAGGTTGTTCGGGGGAATGCCCTTGCCGGTGTCGGCCACGGTGATGTGCGCGTAGTCACCCTGGCGCTCGCAGGCCACGGAAATGGTCCCCGACTGCTTGCCGTCAAATCCGTGCGCAATGGCGTTCATCACCAGGTTGGTAATGACCTGCCCCAACGGACCGGGGTAGCTGTGCATCTCGATGCCGGGTTCGAGGTGTTCCTCCAGCCTGATCGATGTTTTTGCCAGCACATGGGTAATGATGGACAGCACTTCGCCCATTTGTTCCGCCAGATCGAAGTCCCGCATCTGGTCGGTCGTTTGGTCGACCGCAACCTGCTTGAAACTCTGGATCAACTCTGCCGCCCGGTTGGCGCTGCGCAACATCAGCCCGGCACCCTCAGAGGTGCGCTCCGCGAACGTGGACAGGCTGCTGCGCGTCAGCGTGCCTGCGGCCACTGACTGCACCAGACCCTGCGCCACCTCCTGCTGGGTGCTGGCAACCATCACGATGTTGCCAATGGGCGTGTTGAGCTCATGCGCAACGCCTGCCACCAACCGGCCCAGTGACGCCATTTTTTCGGCCTGCACCAGACCATCCTGCGCGTTCTGCAAATTGGTCAGCGCCGCGCGGGCTTCCTCCTCCGACTCGCGACCCGCCTCCAGTTCAGTACCCAGACGCTGGGTGATGACGTTGATGCTGTGCGTGAGGGCCCCAAACTCATCCTGATAGGAAACCGGCATGGGCACAATATCTGCGGCATGTTCGCGCGTGGCGGCGTAGTCCAGCGCATGCTGCAGCAGCCCCACCCGCCGAAATACCAGCCGGTCGACACTGAACCAGAACAGGCCCAGCAACAGCAGATTGACCAGCACAATCTCAAGAATCGCACGCGCCAAAGTGAGCTTGAGGGCCGCCTTTTGCGCAGCGTCAGACCAACTGACCTGAATGCGGCCCATGTCCCGCTCGCTGATGGGTGGCAGGTCAATCGTGAACCCCTCGGAAGCGTCCACGCCCGGTTGCGCCCCGGCATGGCCGGAAAGCCATCGGCTGGCGACCTCCTTGTCCGTATCGTCGTAAACAATCAGTCCCAGAACCGAACCACCCAGCGCCGAGTCCAGAGCGGCATTGAGCCGGTCCTCGTCATAGACCCAGAGCGCCCTGCTCACAGGCAGCGACAGATGCTGGCGCAACAGGCCCTTGGCCGTGTCCTTGTCCTGCTCGAACCGTTGTTCGGTGAGGTAATAAGAGACAGCACTGAAAACGCACATCAGGCACGTCATGGCCACCATCAACAGGGCCGTCAGACGGTTCTTGACGGATTGGGGCATCAGGTGGCTGGGCATGGTGTTGGTGTGCGCCAGGGGTCAGTCCGCCCGGCGAAATGGCCCCATGATTCTCTGGAGTTCCCCGGTCTTTTCCAAGTCCCGCATCGCTCTGGTCAGCCGATCGGCCACGTCCTTTCGTTTGGACCCCATCCACACATACACCTTGAGGCTGTCAATCGGGTGGGCCGTCATCCGGTCGCCATACTGGGCCTGCAATGGCCACTCGGATCGGCGCTCTGCGGCCAGCACACACCAGTCCACCCGCCGTGCCAGTGCCATCCTCAGGCACGCGTCTTCCGAGTCGGTCACCTCGCGCACCGCCACATCAATGGTTCGAATCTCAATACCCTTGTAACCGCGTACGTACGCGATGCTGGAGCGGGACAGGTCAACCCAACTGGCCGGTTTGCTGGCCGTGCTGGGGCCTATCGCCGAAAAGGTCGTATTCTGGATATGCGGCTCCACACGGATGGCATCGGGAACCAGCAGGGGAAACGTATCCAGGCGACTGGCATCCCCGTCGAATGCCCCGTCCCGAAAAGCCACCACCGCCCGCTCGGGCGGATTGTGTTCCAGGGTGTAGCGCATACCCGCGTGCGCGAATGCCGCATCCAGCGCCAGCTTGACTGCCTGGATGTTGGGCCGCTCCAGAGGCTGGAGCACCACCAGTTTGACCGGGGCGGGCTGCCCCAGGCACGCTTGTGCGCCCACGATGGCCAACACCAACCCGACAAGAATCTTTCGCAACGACATGGGCACCCACGGAATTTGAATTTGCTCCAGTCTAGCCGAAACACAGCGACCCAAAGCTACCCAAAAGCCTCCAGTACGTTCGCGGCATTCACCCCCACCTCGGCCACTGCATAGCCGCCTTCAAACACCAGTGCGGTAGGCAAGCCGGCGGCAAACAGGCGTTCTCCCACGCGCAGGTAGTCAGCGCTTTGCAGGGTGAAGCCCGAGATCGGGTCGCCCGCAAAGGTATCCATGCCCAGCGACACCACCAGCGCCTCGGCACCAAAGTGCTGGATGGCGGCCAGCGCGTGCTCCAGGGCGGCGCTCCAACGGTCAAACCCGGACCCGTGCGGCAGGGGAATATTCAGGTTGGCACCCAAGCCCGCGCCCACACCGGCCTCATCCGCATGGCCGAGGTAAAACGGGTACTCGGTACGCGGGTCGCCATGGATGCTGGCAAAGAACACATCCGGACGGTCATAAAAAATAGACTGCGTGCCGTTGCCGTGGTGGTAGTCAATATCCAGCACGGCCACGCGCGCCACGCCACGGTCACGCAAGTGCTGGGCGGCCAGGGCGGCGTTGTTCAGGAAGCAGTAACCGCCAAAAAAATCCATCCCCGCATGGTGGCCCGGCGGGCGGCTCAGAGCAAATGACGCACGGCCGCCCTGCACGAGTTCTTGCGCGGCGCTGAGCGCGCAGTGCGCACCCGTACGTGCCGCCACCCAGGTTCCTGACGTGAGCGGTGAGCCCGCATCATAAGAAAATAGCCCCATGCGCGCGGCAAAGTTGTCGGGCACGATGTCGGAGCGAAAGGTGCGCACTGGCCACACCGAAGGCAGCGCATCGCGCCCGGCGTTGGCGGGGTCCAGCGCGACCCAGTCGTCCCAGGCCGTGGCCAGAAAGGCAAGGTAACGCTGGCTGTGGATACGCGCCAGGGCACTGTCGTCAAACGCGTGGGGCGGCTGCACCGTGCCCAGTTTGCGGCCTTGCAACTCGGCCAGCACGTGGTCCGCACGCGCGGGCACTTCAAAGCAGGGAACCAGTTCGCCGCGAAACATTTCCAGCTTGCCCTGGTGCTGGGCGTGGAGGTGGTTGTAGAAGGTGATCATGGTGGGGCTCAGATTTCGGTGTACTTTTTGGCGTTGCCGCGCGCTGTGGCTACCGGGTATTTTTCGCGGTTGACCTCCACCTTGTCGCGTGCGGCAGCCATCAGGTCGATGTCCAGCGTGTCGCACAACTGCAAAAGATAGAGAAATACATCGGCGGCCTCTGCCGCGACTGCGCGCTTCTTGTCGCCCGCGATGGCTTGGCTCTGCGCGTCGGTGAGCCACTGAAAATGCTCCAGCAACTCGGACGCCTCCACCGACAGGGCGCAGGCCAGGTTCTTGGGTGTGTGGAATTGCTGCCAGTCGCGCTCCTGGGCAAAGGCGCGGAGGGACGCGATCAGGGGGAGAAGCTCACTACTCATTGGCAAAGACGTCATGGAAGTTGACCCAGCCACGCCACCAAAGCCGCATTCACCTCGTCCGGTCGCTCCACGGTCGCCATGTGGCCGCAGCGCTCGATCACGCACAGGGTTGCGCCCGCAATGGCAGCGGCGATGACCTGGTGCTGTTCGGGTGGGCTCCAGATATCCTCCCTGCCGCACAGCACCAGCGTGGGGCAGGCGATTTGCGGGAGCACGTCGGCCGCGTCAGGCCGGGTCAGCAAGGCGTTGATCTGCGCGGCAAACTGGTCGGGGCTGCTGCGCTCCAGCATGTCCAGCACCGCGTCAAACAAGGGGGTTCCCGGCACGCTGGGGTGCACCATGCCACGCGCCCACTGCGCACCCATGACCCGCATGCCCTGCGCGCGGGCCAGCGCCAGCAGGGCCATGCGCCCGGCACGCTCTTTGGCGCCCGCCTCACCAGGCGCCAGCGGATGGATACCGGTATCCAGCAGGGCCAGGCGCTCCACGCGCTCGGGCGCCAGCCGCAGCATCTCCAGCGCAATGCGCCCGCCCATCGAGTGGCCCGCCACGGCGAAGGTGGGTGTGGGTGCGGCGGCCAGCACCTGCTCGGCCATGGCGGTGAGCGAGTCGCACAGGCCGTAGTCGGGCACCACGCAGGTGGCGAGCGTTGATAAGGCCTGAACCTGGGGCGCCCACGCTGCGGCGTCGCACATGAGTCCCGGCAAAAGCAGCAGTGTTTTATGCATAAAAATGACCTCTAGCCCTCGTGGCAGTTGCGTGAGCAGCTTCTATTTTGATAGCAGATTCTCGCCCATTCAGGCAACCTCTGCGGGTACCGACAGGCAGCATAACCGCACCGTCACCCGTGGGACAGCGCAGTCGGGCTACCCACTCCTATAGTGCGTTTCACCTATTCACAACAAAAGGGAGCAACACATGATTCGCAAATGGATTTCCGTTCTGGGCCTGGCGGCCCTGACCGCCTGCACCGCCATGCCACCCACGCGACCGGCGGGCTGGGCCGCACCGGAAGTGCTGGTGGCACCCTCCTCTTTCAGCGGTGTCCATGGATTGGCCATTGACACCCAGGGCCGACTGCTGGCCGGCAGCGTCATTGGATCGAATATCTGGGAAGTGAACCGCCAGACCGGCGCGGCCAAAGTGCGGGTCCCCGCCCCCGAAGGCCAGGCGGACGATATTGCGATTGGCCCCAAGGGTGAGATGGCCTGGACCAACTACCTCATGGGCATGATCCGCTACCGCGAGAACGATACAGCGCCGATGCGGGTGCTGGCCAAGGATCTGCCGGGCATCAACTCGCTGGACTTTGACCGGCGCAACGGCAAGCTGTATGCCTCGCAGGTGTTCATGGGCGATGCACTCTGGGAAATTGATGTGACCGGTGCCAACCCGCCCAGGCTGATCCGCAAAGACATGGGTGGATTCAACGGCTTTGAAGTGGGACCGGACGGCATGCTTTACGGGCCGCTGTGGTTCAAAGGCCAGGTCGCCAAGATCAACCCCGCCAATGGCGACCTGACGGTCATCAACAGCGAGTTCAAAACGCCGGCTGCCGCCAATCTGGACGGCAAAGGCAACCTGTGGGTGGTGGACACCCGCACTGGCGAGTTGAGCCGGGTGGAACTGGCCAGCGGCCGCAAAACCGTGGTAAAGCAACTCAAACCGGCGCTGGACAATCTGGCGATTGCACCCGACGGAACCATCTATGTTTCCAACATGGCAGACAACTCGGTTGAAGCTTACAACCCGGCCACGGGTGAACTGCGTACGCTGACCAGCGGCAAGGTGGCGGTGCCCGCGGGCATCAAGGTGGCGGGTGACTCGCTGTGGGTGGCTGACATCTTTGGTTTCCGCCAGGTCAATCTGGCCACGGGCACCACCACGGATGTGTTCCGGATGCAAGCCTCCGACCTGGAATACCCGTTTGCTGTCGGCGTGTCCTCCCGCCAGTTTGCGCTGGCGTCCTGGTTCACGGGAACGGTGCAGCTGATTGACCGCGCCACCCTCAAAACCGACACCATGCTGCATGGCTTCAAGGCACCCTACGACGCCATCCCCATGGAAGACGGCAGTGTGCTGGTGGCCGAGTTGGCCACAGGCTCCATTACCCGCGCCAGCGGAGCCGAGTTCAAGGACCGCAAGACAGTTGCCATTGGCCTGGCCGGTCCGGTGCAGATGATTCTGGGTACGGATGGCCATTTGTATGTGACCGAGGCTGCCGGCAAACTCACCCGCATTGACCTGGCAACCGGTGCCAAATCAGAGGTGGCCAGTGGCCTGCAGCTGCCCGAAGGCGTGGCGCAAACCCCCTGGGGCAGCCTGATCGTGGCCGAAACCGCAGCGCGCCGTCTGGTGGAAATTGACCCCAGCAATGGCAGCCGCCGCACCGTGGCCGACAACCTGCCCATCGGCCTGGAAGCCGGCCCCGGCATGCCACCGCCCTATGTGGTTACCGGCCTGAGCGTGGGCCCGGACGGCAGCATCTACATGAGTGCAGACCGCAATAACGCCATCTACCGCATCCGGCCCCAGCGCTGAGGTCGGAACGCCCCGAGCCCGCACGCACCCTAAGCCGTCAACCCCTTGCTGGGGTTGAGCAGGTACTTGGTGCCGGTGGCGCGCTGGCCATAGACCGTGATGGCATCCAGCGTCAATGCCTCCGCCAGGGAAATTTCCTTCGAGTAGCTGCTGGCAAAGGTGGTCTTCAATTCTGCGGCCACGCGTTGGCGCAGAGCCTGCGCGGCGGCGGGGCCGATCTTTTGCAGGAACGGGAACAGCAGCCAGCCGCCCATGCCCCAGGTCATGCCGAAGTTGCGGTTGAACTCAGTCGGACGGGTGTCCAGACCCCCATAGATATAGACCTGCTTGTGGGTGGTGGAGCCGTAGCGGCTGTACTCTTTGGCGGCGCGGTTCAGCGCAGCCTCCATGCAACCCAGAATCTGCCCGGCCAGCGGGCCTCCGCCCGTGGCATCAAAGGCAACGGTGGCGCCGGTATCAACCAAGGCCTGGGTCAGATCTTCCAGGAAGGTGGGCGCGCTCAAATTGCACACATACTTGGCACCGATCGCTCTCAGAACGGCTTCCTGCTCGGGTTTGCGAACGATGTTCACGAGGCCGATGTGGTCCTTGAGGCAAATCTTGTTCAGCATTTGCCCCAGATTGGACGCCGCTGCGGTGTGCACCAGCGCCGTGTGCCCCTCACGGCGCATGGTCTCCACCATGCCCAAGGCTGTGAGCGGGTTGACGAAGCAGGAGGCGCCCTCCGCAGCAGTGGTGCCTTCGGGCAGAACCAGGCATTGCTCCACCGGGACGCAGCGGTACTGCGCATACATGGAGCCACCCAGCACCGCCACGGTCTTGCCCAGCAGGGCCTGCGCGGCGGCGGATGCGCCGGCCTCAACGACCATGCCGGCGCCCTCATTGCCCACCGGCATGGGCTGATCCAGCCGCCCGGCCATGCTCTTCATGAAGCGGGCGGGGACCGTGGCAGTGACCACCGGGCTCTCCGCCGTGCCGGATGCCTGGGCCGTTGCCAGGTCGGCGGCACCAAACAACAGCCCGATATCGGACGGATTGATGGGCGTCGCTTCGATGCGAACCACCACCTCGTCGGCCGCAGGCGCGGGCGTGGCGACCTGAACCAGCGAAAGCAGCAGCTCGCCACTGGATTTAACGAGTGATTGCAGTTGAAGGCCCGTACGGGCTGAGGCAGTGTTCATGGGAGGTCTCCTGTTATAAAAAGTTGTCTGTCGGTTAAAGGTATTACCGTGCCAGCACGGCGGCCAAAGCCACGCCGGTGTGCGTGGCCAGCGTGACCACGGCTTCAGGGGTGGCTGCGGCCACCACTTGCCCACCGGCATTTCCGCCGTCCGGCCCCAGGTCAATCACCCAGTCGGCTTCGGCAATCACGTCCAGGTCATGCTCAATCACCACTACACTGTGGCCGCCACCCACCAGGCGGTGCAGCACGTGGATGAGCTTTTCCACATCGGCCATGTGCAGGCCCACGGTGGGCTCGTCGAGCACATACAGCGTGTGCGGCGCTTTGTTGCCGCGCTTGGTGATGTCATCGCGCACTTTGGACAGTTCGGTCACCAGCTTGATGCGCTGCGCCTCGCCACCACTGAGCGTGGGCGAGGGTTGCCCCAGCGTGAGGTAGCCCAGGCCCACATCTTTGAGCAGTTGCAGCGGGTGGCCGATATTGGGCATGGCGGCGAAGAAGCCCACCGCTTCGTCCACCTCCATTTGCAGCACGTCGCCAATGCTTTTGCCGCGCCAGGTCACAGCCAGTGTTTCGGGGTTGAAGCGCGCGCCTTTGCAGGTTTCGCACAGCACTTTCACGTCGGGCAAAAAGCTCATGCCAATGGTGCGGATGCCCTGCCCTTCGCAACCGGGGCAGCGGCCTTCGCCGGTGTTGAAGCTGAAACGATTGGCCGCGTATCCACGAGCCTTGGCCTCCAGCGTGTCGGCAAAGAGTTTGCGGATGGTGTCCCAAAAGCCAATGTAGGTGGCGGGGCATGAACGCGGGGTTTTGCCGATGGGAGTTTGGTCGACTTCGAGCACGCGGTCGATGGTCTCGAAACCGGTGACGCCGTCGCAGCCAGTCCACAGGATTTTCTCGCCCGCGTCGAATGCATCGCGGCCAGCTTTGGTGCTGCGTTTTTGTACGGCGACTTGCACGTTGGTCAGCAGAACGTCCCGCGCAAGGGTTGACTTGCCGGAGCCCGAGACGCCGGTAACCGCGACCAGGCGCTTCAAAGGGATATGGGCGGTGACGTTTTGCAGGTTGTGGAGGTTGGCACCTTTGACTGTGAGCCAGGTGATGGGCTCGGGGGGGGCTGGGTTTGCTGTCATGGCTGGGCCCGCAGCGAGAGCCGTGCCTGCGGCGTTGGTGCGCGCACGGTCTACAAATTCAGCGTTCGCCATCACGCTGGCGGCCGCATTTGCTGCAGCTACTGCGGCAGCCTTCGCAGCTTTTCCCTTGGGTGCTTTGACCCCCGCCACGCTCGCAGCAGCCGCGGCTGAAGCCGGTACGCCGGGTGCCGATTTCGAGCTAGCGAAGCTTGCGTATGAGGCTCCCGGCGTAGCGGCTTCTGCCGCATCCAGCGCCAATGAATCCTCAAACGACACAACAAACCGCCGCAAAGCCATAGGGTGCTGCATCGCATGCAACAAATACCGGCCAGTCTGCGACTCACCAGCCGCCTGAATATCCGCAACAGAGCCCTCGGCAACCAAACGCCCGCCCCGCTTACCCGCGCTGGGCCCGATGTCGATGATGTGATCGGCATGGCGAATGGTTTCCTCGTCGTGCTCCACCACCACCAGCGTGTTGCCCTTGTCGCTCAGCGAGCGCAAGGCACCCAGCAAAATCTTGTTGTCGCGCGCATGCAGGCCAATGGTGGGCTCGTCCAGCACGTAGCACACACCCTGCAAATTGCTGCCCAACTGCGCGGCCAGCCGAATGCGCTGCGCCTCGCCACCACTGAGCGTGGGCGCACCGCGGTCCAGCGTCAGATAGCCCAGACCCACTTCTTCCAGAAACTCCAGACGGCTGCGGATTTCGGGCACCAGGTCGCGCGCAATGTCGGCCTCGCGCGGGGTCATGCCGCCGGCCACTTGCAGCGTTTGCACCCACTTGCGGATGTCGGACACGCTCAGGCGCGCAATGTCGGTAATAGCCACTGCGTTGAACTGCACCGCGCGGGCGGTGGCGTTCAGGCGCGTGCCTTTGCAGGTGGGGCACGCGGCATCCACCAGGTCTTCAATATCGGCCTCGGCAAAGGTTTGCTCGCGGCCTTTGTTGTCGTCGTCCTTTACCGAATCGTCAAAAACTTTGCGCTGGTCTTTGGTGAGAGCCACACCAGTGCCCACGCAATCAGGGCACCAGCCGTGCTTGCTGTTGTAGCTGAACAGGCGTGGGTCCAGCTCCACGTACGACGTAGAACACACCGGGCACGCGCGCTTGGTGGAGAACACCTGCACCGTGCCAATGCCAGCGGCCGACGTGCCGGCCAGCATGGCCTCCTTCAAGCCGTTCATGCCGCCCAGCACATGTACCACGCCCTTGCCATGCACCAGCGCGGTGGCCAGGGCCGCGCGCAGCTGCGCCTCTTGTGCCGGGTTCACATCGAGGCTGGCAACGGGCAACTCGATGTTGTGTTCCTTGAAGCGATCAATGCGCGGAAAAGCCGTGGTCGGCAAGAAGTTGCCATCCACCCGCAAATGCGTGAAGCCGCGCGGACGCGCCCAGTCGGCCAGCTCGGTGTAGACGCCCTTGCGCCCGGACACCAGCGGTGCCAGCAGCCCAATGTGCTGACCGCGAAAGGTTTTGAGCAACTGCGCCGCAATGCTGTCCGCCGACTGCGGCTCCACCGCCGCACCGTCATAAATGCAGTGCTGCGTGCCCAGCTTGACGTAGAGCAGCCGCAAGAAGTGCCACACCTCGGTCGTCGTGCCCACCGTGGACTTGCGCCCACCGCGCGACAACCGCTGCTCAATAGCCACAGTGGGCGGTATGCCATACACCGCATCCACCTCGGGCCGCCCTGCGGGCTGCACGATGGAACGTGCATAGGCGTTGAGAGACTCCAGATAGCGACGCTGCCCTTCGTTGAACAAAATATCAAATGCCAGCGTCGATTTACCCGAACCCGACACGCCCGTCACCACATTGAACTTGCCCCGCGGAATATCCACCGACAAGGACTTGAGGTTGTGCTCTTTCGCGTTGACGATGCGAATGCAGTTATCCGCAGCGAGCGCCAAATACGCAGCCCGCGGCTCAGCCACCAGATGCACCACCCCCATGGCTGCGGCATACTCCCGCAGCGCCTTGCCGGTATGCGACGTCGGGTGCAACAACACATCTTCCGGCGTTCCGAAAGCCACCACTTCGCCCCCCGCATCGCCCCCCTCCGGCCCCAGATCAATCAGCCAATCGGCCGCCCGAATCACGTCCAGATTGTGCTCAATCACCACCAGTGAATTGCCAGCATCGAGCAACTTGCGCAGGGCCCGCATCAGCTTGGCAATGTCATCAAAATGCAGCCCGGTGGTGGGCTCATCCAGCATGAACAAGGTGCCGCGCCGCGCAACGGCCTGGCGGCTGGCAGAGCTGCTCTTGGCCGCATCGGCCAGAAAGCCCGCCACCTTGAGGCGCTGTGCCTCGCCACCCGACAAGGTGGGCACTGGTTGGCCCAGCTTCACATACTCCAGCCCCACATCCACGATGGGCTGCAGTGCACGAATCACATCGCGGTCGCCGGCAAAAATAGCCGCGGCTTCGCTGACCGTGAGGGCCAGCACATCGGCCACATTCAGGCGCACTGCCGGGGCGCCAACGGCACCCGGGCGCTCAATCGTTACTTCCAGAATTTCGGGGCGGTAGCGCTTGCCATCGCAATCAGGGCAACGCAAATACACGTCGCTCAAAAACTGCATTTCAATATGCTCAAAACCCGAGCCACCACAAGTGGGGCAACGCCCGTCACCGCCGTTGAAGCTGAACTTGCTGGCGGTGTAGCCACGCTCACGCGACAAGTCCGCCCCCGCAAACAGCTCGCGCACGGCATCCCATGCACCTACATAGCTCACCGGGTTGGAGCGCGCGGTTTTGCCAATGGGCGACTGGTCCACAAACACCACTTCGCTGATCAGCTCGGCGCCCAGCAGGCGGGCGTGGGCTCCCGGTGTTTCGGTGGCTTTGCCGAAGTGGCGCAAGAGCGCTGGCGCCAGCACATCCTGAATCAGCGTGGACTTGCCGGAACCACTCACGCCGGTGATGCACACCAGACGCTGCAGCGGAATCTCGACCGACACATTCTTCAGGTTGTGCTCGGTGACGCCTTCGAGAATCAGGCGCGGCGTGTTGGCGGCCACCAGCCGCTTGAAGCCCATGCCCACTTGCTTGCGGCCGCCCAGATACGCACCAGTCAGCGTGTCCGCACTGCGCAGGTCTTCGGTCGAACCATCAAACACGATTTGCCCACCGCGCTCGCCTGGGCCGGGGCCCATGTCGATCATGCGGTCGGCGGCCAGCATCACGGCCGGGTCGTGCTCCACCACCACCAGCGTATTTCCGGCATCGCGCAGGCGCTGCATGGCCACGATGATGCGGTGCATGTCGCGCGGGTGCAGGCCGATGCTGGGTTCGTCCAGTACGAACAGCGTGTTGACCAGCGAGGTGCCCAGCGCAGTCGTCAGGTTGATGCGCTGCACTTCACCGCCGCTGAGGGTACGGCTTTGGCGGTCCAGCGAGAGGTAGCCAATGCCCACATCGCACAGGTATTTCAACCGGGTGCAGACTTCTTCCAGCAACAGTTTCAGGGTTTTGACGTCGGCCTCCGAGGTGGCCGAAGTGACGGGTGCCGATTGCAATGCGTCGAAAAACGTCCGTAGCCGGTCAATCGGCATCAGCATCAGGTCGTGCAGACACAAGCCCGGCAGCGCTTCCAGTTGGGCGCGGCTCCAGGTGACGCCCTGCGGCATGAAGCGCTTTTCCGGGGCCAATACCGCATCGGCCTGGGCCTTGGTGCCCATGCGCCACTGCAAGCTTTCGGTCTTCAAGCGCGCGCCACCGCAGGTGCCGCAGGGCGTGTAACTGCGGTACTTGGACAGCAGCACCCGAATGTGCATCTTGTAGGCCTTGGTCTCCAGGTAGGCAAAGAAGCGCTTGATGCCAAACCAGTGCTGGTTCCACTTGCCGTTCCAGTTAGGCGAACCGTTGATCACCCAGCCCTGCTGCTCGGGCGTGAGCTTGTACCAGGCCGTGTCGCGCGGAATGCCTGCGGCCTCGGCATGGCGCATCAGGTCGTCCTGCGCCTCTTGCCATGCGGGAGTCTGCATGGGCTTGACAGCGCCCGCGCGCAGGGTGAGCTTGTCGTTGGGAATGACCAGGCCATAGTCCACTCCCACCACGCGGCCAAAACCGCGGCAGGCCTCGCAGGCGCCCACCGCCGAGTTGAAGGAGAACATCGAAGAAATGGGGTCGGCATAGCGCAAATCGCTCTGCGGGCAATGCAGGCCGGTGGAAAAGCGCCAATCGGGCAATGGCGCACTTGCTATTGAATCAGGAGCGCCTTGCGCAATATCGACGGGGGCTACAGCATCGTTTAATACATAAACATTCAACCGGCCGCTGCCGCGCTTGAGCGCCGTCTCAATCGCTTCCAGGGCGCGGGCTTTTTCCACACCGGCCATGCGAAACCGGTCTGCCACCACATCCAGCACTTTGCGCGGGCCGCTGACGGTCGCCACCTCCCGCTCCGCCTGAATGCGGGTGAATCCGCTGGCGGATAACCACTGCGTCAATTCCTCTGCCGTGGTGCTGGCGGGCAGCTCGACCGGAAAAGTCAGGACCAGTCGCGGATCGGGTGTGGGCGCAAAGCCTGCGGCACGGCGCAGCAACTCAGCGTAGATGGTCTCTGCGGTGTCATGCTGCACCGGCAAGGCGGTGGCCTTGTCAAACAACTGCGCCGCACGCGAATACAGCAGCTTGACGTGGTCGTTGAGCTCCGTCATGGTGCCCACGGTGGAGCGGCTGGAGCGCACCGGGTTGGTCTGGTCAATGGCGATGGCCGGGGGCACGCCCTCCACCTTGTCGACCGCTGGCTTGTCCATGCGGTCCAGAAACTGGCGGGCGTAGGCAGAAAAGGTCTCGACGTAGCGGCGCTGGCCTTCGGCGTACAGGGTGTCGAACACCAGACTGGACTTGCCCGAGCCGCTGGGGCCAGTTACGACCGTCAATTCACCGGTACGGATGTCCAGGTCAAGATTTTTGAGATTGTGCTGCCGCGCTCCGCGAATGCGGATGGTGCCCTGGGACATAGTGAATGGTCTTTCCGGTTGGGGAAAGACATTCTAGGCAGTTGCCCTCAGCCGTTGAGGGCGCGTTCCAATTCCTGACAAGCCTGAGGGCCTGCCGCCTCCTTGATTTTGGGCAGCAAGACCAACAAGTCATCAAAGCCGCTAGCCGATTCAACCGACAGGTTCAGCCGAAATCCGCGCAAGCCCAGCTTGGCGGTGAGTTGGGTCGCCAGCGGTTTGGCCTCTTTGTAACGGTCTTGCGCAGAGCGCGCGCTGAAGGCTTCAACGGCGGACAGTTGTGCGGCCGCCTGCGCAGCCTGCGCCTCCGCCAGCAATGCCTGACCCGGCGCCGGGCTCAGAAACCCGAGCTCCACCATATGGTCCACATCGGTCGGATTGACGCCCATGCCGGATGTGGCTATCAGCACCTGCTCCACGGTCTTGTTGCCATCGAACATGATGAAAGCCGTTCGCTGACGCGACGACAACGCGGCAGAGCGTTCCTTGAACGCCTGCTGACCTGCCTCAGTTTTGATGTATTTCATGGGTCCGTTCTAATCATTTAGAAAACCCCTCCCCAGTTAGCCGTTGTCTTATTCCGGTATTTCCGGATATTTTGTGCACGCAGTTTACTTGTTTGCGCTGGCGGCGGCCATGGGCGCAGATGCCGCAGCTGCAGCAGGCGCATGACTGTCATCCATTCCGTGCTTTTCACCACCCATGTCAATGTCGCCGCCCTTGCTCAGAATGTACAGAGCCAAACCCGCAAAGACGATAAAACCCACCACAATTTTCCACATACAGACTCCGAATAAAAAAGGCCCCGGGCCATGAAGGTCCGGGGCCGTTAACTCAACTCAATGATCAATCGTTTGCGTAGATATCCACGTCTTTGGTTTCCTTGACGAACAACATACCGATGACAAACGTCATACCGGCAATAATGATCGGGTACCACAAGCCGTTGTACATGTTGCCGGTTTGCGCCACGATGGCAAATGCCGTCGTTGGGAGCAAGCCGCCGAACCAGCCGTTACCAATGTGATAAGGCAGGCTCATCGATGTGTAACGAATACGGGTTGGGAACATTTCCACCAGCATCGCTGCAATCGGGCCGTACACCATGGTGACCAGAATCACCAGGTAGGTGAGGATGGCAACAACGGTAACCTTGTCAAATTTGGCCATGTCAGCCTTGGCTGGGTAGCCTGCTGCCTTCAAAGCATCCGCCAGGGATTTCTTGAATGCATCGCCCTGTGTCTTGGCATCTTCCTTGGACAAGCCTTTGGAGGTGTAGCCTTGAATCACAGTGGTGCCCACAGTGATCGTAGCTGCCGTACCCGCAGGTGCCGCGGCGTTGTCATAGCTCACCGAAGCGCCGGCCAATGCCTGTTTGGCGATGTCGCAAGAGCTGGTGAATTTGACGGTACCGGTGGGGTTGAACTGGAACGAGCATTCGGCAGGGTTCGCAGTCACCGTCACTTTGTTCGCCGCTTGAGCAGCGGCCAGATCAGGGTTGGCCGCTTTGGTCAACGCGGTGAACACCGGGAAGTAAGTCACCACAGCCAGCAGGCAACCGGCCATGATGATCGGCTTGCGGCCAATCTTGTCAGACCATGAACCAAAGATCACGAAGAACGGGGTTCCGATGATCAGGGAGATCGCCACCATGATGTTGGCCGTTGCGCCGTCCACTTTCAATGCCTGGGTCAGGAAGAACAAGGCATAGAACTGGCCGGAGTACCAGACCACAGCCTGACCCGCGGTCAAGCCGATCAGGGCCAAAATCACGATCTTCAGATTTTTCCACTGACCGAAGGACTCCGACAAAGGCGCCTTGGAGGTCTTGCCCTCCGCCTTCATTTTGGTGAAAGCAGGAGACTCGTTCATGCTCAAACGGATGTAGACCGACACGGCCAGCAGCAGAATCGACACGAGGAACGGAACACGCCAACCCCAGTCCGCAAACGCTGATTCGCCGATCACGGTGCGGGTACCCAGAATCACCATCAAGCTCAGGAACAGGCCCAAGGTTGCAGTGGTCTGAATCCACGAGGTGTACGCACCGCGTTTGCCCTGTGGGGAGTGCTCCGCCACGTAGGTAGCAGCACCACCGTACTCACCGCCGAGCGCCAGGCCTTGCAACATGCGCAAGGCAATCAGGATCACGGGGGCGGCCACACCAATGGTGGCGTAGTTAGGCAGGATACCCACGATGAAAGTGGACAAGCCCATGATCAGAATCGTCACCAGGAAGGTGTACTTGCGACCAATCATGTCGCCCAGACGGCCAAACACCAGCGCGCCAAAAGGACGCACGATGAAACCGGCAGCAAAAGCCAGCAACGCAAAAATGAAAGCCGAGCCTTCGTCCAGGCCGCTGAAAAACTGCTTGGCGATGATGGCTGCCAACGAGCCATACAGGTAGAAGTCATACCATTCAAAAACCGTACCGAGCGAAGAAGCGAAGATGACTTTCTTCTCTTCTGCGGACATCGGACGTGGGGCTACTGTTGCCATAAATTCGTCTCCTTATAAAAATAAATCCAACCACCCGATAAGAGCGGGTGCCCGGACTATGTTGTCTGGTTCTGACCCATTTCTGACACGACTCCAACAGCAACTGACTTCAAGCTGTTGCCAAACTTACAGAGCAAGGGCAAACCCTTATGACTCATTTCTCATCATGGAAGAAATGCCATCCAAAGAAGAAAAACGTGATTTTTTACACGGCGGAGAGTTAGGGAAAGTCCTAGTATTTCCTTTTGTCTCGTAAGGACTTAGTCAGACCACCCGCACAAGATCCACCCCCTGCAACGCCTGTATTGGGCTGTTGTCAAAGCTGAATCACTGCAGGAGGAGAAATATGATTGATCCCGTTGTGGCCAAAATCGAGGCCAACCCGAAGTACCACGAACTTCGCAGAAAACGCAATACCTTTGGATGGCTGCTGACCGCCGTCATGATGGTTGTGTACTACGGCTACATCGCACTAATTGCTTTTAACAAGCCCTTCCTTGCGCAGCCCATTGGCGATGGAGTCACATCCCTGGGTATTCCCCTGGGCATGGCCGTCATCGTTTTCACTATCGCCATCACCGGCCTGTATGTTCGCCGTGCCAATAGTGAATACGACCGTTTGACCGCTGAAATTCTGAAAGAGGCTTCGAAATGAAGGCCGGACTCCAACTCCTGATAGCCCTGACAGCACTGCTGGCAGCGGCTGCAGCACAAGCGGCTGGCGGTGACCTCGGACAAGTTGACAAGCAACCCACCAACTGGGTCGCCATCAGCATGTTCGGCGTTTTTGTGGTGGGCACCCTGTTCATTACCAAATGGGCGGCTGCCAAAACCAAATCGGCTGCCGACTTCTACACGGGCGGCGGCGGCATTACCGGCTTCCAGAATGGCCTGGCCATTGCAGGTGACTACATGTCTGCGGCTTCGTTTCTCGGTATCACGGCAGCGGTCATGGCCTCTGGCTATGACGGCCTGATCTACTCGATCGGCTTTCTGGTCGGCTGGCCCGTCATCACCTTCCTGATGGCTGAGCGCTTGCGCAACCTGGGCAAATTCACCTTCGCCGACGTAGCCGGCTATCGCTTCCAGCAAAAGCCGATCCGCATTTTTGCGGCTTCCGGCACGCTGGTGGTGGTGGCGTTCTACCTGATCGCCCAAATGGTGGGCGCCGGCTCGCTGATCAAACTGCTGTTTGGTCTGGAATACTGGATGGCCGTGGTGATCGTCGGCGCGCTGATGATGATTTACGTGTTGTTTGGCGGCATGACGGCCACCACCTGGGTGCAGATCATCAAGGCTTGTTTGCTGCTGGCTGGCGTAACCTTCATGGCCTTCATGGTGATGGCCGAATTCGGTTTCAGCTTCGAAGCCCTGTTTGCCAAGGGTGTTGAAGTCAAAACCCTGCTCGCAGGCCACGCCAAGGAATCGGCAGCCGCGGCCGCCGCGGTCGCCGCAGCAGCGGCCTCCACGCCTGAAGCACAGGCCACTGCAGCGGCAGCCCTGGCCAAGGCGCAAGCCATGGATCCCGCGGAAATTGGCCGCGCCATCATGGGCCCCGGCGGCTTCATCAAGGACCCTATCTCTGCGATCTCCTTCGGTATGGCACTGATGTTCGGTACTGCGGGTCTGCCCCACATCCTGATGCGCTTCTTCACCGTGCCTGATGCCAAGCAAGCACGTAAATCCGTGTTCTGGGCGACCACCTGGATTGGCTACTTCTATGTGCTGATTTTCATCGTCGGTTTCGGCGCCATCACCCTGGTGTTAACCAACCCTGAATTTGCCAACGTTGTCACAGGCGTCATCAAGGGCGGCGGCGGCTCGGCCAACATGGCTGCGGTGCTGGTGGCCAAAGCGGTTGGCGGCAATGTGTTCTTCGGCTTCATCTCGGCCGTGGCATTTGCAACCATTCTGGCTGTGGTGGCGGGCTTGACTCTGTCGGGCGCCTCTGCTGTTTCACATGACATCTACGCGACCGTGATCAAAAAGGGCAAGGCTGACAGCGCTTCAGAGCTGAAGATTTCCCGTTTGACGACACTGGCACTGGGTGTGGTGGCGGTGGCTCTGGGCATTGCGTTTGAGAAGCAAAACATTGCCTTCATGGTGTCTCTGGCCTTTGCGATTGCGGCTTCTGCCAACTTCCCCGTGCTGTTCATGTCGGTGCTGTGGAAAGACTGCACCACCAAGGGCGCCGTGATTGGCGGCTTTCTGGGACTGATCGCAGCCGTGGGCCTGACTATCGTGTCACCTTCGGTCTGGGAAGCCACCATGGGCAACCCTAAAGGCTCGGCCTGGTTCCCGTACTCGTCACCCGCACTGTTCTCGATCACGATTGGCTTCGTGGGCGTATGGTTGTTCTCGATCCTCGACCGCAGCCCACAGGCCGCGCAAGAGCGCGCAGCCTACAAGGCGCAGCAAGTACGATCTGAGACCGGTCTGGGCGCGTCAGTCGCTTCGGGCCACTGATTGCATACCGCCGGTTCAAAAAGGCCGGGCTTCGCCCGGCCTTTTTTTTGTTTGTTCTTCGGCTGATCAGCCTTGCGATTGCGACATCAGGGCATCACAACATTCAGCGGCACGTTCGAACGCCAGCGAATTGACAGCGGAATTCAGCTCGTCGAACTTGTCGCCAATTTCTGGCTCATATTCAAGTCGGAGTCTGGCGTGCAACTCCAGCGCTCCCATGTCGGAACGCAGCAGCAACGCACGCAGCTGCTCAAGGCTCTTTGACAACGCCACCATGCCGGACGCAGCGCTTGCGCCTGGAGCCCTCTTGGTACCGGCCTTCGCAAGCCCGGCCTCCAGCATTGCAATCGCGGCGACCAGATCCGGCCTCAAAAGACCCACTGCCATTTGCAAGCCGCCAACCAATTGGCCGTCGTCCCGTTCCGGCACGGTCATCAGTGTGAGCTCCGTCTCGCCTGCAAATGAGGCGAACGCAGCCGCGCCTACCGTAGCCGCAAGGCCTTTAAGGGTATGCATCAAACGCACCGCTTCGACGTTGTCGCCGGAGGACAGGTGATGCTGCAGTTGCCTTTGGGCACTATCGCACTCTTTCAAAAAGGATTTCAAAGCCTTCAGATAAAGTGCCGTGCTTCCACCCATGCGGGACAACGCGGCTTCGGCATCCAGTTGCCCGTAGCGCGCCTCTGCTGTCGTGGCCTTTGTTGCCAGTCGAGCCTGCGGCGGGCTCTGACTGGCGGGTCGCTCGACAAATTCCACCCAGCCAACACACCGCCGCAGTGTGGCGACAAGGGTGTCAAGATCAAAAGGCTTGCCGACAAAGTCGGTCATGCCAGCATCCACGCAGGCTGCACGGTCCGAGGGCATCGCATTGGCGGTCATTGCGACAACCGGCAAGTCCGTCATACCCAATGTCGCACGGATGAAGCGGGTGGCGGTATAGCCGTCCATAACGGGCATTTGAACGTCCATCAGGACTGCGTCAAATGCAAGATGGGCGGCCTGAATCGCCTCCACGCCCAGCTGGCCGTTGGCGGCCAGTGAAACCAGGGCCCCCTCGTAAACCAGCAACTCTTCGGCGATTTGCTGGTTGACCATGTTGTCCTCCACCACCAGCAAACGCATGCCATCAAGGCGACGCTGGCTGCTGGCAGGGTCATCCACAGTGGCCACTCCCGCCCCCGCTGAGCGCGCATCCACGAAGGCATCAAACACCATTGAAGCAGTAACAGGCTTCACCAGGAATCCGTTGATCTGGGCCTGCTCCTCTCGGGTGCGCAGGCTGAGTGTCTGCTGCCCATTGGCAGTGACCATGACCACCAGCGGCCTTTTGTCACCCAAGTCTGGCGCGATATTGCCAATCTGGCGCAAGGTTTCCCAGCCGTCCATACCCGGCATCTGCCAATCCAGGAACAGCACATCGAATGGAGCCGCATCACCCACTGCCACAGCGCGCAGCATCCTGACGGCCTGGCTTCCGCTGCTCAGCAGCGTTGCGACCCACCCCAGCGATCGTGCCATCTGTAGCAACAACTCCCCCGCAACCGGGTGGTCGTCAACAATCAGCACTTTGATTGACCCCAAGACCGGGCGCGATCCGGCTTGCAGCGCCACCGGAACCTGCTCCGCAATGGCCAGCGGAACGCTGAAGTGAAACCGACTCCCGGCACCCAGCGCGCTCTCCAGCAACAACTCGCCGCCCATCAGCTCTACCAGTCTTTGGCTGATGGACAATCCCAATCCGGTTCCCCCGAATTGACGGGTAGTAGAACTTTCGGCCTGCGAGAAGCCGGAGAATATGTGCCCCTGGTTTTCGGGCGAAATACCAATGCCCGAATCCTTGACGGCAAACTCCACTACAACCTCGTGCTCACGGCGGTGTTTCACACGTACGTGCACCACCACCTGCCCAGCCGCGGTGAACTTTATGGCGTTGCCGCCCAGGTTCACCAGCACCTGCTGCAGCCGCAAGGAGTCACCCAACAGCACAGCAGGAATATCGGGCCCAACATCAAACAGAACTTCTACCGCCTTGGAACCCACGTAGGCAGAGAAGATGACCGACAGACTGCGCATCAATTGATCCAGGCGAAATGGCTGGATATCCAGCTTCATCTTGCCGGCATCCATCTTGGAGAAATCCAGAATGTCGTTCAAAAGCCCCAAAAGTGAATGCGCAGCCCCCTTGGTCTTGTCCGCATAGTCGCGCTGGCGTGTGGTGAGAGGTGTCTTCTGCAACAGGCTGAGCATGCCCAGAATGGCGTTCATCGGCGTGCGAATTTCGTGGCTCATGTTTGCCAGAAACTGGCCTTTCGCGGCGGTGGCCCGGTCGGCCTCCAGCTTGGCCTGCGTCAGGCTGCTCTCATATTCTTTCTGCGCGGTGACGTCAAAGTTCACCCCAATCAGTCGCACTGCACGCCCGGATTCTTCGCGACGCACGCGCCCGACACTCTTGATGTGCCGCAGCTCACCGTTCGGCCACAGGATTCGGAATTCTGTTGTAAATGCGAAAACGTCTGCCAACGCAGCTTTCAACGCAGCCCTGGACTGCTCAACATCTTCCGGATGGACGCTCTGCTCCAGAATCACAAGGGGGTCGCTTGCATCCCCGGCAGATCGCCCGTAGAGGTGATACATCCACTTGTCCCAATGCAGTGTTCTGAGCGCCACATCAAAATCCCACACCCCTATCCCTGCCGAATCGGCCGCCAACTCAAACCGCTCGTTGGTTTGCAGCAGCGCCAACTCGGTATTTTTTCTCTCTGTAATGTCCTGAAAGGCACCCACCAGCGCCACCGGCTTTCCCGCCGCAAGCTGCACCTCCCCTGCCGTGCGCACCCAGATTGGGCGACCTGTTGCCGTGATTGCGCGAAGCTCTGCATCCCAGGGAGTTCCTTCCGCAATGCACTTTTGTACCAGGGCTTTGATGACCAGACGGGACTCCGGCGCATAGAACTCAACCGCCCCCTCCAAGGTCGGCTGATAGCCGGGTGGCACTTCATGAATGCGGCAGGTCTGGTCGGTCCATTCCGGCGTCATGGTGCCCAGATCCAGCCGCCAGGCACCAATGCCAGCGATTCGCCCGACGCGGTCAAGAAAGGCATGGGCCAACGTCAGGTCGCTGGCCATGTGCTGGGCTTTTTCACGCGCCTGAACCAGGTCGGCTTCAAACCGGCTCCGTTCCCTGGCAACAAAGAACACCCATTGAATGCAATCGGCGTTGTGGTACCTGCCGCTGCTTCCATTGAGCATGACGGGAACCGGCTGCCCCGAGGTGTCCCGCAGGTGCAGGTACAACTCCCGCACGTTGCCGGTTTTAAGCAGCATGGGCCAGACGTGGGTCTGAAGGAAGATGCGGGAAGGAGCGGTCAGCAGCGCGTTCATGTTCTGCTGCGTCCATTGGTCCTTCGTACCCCCTACAACCTGGAGCAAATCTTTGTTCGCGGCAAGAATATTGCCCTGCAGGTCAGTAACCAGCAGCGGACACGGGATCTGCAGCAAATCATCCATCAGGGGTGTACGGGGTTCGGCCGTCAGGCAGGCCGCTGCGGCATATACCGGCGCATCGCATCAATTACGAGGTTCGGGTGACTCATGTGTGCGCAGTGCCCTGTGACATCCATCACTTCCAGGGTGCTGCCACGCAAATGATGGTGCAAATAGCTACCCACAGACTGTGGCGCCAGGGTGTCTTCCCGGTGTTGAAGTATCAGACAGGGCCGAGAAACAAGGGGCAGGTCCTTGCGGTTATCAGCAAAGAATGTGGCTTGGGCAAACGCCTTGGCCGCAACAGGATCTGTTGAACAAAAGCTATCCGACAGTTCTCCGGCCAGTTCGTCGCCCTGCGGCGCCCCAGCGACGACTGGGGCCAGGTAGTTGGCCCATCCAATGTAGTTTTGATCCATGAGGGCAAGCAGCCCCTCCAGATCGGCGCGCTCAAAACCACCCAGGTAGTCCGGCAGGTCGTTCAAAAAGCAGGGCGTGGGGCCAACCAATATCAGTCGTTCAAAAAGCTCCGGGCGGGCTATCGAGGCCAGCATGCCAATGCTGCAACTCACCGAGTGTCCGACGAAAGTGACGCCGCTGGTCAACCCAAGCTCGTCGCACACGTCCAGGACGTCCTGGGCGTAACCATGCAGGTCGCCATACCGCACCGGATCAAAGGACGCCACGTCTGACTGACCGCTGCCGACGTAGTCGAACAGCACCTGCCGATGGGTTTCGGCAAAGGCGGGGGTCACGCGACTCCACATGGTCTGGCTACAGCCAAATCCATGGGCATACAACACAACCGGGCCGGATTCGCTTGCAATATTGATGTTGTTGCGAGCGCGTGTGCTCATGATGATCCTTTAGAGTGGCTCGGCAACCCGGATTTCGGGTCGAAGCAGTGTACACAAACGGACTTATTCGACATTCCCGCTTCAGGCGCAGCACTCAGGCGTGTTGCATTTGCCGCAGCTTCAGAAACGCCAGAGCGGCCATCACGGCGTCATTCAGGGCATCGTGCGCTGGGCGCAGGGGTAAACCCAGGTCAAGCATCAGACTGTTAAAGCGCAGGTCAATGGAACTGTTGTCGCGTGCGCTGGACGGCAACTGCTGGTACTTGTAGTCGTAGTACAGCGCCGACACTTCAATTTTTCGCTGGGGCAGGCCCATCCCAAGAAGGGGAAACAACACCCGGTTGATCATGGCCACATCAAACTCCAGGTAATAGCCCACCAGGGGCCGACTGCCAATGAAAGCCATGAGCTGCATCATCGCGTCGTCGGGTGCCAAGCCTTGTGCCACGTCCTGCTCCCGCAGGCGATGCACCCGCACACTGTCGGCAGACAGGCGTTTTTCGGGACGAACGATCAACTCCAGCCGTTCACTGGTCATGATGCGATTGCCCTTGATCCGCACCGCACCGATAGAAATGATGTCGTCGGTCCTGGTATTGAGCCCGGTGGTTTCGCAATCCAGTGCCACCCATTCGTCTGCAGGCGGCTTGTCCCACATGAAGCGAAAACGCTGATCGCCCAGGTGGTACAGCAGCCATTCCCGTTTGAGCGCGGCCACCCAGGAGATGGGCGACAGGCCCGAAAACATTACACCGCCTCCAGGTGAAACCGCTGACTCAGCAACACCTTGAATTGCTTGACCACACCCAGTGTGTCCTTGAGCAGGTCACGGTCCAGGCTGCTGAGCTTGTCTATCTGCATGCCTCCGGATACACCGTGCCCGGTTGCCAGCTCCTGCAAGCCCACTTTGAGCTTGAGCCCCATGAAGAAGTACAGGCTGTCGAGCAGATCACCGGCCAACTTTTCGGGCAATTTTCCGGCGGCCATCAAGGCTTCAATGCGACCCGCTGTGGATGTTTCACCGATATGGTGGGCCAGCGCCAGGCTGCGGATGCCATGCACCAGCGGGAAGATGCCCACCTTCTTGATGTCCATCGACTCCTTGCCCTGCTCACCCAAGAGCAGCAGACGGTTCCACCAGCCACTGCTACTGCCAAAGAAATTGATGGCCGACGCAAATCGCGCCAGCATGGCATCGTTGTCTGCCGTCAGGTCAAATACGGAGGAGCGCACCTTGTCCAGCAGGGTCGTATTACCACACACGGCGTGGGCATCCAGAAAAATGGCAAGTGCCATCAGGCTGTCGGGGTCGGCTGTTGCAGACCACAAGCGCACCATCTGGCTGAAATCGGTCACGCTCTGGCACCACTGCGGGTTGCTGACCATGATGTTGCCCGGACAAGGCGGATAACCAAAATCTGCCAGCGCCTTGGAAAACTGGGCGCACACACCGGGAAGGTCAACCGAACAGACATAACCATCCCGCAACACCAGCGCGTTGTCCTGGTCGGTCTTGAGCAGCTGCTCGCCGCGGCCTTCACTGCCCATCACGAACAGGCAGCTATTGGCCACCAGATCCGGAGGCGCAATCAGCTGCCAGGTGCGCTCAAACAGGCGGGCATTGAGTTCCTGAACCAGCCTGCCAATCAGGTTGACCTTGGTGCCATTGCGGTACAGCAGGGAGATCAGTTTGGTGATCTGGTCAGCTGCGAGCTTGAGCGTCGCCACATCCCGCGCCCCGATGATCTGCACATTGATCTGGTACGACTGGTTGGACAAAAAGCTGAACAGGTCCAGCGCCTCCAGCACCCCGACAATGGTTTCGCCATCGGCCACCACCACCCGGTGCACATTGTGTTTGATCATGACGGCCAGCGCCTCGCCCAGTTGGTCGCTGGGGCGCACCCGAATCAACGAAAAATTGGCCAGCTCGCCCACCGGCAACTGGTCCAGGGGGGTGCCGTGCAGAATGGCCCGCTGCAGACCCGTGGCCGTAAAAATGCCGACCCGCAGTGGATGGGAATGCGTATCGCGCACCAGCACCGTCGCCGTGCGCATCGCCTGAAAATGCTTGACCACGTCCAGCACGGAGGTGTCTGCGTCCACGAAATGGGGGGGCCGCACAAAGGCCTCATCTACCCGCGCCATGGTCAGCGACTGCAGTTCGTGGCGGCTTTGGCGTTCTGACAAGGCGCTGAGCTTGTGGGACAAATCGGAAAACAGCAGCGCACCAAAGGTGGCGTTGGCGGCAATCAGGTCACTCACAGCCTGCTTGGTCAGCTGGTAAGCCACCACTTCTTCTGCCGCCACAAACCGGCTGCTGACCTTGCCCGCTACCAGACCGCGGCCATCAAAGCAATCATCCGGGCCATAGGTGTTGACCACTTCGTTGCCATCGAACTGCTGCACAAAGCCCTTGATGATCACGAACAGGTGGGTCGGCTGCACGCCCAGGGCCAGAATGGTTTCACCTTGGGGAAAGTAGGCAATATCCACACTGCTGCGCACCAGACGCTGCTGCTCCAGGGTCAGGCAGTCAAAGGGGGACGCAGAGAAATTGAACGCACTGGGCATGGTGAACTCACGGGGGTAGGCAGGCTGAAACCAGATTCACTGTATTTTCCTCCGGTTAAACATGCACTTTTCTGACATCCGCTTTACTGGCGCGACACCCTGCGGCAGCCGTTCTCGCCCTCATCTGCGGGCTCCAATGGGAACCCCGGATTTTGTAAGCAGTCGTTATTCAAGGGGTTTGTTTGCGCCGGTTGAGGTAGGCTTGAGCCCAACCCTTACTTTGAAAACATGGCCAAAGCATTTTTCTCCTATGCCGCCGTTGGTATCTGTGCAGTTCTATTGCTGACCGGCTGCGGCGGCGGAGGCGGCGGAGGAGGTAGTTCCAGCGCGGCCCCCGCCGGGGGAACACCCACTTATACCGCCCCAACGACCAATGCCAGCGTGCCGGTTGTCGCTACGGGGGCATCCGCCACAACGTATACAGGCGAGGAGCTTGCCGCCTACAACTGGTTCAGCACCAATCGCCAGGCCTGTGGGTTTGGCCCTTTGCAGCAAAACGCCCAGCTCGATACCGCGGCCAGAAATCATATTGTCTGGATGGTCAATAACAACACCTTCAGCCACTATGAAGTAGCCGCCACGGCCGGATTCACGGGTGTCACCCCCTGGGACCGCATGGCGGCAGCGGGCTACTCAGGGGTTCAATTTGGGGAAATTCTGGCGGGTATTTCAACGTCCAACAAAACGGGCTTTGGGCTGAAAGGGGCCAGAAATCTGTTGGTGGCACCCTACCACCTGATGGGCGCCATGCAGGGAAACCGGGAGATTGGCGTCAGCGTCAAAAGTGGCGGGCCGATCGGGTCTGGCGCGGATTACACCGCAGCCGTCACTGCCAATGAGAGCTACCTGGCCGTCGACATGGCTGCAAGTCTTACCTTGCTGCCCCAGGTGCAACGCAGCACCGATGTGCTGACCTACCCCTGTCAGGGCGTCACCGGAACGGCGTACGCCTTGACCGCCGAGTCGCCCAACCCGGTTCCGTCTCGCAATTTGGCGGTGAACCCTATCGGGCAGCCGGTGTTTGTACAGTTGCTGGCTGGCAATATCCTGGTCATTACGTCCGTCTCGGTAACCGGACCTGCGGGAGCCGTAGCGCTACTGCCCACGATGACCGCTTCCAATGATCCGAATCAGGAACTGCTGGCCAATATGGCCATCATCATGCCCAGCGCACCGCTCAGCCCCAGTTCCGCCTATTCCGTGTTCATCACCGGCACCAACAATGGCGTGGGATTCAGCCGAAGCTTTGGGTTTTCAACGGGGACCTGACGCGCACTATCGACGCGCAATTCCTGACGGCACGCCGGAAACAGAATCCCACGGTGGGCCGTCAAACCACGCATCACCATCCAGATAGGCGCGCAGCATGGGCAAGCCATCCAGCCCCCAGAACACTTTGCCATCGACCTCAAACGAAGGAACGCCAAACACGTCTTTGGCAATAGCCTCATCTGCATGCGCCTTGAGCCGGGCCTTGACGGCCGCATCCGCCGGATCTTGTCCCGGTGCGAGTTGCTGTGTGACCGCGGCCAGCCGCGCTGGGTCGGCCGCATCGGCACCGCCTACCCACACGTGGCGAAACAAGGTGTCACACACATAGCGGTTGGGCAAGCCCTGGGGGTCGGTTGCCACGGCCAGCCGCAGCAGACCCAGCGGGTTGAACGGATGCTGGGCAGGCATATCCAGCGGGTGGCCCAGTTGGTGCGCCAGCCACTGCACGTGGCGATAGGTCCAGTCGCGCTTGGGTGGCACTTCCGCGGGGCCCAGCATGGCGTTGTGCTTGAGTAGGCCCCCCAGAAAGACCGGTTTGTAGGCCACCGTGTAACTCAAGCCCATGAGCGCCTTGGGCAATTCCTTGAATGCCAGCCAGGCGTAGGGCGAGATGAAGTCCAGATAAAAGGTAATGTGCTTCATGCGGGGCCTCTTGCGTGCTACGAGCTGACTTGGGCGAAAGCGTCAGGATGCGTCTGGCGCAGGCGCCCGGACAAGGTGGTCCACATCACCTTCTTGGCGGCGTCGTCGCTACTGCTCCAGACGCGAATTTCGTCAAGGGTGCGAAAGCAACCCTCGCACAGGCCGCTGCCCGTGTCCATGCGACAGATCGACACGCACGGTGAAGGCACATTTTCGACCGAAGCCCCCGCCAATACTGCGCGAGCAGCTAGCGTTTTGATAGCATCCATATCAACCGGCCCTCTTGGCCAACAGCGCATTGCCCGCGCGCGACTGGGACTTGCGACCCAAAAATGTGCTGATGAACTGGCCCGCATCGATGAGCTTGTCCAGATCAATGCCGGTTGCAATGCCCATGCCGTGCAACAGGTACACCACGTCTTCCGATGCGACATTGCCGGTGGCGCCCTTGGCATAGGGGCAGCCGCCCAGACCTGCGACCGAGGTGTCGAACTGCCACACGCCCATTTGCAGGCTGGCCAGGGTGTTGGCCAGCGCCATGCCATAGGTGTCGTGGAAATGGCCGGAAATCTGGTTGATGTCATAGACCTTCAGGGCAGCGTCCAGCGCGCGCTGCACCTTCTGCGGCGTGCCCACGCCAATGGTGTCGGCCACGCCCACATGCTGCACGCCAATGCCGTGCATCAGGCGCGCCACCATCTCCACCCGCTCGGGGGCAATCTCGCCCTCATAGGGGCAGCCCACGGCGCAGGAAATGGCGCCCCGCACGGTGATGCCCTGCGCCAATGCGGCTTGCACGACCGGACGGAAACGCTCGATGCTCTCGGCAATCGAGCAGTTGATGTTCTTCTGGCTGAAGGCCTCGCTGGCAGCACCAAACACCGCAATCTCGTCAGGCCGGGTCTTCACCGCCGCGTCAAAGCCCTGCAGGTTGGGTGTGAGCACCGAGTAGCGCACGCCCGGCTTGCGGGCAATGCCCGCCATCACCTCGGCGTTGTCGGCCATTTGGGGAACCCACTTGGGCGACACAAAGCTGGTGACTTCAATATCCGTCAGCCCAGCTTCCTGCAGGCGGTGCACCAGCTCGATCTTGACGCTGGCGGGCACTGGCTGCTTTTCATTTTGCAGGCCATCACGGGGGCCGACTTCAACCAGTTTGACGCGCTGGGGCAATTCCATGGGGCATTCTCTTTTCAATAAACGGGAGTCAGTATCCCCGGGATGGATCAACCATGCCGGCGACAGGTTCGCCGCGCTGCAGGGCGGCAATTTTTCCGGCAATCTGGGCAATGCTCTCGCTGCGCAGGGTGCGGGCCGAAGTATGCGGCGTCACGGTGATTTTTTCGTGGAGCCAGAACGGGTGGTCTTTGGGCAGCGGCTCGCTGCGGAAAACATCCAGCGTGGCACCAGCCAGGTGACCACTGTCCAGCGCAGCCAGCAGGTCCGCGTCCACCACATGCGCGCCGCGCGCCACATTGATGACATAACCCCCAGGGCGCACGCACGCCAGACGCTGCGCATCCAGAATATCGCGGGTTTCGGGAGTCAACGGCAGCAGGCACACCACGATGCGGCTGGCGGCCAGAAAGGCCTCCAGCGCAGTGTCTCCCGCAAAACACCGCACGCCGGGCAGGGTCTTGGGGGTGCGGCTCCAGCCGTTGACCGGAAAGTCGAACTGCGCCACTGCGCGCGCCACGCGGTCCCCCAGCACGCCCAGCCCCAGAATACCCACCGGGTAATCCAGCCGGCTGTGCGGCTTGCGAAACGACCACTTGCCAGCCCGGGTATCGGCCTCATACCGGTCGAACTCACGGAAATGGCGGATAACGGCATGGCACACGTACTCGGCCATCTGCACCGACATGCCCGCATCGTCCAGCCGTATCACCGGCAACGCGGGCGGCAACTGCAGTTGCATCAGGGCATCGACCCCGGCCCCGGTGTTGAAGAGTGCCTTGAGCGTGGGCTGCTCGTCCAGCAATTGCTGGGGCGGCTTCCACACCACGGCGTAATCGGCAGGCGGCGCACCCGGCTCCCAGAGACTGACCTCTGCACCGGGCAAAGCCGCCTGCAAGCCGGGAATCCAGGATTTCTGATCCTGGTCCACACTGTAATAAAAAACACGCATGGGCGAATTTTCGCCAGAGTTCAGGCAGCCGTCTCCAGCTTGAGCAATTCGGCGCCTTCAGTGACCTGGTCACCCGGTGCAAACAGCAGCTCGGCCACCACGCCATCGGCCGGTGCTGCAATGGTGTGCTCCATCTTCATGGCTTCCATCACCGCCAGCGCCTGGCCCTTTTTGACGGCGTCGCCCGCTTTCACGGCAAACGACACCACCTTGCCCGGCATGGGGGCGGTCAGCCGGCCGACCTCGGCATGCACCTCGCCGGCGTGGGCCAGCGCATCAATTGCTATCACTTGTGTAGCACCCTGCGCAGTAAATACGTGGGCTACCTCGCCTTTTTTATACAAATGCACGGTGGAGCGCAGGTCGCCATAGCGCACATCCAGCGCGCCATGGGCCAAGGGCGTGTAGTGCAGGGCCGCAGTCTTGCCATCGAGCTGCAGCTGCAAGCCGCCGCCATGCAGACGGGTAAATTGCGCGGTATGGGGTTCGCCGTGGAACTCCAGCATGAACGCACGCACCGATGCACCGTGCGAGCGCCAGCCATCGCGCTGCGCCCAGGGGTCGATCCAGCCACTGGCGTCCGCCTGCGTTGCAAACGACTGTTCGCTGACCAGGGTGTGCGCGATCAACGCGGCAGTGGCCAGCGGCAGGCCCACTTTTTCCTGGTTGAACAGCACGGCGGCTTCACGCGGAATCAAGGCCGTATCCAATTGCGCCTGCGCAAACGAGGGGCTGGTGACCACATGGCGCAGAAACTGCACATTGGTCGCCAGGCCCACGATGTGCGTTTGCGCCAGCGCCGTGTCCATGCGGGCCAGCGCCTCTTCACGCGTTGCGCCATGCACGATGAGCTTGGCGACCATGGAGTCGTAATACGGGCTGATGGTGTCACCCTCGCGCACACCATCGTCCACGCGCACATGAATGCCAGCATGGCTGCCGTCTGCACGCTCAAAGGCCGTGCAAACGGGCTTACGGTAAACGTTCAGCGTGCCGGTCGCGGGCAAGAAGTTGTTGTCGGGGTTCTCGGCGCAGATGCGCGCCTCAATGGCGTGACCGATGATCTTGAGCTGGTCCTGGCGCAGCGGCAAAGGCTCGCCACTGGCCACGCACAATTGCCACTCGACCAGGTCCAACCCGGTGATGGCTTCGGTGACGGGGTGCTCCACCTGCAGTCGCGTGTTCATCTCCATAAAGAAGAAGGTCATGGCGCCACCGTCGCGCTGCTCCACGATGAATTCCACCGTGCCCGCACCCACATAATTCACCGCACGGGCCGCCGCCACGGCGGCCAGACCCATTTGCTGGCGCATCTCAGGGCTCAGGCCGGGCGCTGGCGCTTCTTCCAGCACCTTCTGGTGGCGCCGCTGCACCGAGCAATCGCGCTCAAACAGGTACACGTAGTTGCCCTGCGTGTCGCCAAACACCTGGATCTCGATATGGCGCGGGCGCTGTACGTATTTTTCAATCAGCACAGCGTCGTCGCCAAAGCTGTTGATGGCCTCGCGCTTGCAACTGGCCAGGGCTGCGGCAAAGTCCTCGGCCTTGTCCACCGCGCGCATGCCTTTGCCACCGCCACCCGCGCTGGCCTTGATGAGCACGGGATAGCCAATGCGGTCGGCCTCGGCCTGCAAGAGCGCCGGGTCCTGGTTGGCGCCGTGGTAGCCGGGCACCAGCGGCACCCCAGCGCGCTCCATCAGCTGCTTGGACTCGGCCTTCAGGCCCATGTCCTTGATGGCCGAGGGTGGCGGGCCAATGAAGACCAGCCCGGCGGTGGCACAGGCCCGTGCGAACTCTTCGTTCTCGCTCAGGAAACCATAGCCGGGGTGAATAGCCTGCGCACCGGTGGCCTTGGCCGCGGCAATAATTTTTTCCCAACGCAGATAGCTGTCTTTGGGTGCGCTGCCGCCAATGTGGACGGCTTCGTCGCACGCAGCGACGTGCTTGGAGGCGGCATCCGCGTCGGAATAGACGGCCACGGTTTTGATGGCCATGCGGCGAGCGGTAGCGGCAACCCGGCAAGCGATTTCGCCGCGGTTGGCAATGAGGATTTTGGTAAACATAATTTCAGTCCTCTTTACATGCGGAACATGCTGAACTTGGCATCGGGAATGGGCGCATTGAGCGTGGCCGAGAGGCCCAGCGCCAGCACGCGGCGCGTATCAGCCGGGTCGATGATGCCGTCGTCCCACAGCCGTGCGGTGGCGTAGTAGGGGTGGCCTTGCACTTCGTACTGCTGGCGAATCGGGGCTTTGAAGGCTTCTTCTTCCTCCAGGCTCATGCTGCCGCCTTTGGCTTCCAGGCCATCGCGGCGCACCGTGGCCAGCACACTGGCCGCCTGCTCGCCGCCCATGACGCTGATGCGCGCGTTGGGCCACATCCACAGGAAGCGCGGGCTGTAAGCGCGGCCACACATGCCGTAGTTGCCAGCGCCAAAGCTGCCGCCGATGATGATGGTGAACTTGGGCACATTGGCGGTCGCCACGGCCGTGACCATCTTGGCGCCGTTGCGGGCGATGCCCTCGTTCTCGTATTTGCGACCCACCATGAAGCCGGTGATGTTCTGCAGGAAGATCAGCGGAATCTTGCGCTGGCAGCAGAGTTCGATAAAGTGCGCGCCCTTCAGGGCCGACTCGCTGAACAGAATACCGTTATTGGCGATGATGCCCACCGGCATACCTTCAATATGCGCAAAGCCGGTGACCAGCGTGGTGCCAAAGCGGGGCTTGAACTCGTGCAGCTCCGAGCCATCGACGATGCGGGCAATGATTTCGCGCACATCAAACGGTTTGCGCGTGTCGGTGGGGATCACACCGTACAACTCTTCTGCTACAAATTTAGGAGCTACTGGCGCAAGTAACGCGGGGGCCAGAGGCTTCTTTTGATTCAAATGTGCGACGGCACTGCGTGCCAGGGAGAGCGCGTGCAGGTCGTTTTGCGCCAGATGGTCGGCCACGCCCGAAAGGCGGGTGTGCACGTCGCCACCGCCCAGGTCTTCGGCCGTCACCACTTCGCCCGTGGCGGCTTTCACCAGCGGTGGGCCGCCCAAAAAGATGGTGCCTTGATTCTTGACGATGATGGTCTCGTCACTCATTGCGGGCACATAGGCACCGCCCGCCGTGCACGAACCCATGACGACTGCGATCTGGGCAATGCCCTCGGCGCTCATGTTCGCCTGGTTGAAAAAGATGCGGCCAAAGTGGTCGCGGTCCGGGAACACCTCGTCCTGATTCGGCAGGTTGGCACCGCCCGAATCCACCAGGTAGATGCAGGGCAGGTGGTTTTGCTGGGCAATCTCTTGCGCGCGCAAATGCTTTTTGACGGTCACGGGGTAGTAGGTTCCGCCCTTCACCGTGGCGTCGTTGCACACAATCATGCAGTCCACACCGCTCACACGGCCAATTCCGGCAATCACGCCGGCGCAGGGGGCGCTGTCGGTGCCGTCGCGGTCCGGGTACATGCCCAGCGCGGCCAGCGGCGAGAGCTCCAGAAACGGCGTGCCGGCGTCCAGCAGCATGTGCACCCGGTCCCGTGGCAACAACTTGCCGCGCCCCGTGTGCCGGGTACGGGCGACCTCGCCACCGCCCAGAGCCGCTTTGTCGCTTTGCGCGTTCAAATCAGCGACCAAGGCTCGCATGGCGTTGGCATTGGCCACAAAATCCGCAGAGCGGGCGTTGAGTTGGGTCTCCAGAATGGACATGGGTGCTTCCGGTGGTGGGTTTCAGGACAAGCTGCATTTTCAACCGGATGGGGCCGAACACACAGGCCACAAAGGTTGCAAATCGTGCCACAAGACAGAAAACTACGGCACACTTGTCCCATGGCGACCACCGCACCGATTGCAGCAACCCCCATGGCCTTTGTACAGGCCATTGTTGCCGCCTACGCGCGTTACGGGATAGACCCTGCAAAGGCCCTGCAGCAGGCACAGATTGCGCCAGAACGGATCCAGCAGAATGGCGCCCGCATCACCGCCTGGCAAATGGAGCAGTTTTCGGGCACCGCCATGCAGGAGCTCGACGACGAAGCCCTGGGCTGGTTCAGCCGCCGCCTGCCTTGGGGCAGCTACGGCATGCTGGCGCGCGCCTCCATCAGCGCGCCCACCCTGCGGGTGGCGCTGGCCCGCTGGTGCCGCCACCATGGGCTGATTGCGCCCGATATTGCGCTGGAGTTGAGGGTGGTGGGCGACGTAGCGACGATCCGAATTACCGAGCACGTTGCAGCACGGGAAGGCTGTGCGGCAGGGGATTCTGCTCCATGTCCCCCGCCCGCTCTGCGGGCTCCTCCTTTACCTGCGCAGAATCCCCTGCCGCACAGCCTTCCAGCACCTCAGCGCGAGTTCTGTCTGGTGTCCGTGCTGCGCAACATCCACGGCCTGGCCTGCTGGCTGGTGGATTCGCGCATTGCGTTGCAGGGGGCGCAATTTCCGTTTGCAGCGCCAGCACATGCGAGCGCCTACGCAGTCTTGTTTTCTGGCCCGACCAGCTTCGACAGCGGCCCGGCCGCTATCCACTTTGATGCGCGCTACCTGAGCCTGCCACTGCGGCGCGATGAAAAGGCCCTGCAGCAAATGCTGCAACACGCGCTGCCGCTGACCGTGCTGCAGTACCGGCGCGACCGCTTGCTGGTGCAGCGAGTGCGCCAGACGCTGTCCAGCCACGCGCAGCAAACCCACAGTGCCGAGGCACTGGCCACGCTTTTGCACGTGTCGCCGCGCACCCTGCACCGCCAGCTGAAAGAAGAAGGCGCCACGCTGCAGGGGCTGAAAGACGAGGTGCGCCAGGCCCGCGCGATTGAGCTGCTGCACCGCACCGAGCGCCCCATCAAACAGGTGGCCGAAGCGGCTGGCTTTCAAAATGAGAAAAGCTTTATCCGTGCCTTCAAGGGTTGGACCGGACTGTCGCCCGCCGAGTTTCGCAAACAGTCCATACCGATTGCATGACCGACCCACGATTTACCCAGGATGTGCCCATGATCACCCTCTACCACTGCGTCAGCGCCCGCTCATTCCGCCCTCTGTGGGTGCTGGAAGAAATGGGCTTGCCCTACCAGCTGAAAATGCTGCCGTTTCCGCCCCGCGCGCTGGCACGGGAGTTTTTGCAGGACAACCCCATGGGCACGGTGCCGCTGCTGGTGGAAGGCGACACCCGCATGACCGAGTCGGCGGCCATGTGCCAGTACCTGGCAGCGCGACACAGCCCCGGCACGGCGCATGGAACGCCCCACGGATCGCTGGACGTGGCAGTCAATGACGCCGCCTACGGCGCCTACCTGAACTGGCTGCACATGAGCGACGCCACGCTCACCTTTCCGCAAACGCTGGTGCTGCGTTACACCCACTTTGAATCCCCTGCCCGCCTGCAGCCACAGGTAGCCGAGGACTACAGCCGCTGGTTTCTGGCGCGGCTGCGCGCGGTGGACGCGGCCTTGCAGCAGCAAGATTATTTATGCGCAGGACGCTTTACCGCCGCAGATGTAGCGGTGGGTTATGCGCTGATGCTGGCAGAGCACTTGGGGCTATCCGCACAATTCAGCACCACGGTGGCCGCCTACTGGGCACGTCTGCAACAGCGCCCCGCCTTTCATCGGGCCTTGGCCATTCAGCACCAGGCGGCCCTTGATCAGGGCGTGCCCACGACACCGGCGCCCGATATCCGGCCGGGTACTTGATGTACGGCGCACTGTGCACAAGATGAGCTGGCGAAGCAAGCGACCCGCTCCCGCTAGCGATTGGCTGATTATTAAAAATAAAGAGGGTGGCGGTAGGCGCGCATTGGTTCGCCCAGAGCGCCCGACTCGAGGTTGAATCCATGGTTGGCATCGGGGTACACCACGAGTTCGAATGGTGCGCTGTTGGCCTTGGCCGCTGCCTCCATGGCATGCATGGACTCGATCACACAGCAATCGTTATACCGATCGCGTTGACCGGCCATGACCAGCACCGGAACTTGGAAGCGTTTGACCAGCGCGTTGATGTTGTTCGCCCAGGTGCGGGTGTACGGGTAATAAGCCACCACCATGGAAACAGTGTCCGGCATGTTCGCAGCACTATAGAGGGCGCCACCTCCGCCCTGCGAAAATCCGATCACCGCCACCCTGCCTTGGACCGCGTTCGGCGCATGCTGCGCCCTGTCGATGACCTTGCTCAAATTGGCAGGACCGTGTAGTAGCCAAGCTGGGCCAGGTCAGCGGCATAGGACTGATACGAGACTCGACCGGTATGCCCTGAAATAGCAACAATCACGGGGCCGGGCTTCCCATTGCTCGGGGCGTGGGCCGTCTGCGCGGGACCCTCTGGCCCGGCTTCGGTTGACACACCATCGGCTGCGATTGCCGACGCTGCCATGAGTGCAACCACCCATCCGATCACGCTCACCGTCGCGAAGCGCACAAGCCACCGGACAGAATGCAAAGGCTTCCTTTGCTGCATCTGCAACAGCTTGCACTGAACAGTGGTAGGCCCACAATGGACGTTATGCAGCCGTCGCAACGGTCATTAGAGTTGCGCCCCATCCACATACAACCAGCAAACGCCCTCCCGCACAAAGCGGCTGAGTTCATGCAGACGCACGGCGCGCCCACCGGGTTCACGCTGGCGGGCCACAAACTCCACTTCAGCGTGGTCAGCATCCAGCACACGGTGTGTGCGCACCTCCAGCCCCAGCCACTTCACCTGCGGATCAAACGCAATCTCTGGCGGACGCGTGTTGGCGTGCCAGGTTTTCAGCAGGTACGCGCCGCGCTCCAGCACAAACGCGCTGTAACGTGATCGCATAAGCGCTTCTGCATCTGGCGCCGGGGCATCGGTTTCCAGCCACTGGCCACAACACTGGGCAAAGCGAAGGGGGCGCGATGCCGCATTCAATCGCCCGCAGGGGCACAGGCTGTCACCCGCCAACGTGCTCAATGCACCACCGGCGTCGCGCGCTGGATGATGGCGGCGCAATCCACGCCGCGTGGCAGGTTGCCAAACGTCAGGCCACTGCTGTCGCCGCCAAGGCGGGATGCGCAAAAGGCATCGGCCACCGCTGCGTTGCCGTGGCGCACCAGCAGCGCGCCTTGCAGCGCCAGCGCCATCTTCTCTACGATGCCGCGTGCGCGGTATTCGATGGCGGACGGATCCAGCAATTCGCTGCCCAGATGCGCCACATACTGGTCCAGCCGGCGATCGGCTCCTGCAGCGGCTTGAACCTCTGCCATGTAGGCGTCTACCGAGCCGGGGCTGCGACCCATGGCACGCAGCATGTCCAGGCACTGCACGTTGCCACTGCCTTCCCAGATGGAATTCACCGGCGATTCGCGGAACAGCCGGGGCATGATGCAGTCCTCCATCACGCCACTGCCGCCAATGCACTCCATGGCCTCATAGGCATGGGCCGGGGTGCGCTTGCAAATCCAGTATTTACCCACGGCGGTGCCCATGCGCACCAGCAGCTTCTCGGACTCGCTGTGGGAGTCCAGCGCGCGGGCAATGCGCATGGTCAGCGCCAGCGCGGCCTCGTGTTCAATCACCAGATCGGCCAGCACGTTTTGCATCAAGGGCTGGTCAGACAGGCGCTTGCCAAAGGCCGAGCGGTAGGCGCAGTGGTGCAGCGCTTGCGCCACCGCCTGGCGCATGCCGCTGGAAGAACCAATCATGCAGTCGAAGCGCGTCATGCTGACCATCTTCAAAATGGTGGCCACGCCTTTGCCTTCGCCGCCCACCATCTGGGCATAGGCGCCGCGGAGTTCGGTTTCGCACGAGGCGTTGGCCACGTTGCCCATCTTGTTTTTCAGGCGCTGAATCTGCATCGGGTTCTTGCTGCCATCGGGGTGCCAGCGCGGCAGCAAAAAGCAGGACAAACCGCCCGGCGCCTGCGCCAGCACCAGGAAGGCATCGCACATGGGGGCCGACACAAAATACTTGTGGCCCACCAGTTCGTAGGCTTGCCCGGGGCCGCCACGGCCCACCGGGTGCGCACGCAGGGTGTTGGCCCGCACATCCGAGCCGCCCTGCTTTTCCGTCATCGCCATGCCAATGGTGAGGGCCTGCTTCTGGTCCACGGGGACACTGCGCGGGTCGTACTGGCAGGCCATGATCTTGGACACCCACTGCGCGGCAATGTCCGGCTGCTCCAGCAGGGCGGGAATCGCAGCTGACGTCATGGTGATAGGGCAGCCGTGCGCCGCATCCACCTGGCTTTGCAAGTAGAACTTGGCCGCCCGCGCCACGTGGGCGCCGGGCTTGGGATCGGTCCAGTGCGAAGAGTGCAACCCGTGCTCCAACGAGGTCTGCATCAACCGGTGGTAAGCCGGGTGAAAGCGCACTTCATCAATGCGGTGGCCGTAGTTGTTGTGCGTGTAGAGCACGGGCTTGTTTTCATTGGCCTGAAAGCCCAGTTCGATCATCTCGCGCGAGCCGGTCAGCGCACCCAATGCCCGGATGTCCGGCTCGGCCCAGGCCGCGCCTTCGCGCTGCACGGCCTCTTGCAGGGCTACGTCTTGCTGGTACAGGTTGTAGTCCTGCAGCGGTGGGGGCTGGTTCTCTACCGCATGGGTTTCCGCCAGGAACGTGCTTTTTGATAAGGTATCGATCATTGCCATTGACTCCGTTCAGCCCTTCGTGCTGCGGCGTGCCTTTTGCGCCTCCAGCGACTCGGTAGGCGCGCCCTGCTTCACCCATTCGGCATAACCGCCGTCGATATGGGCCACATTGGTCATGCCCATGTCCTGCAAGGCCTTGGCAGCCAGCGCACTGCGCCAGCCCGCGCCACAAAAGAGAATGAATTCGCGTGACTCATCGGCAAACAGCGGCTTGTGGTACGGCGAATCGGGATCAACCCAGAACTCCAGCATGCCGCGCGGCGCATGGTAGGCGCCGACCACTGTGCCGTCGGCCAGCTCGCGAATGTCGCGGATGTCCACAATTTGCACAGAGGCATCATTCAGGCGAGCCTGCACGTCGGCCACCGTGTAGGTTGTGACAATAGCCATGGCCTCGTCCACGAGGGTGCGAAAACCTTTGGTGATGGGCATAGTGCGTCCTTTCAAAGAGCGTGTCGTTGGCATCCGTTGCGTTGTCACAAAATCGCCTTAAGCTTGGAGCATAGCCAATCACGCGGAGCACCCTCCATGAGCCTACGCAATCTCGACTCCCTGTTCGACCCCGCATCCGTTGCAGTGATCGGCGCCTCCTTGCGCCCCGCCAGCGTGGGCGCCACCGTCTGGCGCAACCTCTCAACAGGCACCTTTGCGGGCGCGGTGTACCCGGTGAACCCGAAATACACCGAACTCGACGGTCGGAAAACCTACGCCCGCGTAGCGGACCTGCCACAAGTGCCCGAGCTGGCGGTGATCTGCACGCCGCCCGAAACCGTGCCGGGCATCGTGCGCGAACTGGCCGAACGCGGCACGCGCGTAGCCATCATTTTGAGCGCCGGTCTGAATGCCGAACAAAAGCAGTCCACCCTGGACGCCGCCCGCCCTCATCTTCTGCGCCTGCTCGGCCCCAATTGCATTGGACTGTTGTCGCCCCACGCGGGCCTGAACGCCAGCTTTGCGCACATTGGTGCCCAGCAGGGTGACTTGGCATTTGTGTCGCAATCGGGCGCGCTGGTCACCGCCATGCTGGACTGGGCCGATGCACAGCACATCGGGTTCTCGCATTTCGTATCGCTGGGCGAGCACATCGACGTCGATTTTGGTGACCTGCTGGACTACCTGGCAACCGATGTGCGCACACGCGCCATCCTGCTCTACATCGAGTCGGTTGAATCCCCACGCAAATTCATGTCGGCCGCGCGCGCCGCGGCCCGCAACAAGCCGGTCATTGTGATCAAGGCCGGACGCTCGGCGCAGGGGCAAAAAGCCGCGGCGTCCCATACGGGCGCGCTGGCCGGATCAGACGACGTCTATGACGCGGCGATCGCCCGTGCCGGCATGTTGCGTGTGAACACCCTGCAGGAACTCTTTCTGGCCGCCGAGACGCTCACGCGCTGCCGGGCGGCCGCGAGCGATGCGCTGACCATTCTGACCAATGGGGGCGGCGCCGGTGTGATGGCGGCCGACGCGGCGGCGCGGGAAGGCGTGACGCTGGCGACGCTGTCGCCACAAACGATCGCGCAGCTGGATGCGGTGCTGCCGCCTAACTGGTCGCACAGCAACCCGGTGGACATCATTGGCGATGCGCCGGTTGAGCGCTATGTGAAGGCACTGGAGATTCTGGCCTCTGACCGCACCACAGGCACCATTCTGTTCATCCATGCACCGACCGCCATCGTGCCCAGCGCCGATATTGCCCGTGCGCTGGCACCCGCCGTTCAACCGCCCAAGGGCCAGCCACCGCGCCTGATGAGTTGCTGGCTCGGAGGGCATGCGGTCGAAGAGGCGCGCCAGCTCTTCACGGAGAAAGGCATCGCAGGCTTTGACACCCCGGAAGAAGCCGTGCAGGCACTTGCCATGTTGCAGGACTACGCGCGCAACCAGGCCGAACTGATCGAAGCGCCGCCGGCACAGGCGGTCGCAATTGCGCCCGACCGCGAAGCCGTCCAGAAGATCGTTCGCGAGGCCTTGGCCAATGGCCAGGAGATGCTGACCGAGCCACAAGCCAAAGCGGTGCTGGATACCTATCGCATTCCCGTGGTCGCCACCTGCACGGTGGCTCCCGACGCCGAGCTGGCGGTCGCCGAAGCAACGCGCATCGGTTTTCCGGTCGTCATCAAGATTCTCTCGGAGCAGATTTCACACAAGTCGGATGTGGGCGGCGTGGCGTTGAACCTGGACAATGCCGACGAAGTGCGTGAGGCGGCCCGCGTGATGCTGGCGCGCGTAAAAATGCTCAAGCCCGACGCGGTGGTGGATGGTTTCACGGTGCAAGGCATGGTGCGTCGCCAGCATGTGCAGGAGGTGATAGTGGGTGCCACCATCGACCGGGTGTTTGGTCCCATCATTCTGTTTGGCCAGGGTGGCACGGCGGTGGAAGTGATGGCCGACCGAGCCGTGGCCCTGCCGCCACTGAACGTGCCGCTGGCACGCGCATTGATCTCCCGCACCCGCATCGCGAAACTGCTCAAGGGCTGGCGCGACACGCCCGCGGCGGACGAAGGCGCCCTGCTGTCGGTGCTGCTGGCCGTGTCGCAGCTGCTGGCCGACGTGCCCGAACTGGCCGAACTGGACATCAACCCGCTGCTGGTCAACCATGAAGGGGCCATCGCGCTGGATGCCCGCATCCGTCTGAGCGCCACCCAACCGGCTGGCGCGTTGAATTTTGCCATCCGCCCCTACCCCGCTGAACTCGCCGAGACCCTTGAATGGCACGGGCGCGCACTGGAATTGCGCCCCATTCGCCCGGAGGATGAAGAGTTGCACACCGAGTTTCTCTCGCACCTGGACCCCGAAGACATCCGTATGCGGGTGTTCTACAGCCGCCGCACCATGGAGCGCAGCGAACTGGCACGCCTGACCCAGATCGACTACACCCGCGAGATGGCCTTCATCGCCATTGCGCCGGGGCCAGATGGGTTACCGCAAACACAGGGCGTGGTGCGCGCCATGGCGGACCCGGACAACATCAGTGCCGAGTTCGGCGTCATCATCCGGTCCGAGCTCAAAGGGGGAGGGCTGGGTCGCTTGCTCATGGACAAGCTCATCATCTATTTGCGCGCGCACGGCACGCAGCAGCTGGTAGCCACGGTGCTGCGCGAGAACGGCCGCATGCTGGAGCTGGCCCACATGCTGGGGTTCCGGGACGCAGAACACCAGGAAGACAGCAGCACGCGCTCTATCGTGCTGGATTTGCAGAAGGGCTAAGTCTCGTCAGGCGTTGTGCACCACGTCGCCGTGCACCGTGGCGGCACCCGAACGCACCAGGTCCGCCACCAACAGATCCACACCCTGCGAAAAGTCCAGGCCCGCAAAGTGCTTGCCAAACATGGAGGCGAAATACGCGGTGCCCTGCGCCCAGTCCACCAAAGCAGCGCGCTCAATGCGCTGGGCTTCGAGCAGCTTGAACTTGACCAGTACCTTGGCCGCGTACTGCAGGTGTTTGGCAGGGTTGGCCACAAAGCCGTCCAGTCGCGCGCGGGCCACGGCAATGGACTGCGCCACGCCGGAGAACGGCGCCCCGTGGCCGGGGATGACCACAGCCGGCTGCAAAGCTTCAATCAGGTCCAGTGTGTCGGCCACTTCGGCAAATGCGTCATCACCGTCCAGTTCGGGAAAGACCACACCAAAGCCGCGCTCCCAGAGCGCATCCGCCGACACCAGCACGCGGCTGGCAGGCTCAAACAGAATCACCGAATGCGGGTCGTGGCCCGGCGCGGCATGCACCTGCCAGCGCAGGTCACCCAACTGAAGTTCGGTGCCGGGCTGCAGAACGCCCGCAAAACCGAACGGGGGGCAATCCTGTCCGGTCGGCGTGTAGCTGAGCGCGTGCGGGTCCCATGCCTGCACATGGCGGGAGAGGCCCGGCGGGATCAGGGTGCGCAGGGCGGGGTATGCGTCTTGCAGAGCGGCGTTTCCGCCGCAATGGTCGCTGTGGAGATGGGTGTTGATCAACAGATCCAGCGCCCGGCCCTGCAAGGCGGAATCCACCAGCGCCAGCGTTTGCGGCGCGTGCGAACAATAGCCGCTGTCGATCAGCGCACACGTGTCCTCGCCGGTGAGCAGGATGTTGTTGGAAGACAGCCAACCGCGCTCCAGCACGGTGATGCCGTCGGGCAAAGCCAATGCAGCAGGGCTACCCATGCTGTTAGCCCAGCGCCCGCTGAATGATGATCTTCTGCACGTCGGAAGTGCCTTCGTAAATCTGGCAAACCCGCACGTCGCGGTAAATCCGCTCCACCGGAAAGTCGCTTACATAGCCGTAGCCACCCAGCGTCTGGATGGCGGCGCTGCACACCTTCTCGGCCATCTCAGAGGCAAACAGCTTGGCCATGGCAGCCTCTTTCAGGCAGGGGCGACCGGCATCCCTTAGAGATGCTGCGTGCCAGATGAGCTGGCGTGCGGCTTCGAGTTGCGTGGCGCAGTCTGCCAGCCGAAAACCGACGGCCTGGTGATTGAAAATGGCCGTGCCAAAGCTCTGGCGGTCTTTGGCGTAGGCAATGGCCACATCCAGCGCGCTGCGGGCCATGCCCACGCTCTGCGCGGCAATGCCAATGCGACCGCCTTCCAGCCCGCCCAGAGCGATGCCATAGCCCTCGCCCTCTTTGCCAATCAGGTTCTCAGCCGGGATGCGGCAGTTGTCGAAATTGATCTGCGCGGTGTCGCTGCTGTGCTGGCCCAGCTTGTCTTCCAGGCGCGCCACCACATAACCCGGTGCCGTGGTGGGCACGATGAAGGCGCTCATGCCCTTCTTGCCCGCGCCCTTGTCGGTCACGGCAATGACGATGGCCACATCGCCGTTTTTTCCGCTGGTGATGAACTGCTTGACGCCGTTGATCACATACTCGTCGCCCTCTTTGACGGCCGTGGTGCGCAGGCTCGAAGCATCGCTGCCCACATGCGGCTCTGTCAGGCAAAACGCACCCAGCATTTGCCCCTGCGCCAGGGGAACGAGCCATTGCTGCTTTTGCGCCTCGGTGGCATAGCGCATCAAGATGGCGTTGACCGGGCAATTGGTGACCGAAATCACTGTGCTCGTGCCGCCATCACCCGCCGCAATTTCTTCCAGCACCAGCGCCAGCGTCAGGTAATCCATATTGGCGCCGCCATACGCCTCTGGCACGCAAATGCCGTAAGCCCCCAGCGCCGCCAGCCCCTGGTGCGCGTCTTTGGGAAAGTGGTGCTCCTTGTCCCACTTGGCAGCGTTAGGCCACAACTCGGCCTGTGCAAAAGCGCGTACCGCGTCGCGCACCATTTCCTGATCCTGCGTCAACAACATGACTGTTTTCCTTTTCTAGTGAACCACCTGCACGGCGAACTCGCCAAAGTGCGGGATGCCGGGCGCCGATTTCTGGGCTTTTGACAGCATGAGGCGCCCGGCATCCCGCACTTTGGCAGGAAAATCAGCCTGGAGCCCCCGTGTAATATGCGCAAGCAGCTACAAAACTTATAGCATCTCGATAGCAACGGCGGTAGCTTCTCCCCCGCCAATGCACAAAGTAGCCAGCCCCTTTTTGAGCCCCCGCGCCTGCAACGCATACATCAGCGTCACCATGATCCGGGCTCCAGACGCGCCAATCGGGTGTCCCAGCGCACACGCCCCGCCATTCACATTGACTTTCTCGTGCGGGATACCCAGCTCTTTCATCAGCGCCATAGGCACCACGGCAAAGGCCTCATTCACCTCCCACAAATCCACATCACCCACCGCCCAGCCGGCTTTGGCCAGCGCTTTTTGCGTGGCGCCCACGGGGGCTGTGGCAAACCACTCGGGCTCTTGTGCGTGCGTAGCATGGCTCACGATGCGCGCCAGCGGCTTGCAGCCCAGCTTGGCCGCGGTAGAGGCCTTCATCATCACCAGCGCCGCAGCGCCGTCGTTGATGCTGGAGCTGCTGGCAGCGGTGATGGTGCCATCTTTCTTGAACGCGGGTTTGAGCGTGGCAATCTTGTCGAGCCGGGCTTTGCCGGGGCCTTCGTCGATGCTGATCACGGTTTCGCCGCTGCGGGTTTTGACCGTAACAGGGGTTATTTCAGCCTCAAACGCTCCTGATTTGATAGCTGCTTGCGCACGCTGCACGCTGGTTGTAGCGAAATTGTCTTGTTCTTCGCGGGTAAAGCGGTACTTGGCAGCGCAGTCTTCGCCAAAAGTGCCCATGGAGCGGCCGGGCTCGTACGCGTCTTCCAGACCGTCGAGCATCATGTGGTCAAAAATGCGGTCGTGGCCAATGCGGTAACCGCCGCGCGCCTTGGGCAACAGATACGGCGCGTTGGTCATGCTTTCCATGCCACCGGCCACCAGCACCTCGTGGCTGCCGGCAATCAGCATGTCGTTGGCGAACATGGCTGCGCGCATGGCCGAGCCACACATCTTGCTCAGGGTGACGGCACCGGCGCTCTTGGGCAGGCCGCCCTTGAAGCCCGCCTGGCGCGCAGGCGCCTGGCCCTGGCCCGCCATCAGGCAGTTGCCAAACAGCACCTCGGTGACCAACTCGGGGTTGATGCCTGCACGTTCGACAGCGGCCTTGATGGCTGCGCCACCCAGGTCATGCGCAGCGAGGCTGGAAAAGTCGCCTTGAAAAGCCCCCATGGGGGTGCGGGCAGCGCCCACGATCACAATGGAATCAGACATGGTTTTTTCCTTGAATGGAGTTGAGACGTCAACAAACGAATCGAAAATGGACTTGACGTTTACGTAAACGTCAATTGTGACAGAAACTGTCGCAGGGACGCATCTATGTCCAACGGCTCCTGCGTCCGGCCACTTAATTTTCAATCAGAATGTCGACGTGTTGAAGTTGTCTGTTTGCCCCTCTGTGCCCTCGCCCGTTGCTCCCCACAACGGGCATGCGGTCTTGCGCCTGCTGAGCGCCCCGCTGATTGCTCTGCTCCTGACGGGTTGTGCTGACCTGGGGTACTACGTGCAGTCCGTCACCGGGCACCTGGAAATGATGCGTGCGAGCACGTCCATAGACCAGTTGCACGATGACCCGCACACGCCCCAGCAACTGCAGGACCGGCTGGCGCTGTCACAGCGCATTCGGCGCTTTGCAGTGACGGACCTGGCCCTTCCTGACAACGCCAGTTACCGGCGCTATGCCGACCTGAAGCGGCGTGCGGTGGTGTGGAATGTGGTGGCAGCACCGCCGTGGTCGCTCACGCTCAAGACCTGGTGCTTTCCGGTGGCGGGTTGCGTGGGCTACCGCGGGTATTTCGATGAAACCGAGGCCCGGGCACTGGCCACCCAACTGCGTGCAGACGGGCTGGAAGTGAGCGTCTATGGCGTGCCGGCCTACTCCACCCTGGGCTGGATGAACTGGGCGGGTGGCGACCCCTTGCTCAACACCTTCATCCACTACCCCGAGGGCGAACTGGCCCGCATGGTCTTCCACGAACTGGCACACCAGGTGCTGTATGTCAAAGACGACACACGCTTTAACGAATCGTTTGCCACGGCGGTGGAGCGCATCGGCAGCGCACGCTGGATGGCGCAGCACGCCTCTAGACAGGCCCAGGCCGAGTTTGCGGTAATCGAGTCCCGGCGCGCCCAGTTTCGCGCCTTGACCCGGTCCACGCGACGGGCCCTGGAGGCCCTCTACCAAGAGGGCGAAGCCGCGGAAGCAGCAGCGTCGGGCGAAGCCCAACGAGCCCGCAAGGCGCAGGTCATGCAGGATTTTCGCGCCCAATACGCCGCACTCAAAACCGCATGGGCCGCGGACTCGGGTGGGCCAAGCCTGGCCTTTGGCGGCTACGACGCGTGGGTCGCCAACGCCAACAATGCGTCCTTTGGCGCGAGGGCGTCCTACGATGACCTGGTGGCGGGGTTTGAGGCCTTGTTTGCGCGCGAATCCCAAGGCGCAACGGGAGCGCTTGCCTGGCAGCGGTTTTACGATTCCGTCAAACAACTGGCGGAACTGCCACGCCAGCAACGTCTCGACGCGCTCCAGTGAGCACCGCCGTCAAATCGTGGGCCGCGCCCGTGCAGGCATGGCCGTCCTCTGCATCCCTTGCCCACGCGCAAACGCGGCCACCAGCTGCTGGCACGCAGCCTCCGGGTCAGCCGCGCGGGTAATCGCCGTGATAACGGCCGCACCGGCCACACCCGTGGCGGCCACTTGCGCCATGTTGCTGACATCGATGCCCGCAATGCCGACTACCGGCACGGGCAGTAAGCCCGTCCAGTAGCGCAGGTTGTCCAGCCCCTGGGGAATCCAAGGCATGTCTTTGGACTGGGTGGCGAAAATAGGGCCGCAGGCGATGTAGGACGGACGCAGCGCCACGGCTCGTGCCACCTCCGCGTAGCTATGGGTACTGATGCCCAGCCGCACCCCGGCTTGGCGCAGGGCATCCACATCCAGGCTGTCGAGATCCTCTTGACCCACGTGCACGCCGTAAGCGCCCATTTGCAAGGCCAGTGCCCAGTGGTCGTTGATGAAGAGTTGTGCGCCCGGTGTTGCCCGCGCCAGCGCAATCGCCTCGGTCATTTGCGCCGCAAGCGTGGGTTCTTGTGGATCCTTGATGCGCAGCTGCACGGTGCGAATGCCTGCTGCCAGTACACGGCGCACCCACTCAGCGCTGTCGACCACCGCATACACGCCGAGCGCGGCGTTTTGCAGTACCGGGAACGGAGCGGGTTCCGGCTGGACGCCCTGGGGGCCGACAGCGTCAGGGAATCGGCCTGTCGCTTCCAGATGCGCCAGCACTGCGGCATCGGCAGCACAGTAGCCGCTCGCTTGCAAGGCCTCTGCGGCGGCAACCAGGTCGGGATGGGCGGCGGTAGTGGGGTCGATGGAGGTCATTGTCAATCTCACAACAATATGGGTTGGCCGGCGACGGGCGTGGAGGCAACAGCCATGTCCTGCTTGGACATGACGCCCGCTTCAAACGCCAGACGACCGGATTCGATACCGAGCTTGAAGGCCCGCGCCATGCGCACCGGGTCCAGCGCGTGGGCTACGGCCGAATTCAACAGCACGCCGTCCAGCCCCATTTCCATGGCTTGAACCGCGTCGGCAGGCGAACCGATACCGGCATCCACGATGAGTGGCACACCGGGCAGGCGTGCGCGCAGGGTCCGTAGGGCGCCGGGGTTGACCAGGCCTTGGCCGGAGCCAATGGGTGCGCCCCAAGGCATGAGGATGGTGCAGCCCACATCCAGCAAACGCTGGCAGCTGACCAGGTCATCCATGCAATAAGGAAACACGTCAAAACCGTCTTTGACGAGTTGCCGGGCGGCATCCACCAGCTCAAAAGGGTCGGGCTGCAGGGTGTGCTCGTCGCCCACCACCTCCAGCTTGATCCAGGGGGTGTCAAACAGTTCGCGCGCCATGTGGGCCAGGGTGATGGCCTCGCGCGCTGTGCGGCAACCTGCGGTGTTGGGCAGCAGGTGCGCGCCGCTGGCCTTGATCATGCGGAAGAAATCACCGGCTTGTGCGCCGTGCGCGAGCTGGCGGCGCAGCCCCATGGTGACCACCTGCGCGCCGGACGCGGCAATGGCCTGCTGCAAAACAGCGGGCGACGGATAGGCTGCCGTGCCGAGAAAAAAGCGGCTCTGCAGCGTGCGCCCGCCGATCGTCCAGTTGCTGGTGGTGTCCACGGCTTTAGCCTCCTTCAATCGGTTGAAACGTGACAATGGCATCGCCATCAGCCAGCACGCACTGCGCACGCTGGGTGAGGGACACAAACTGGCCGTTGACGGCAGTGGCCAGCGCGTTGGCTTGCAGCCCTTGCGCATCCACCCACGCTGCCAGGGTACAGGCGGGCGTGGGTTGCGCTACGCCGTTAACAATGACGGTAATACCGACGGAAATGGGGTTCACAGCGTTCATAAAAATCCGTGTGCCAGCGCGTCTTCCACCATGGCGGGCCCAATCAGCCAGCCATGGCGATAGAGCCCGTTGATGCGGGTGATGCCGGGCTCTTGCGACAAAATCGGCAAATTATCGGGCAAGGTCGGGCGCAGATTGGACTCTGAGTGCACCACGCGGGCCTCGGCCAGCTCAGGAATCACGCTGTGCGCTGCACTGAGCAGCTCCAGCGTGCTGCGCAGTGAGACCGGCGAGCGGTCCTCGCTCTCGATTTCGCTGGCGCCCACCACGATCAGATCACCCGGACGCGGCACGATGTAGACCGAATGGCGTGGGTGCATCAGGCGAATGGCACGCGTCAACTGAACGCCTGGCGCGTGCAACCAGAAGACTTCGCCGCGCACCCCGCGCACCGGCAACTGCGGGCGCGCGCCTGTGCCGCGCACATCAAACACATGGTCGAAACGGCGCACTTCGGGGGTGTGCGGGGCATGCGCGCCCTGGGCGGCATCGTTTGACGAACGCACGGTCAACGTGCGCGCATCGACCGCATCCACCGTGGTCTGCCAGTGCCATTGCGTGCCTTGCCGCGTGGCCTGCGTGGCGAGGGCCTGCATGGCTTGCACGGTGTGAATCTGCCCTTCGCAGGGCAGCAACCAGCTCAGGCTGGGGCCGCTCACTGCGGGCTCCAGCTCGGCCAGCCGTGCGCGGTCCAGCGGCTCGGGCTGATACGGCGCACCGGCCTTGGCTTGCAGCAAACCCACCACCCGCTGGGCGGCGCCCGCATCGCTGCGGTGGGCAACCAGCAGGCTGCCTTGCAGACGCAGCGCCACCGGGCCATCGTCCGCACCCAGCCCCTGAACGATAGCGGGCCACAACGCACACGAACGCAGCCCCCAAGAAAAAACGCGCGCATCGGCGCACTCGAGCTCGGCCACGGGGCTGAGCATGCCGGCCGCTGTCCAGCCGGCAGCTTGCGAACCGGAGTCACTGCTCGGCCCCGGGCCTGCAGCGGGGTCAAACACCTCAACCGTATGCCCAGCCCCGCTGAGCCTGAGCGCCAGAAGCCGCCCGAGCAGGCCTGCGCCTGCGATTCCAATGTGCACGTTTGTCTCCTGTGGTTGGGGTACTGTGCGTCAGGCCTTGTCAGCAGGCGCCGTCGTCTGCAGGGGCTTGATAGGAATGTAGATTTCGCTACCCTGCCGCTTGAAGGTGTCCGACATGGTTTGCATGCCCTCGCGCAAGGCTTGCTCGTCGGTGACACCCAGGTTTTTGGCGTACTCGCGCACCTCTTGCGTGATCTTCATGGAGCAAAACTTGGGGCCACACATGGAGCAGAAATGCGCCACCTTAGACGAGTCCTTGGGCAGGGTCTCATCGTGGAAATTGCGCGCCGTGTCCGGGTCTAGCGACAGATTGAACTGGTCCATCCAACGGAATTCAAAGCGGGCTCTGGAGAGCGCGTCATCGCGTGCCCGCACCCCTGGGTGCCCCTTGGCCACGTCGGCCACGTGGGCGGCGATCTTGTAGGTGATGATGCCCACCTTCACGTCTTCGCGGTCCGGCAGGCCCAGGTGTTCCTTGGGTGTGACGTAGCACAGCATGGCGGTGCCGAACCAGCCAATCATGGCCGCGCCAATACCGCTGGTGATGTGGTCGTAGCCGGGGGCAATGTCGGTAGTCAGTGGGCCCAGGGTGTAGAACGGAGCTTCGTCGCAGTGCTTGAGCTGCTCGGTCATATTGGCCTGCACCATGTGCAGGGGCACGTGGCCTGGGCCTTCAATCATGACCTGCACGTCTTGCTGCCAGGCCTTCTTGGTCAACTCACCCAGGGTGCGCAATTCAGCAAACTGGGCTTCGTCATTCGCATCGGCACCCGAGCCGGGGCGCAGGCCATCGCCCAGCGAGTAGCTCACGTCATACGCCTTCATGATCTCGGTCATCTCATCGAAGTGCGTGTACAGGAAGTTTTCTTTGTGGTGGGCAATACACCACTTGGCCATGATGGAGCCGCCGCGCGACACGATGCCGGTCACGCGGTTGGCGGTCAGGTGAATGAAGGCCAGGCGCACACCGGCGTGCACGGTGAAGTAATCCACGCCCTGCTCGGCTTGTTCGATCAGCGTGTCGCGGAAGATTTCCCAGGTCAGGTCTTCGGCCACGCCGCACACCTTCTCCAGCGCCTGGTAAATCGGCACGGTGCCAATCGGCACGGGCGAGTTGCGCACGATCCAGTCGCGCGTGGTGTGAATGTTCTTGCCGGTGGACAAATCCATGACCGTGTCTGCGCCCCAGCGGATGGACCAGACCAGTTTCTCCACTTCTTCTTCGATGCTGGATGTGACCGCCGAGTTGCCGATGTTGGCGTTGATCTTCACCAAAAAGTTACGGCCAATGGCCATGGGCTCCAACTCGGTGTGGTTGATGTTGGCCGGGATGATGGCACGGCCACGGGCTACCTCGTCGCGCACAAACTCGGGCGTCATCACGCGGGGAATGCTGGCGCCAAAGCTGTTGCCGGCCAGGCGCTTTTCGCGCGCTGCGTCCCCCAGGTACTGGGCCATCCACTCCAGGTTCTGGTTCTCGCGGATGGCCACATATTCCATCTCGGGCGTGACGATGCCTTTGCGGGCGTAATGCATTTGCGAGACATTGGCGCCGCCACCCACGCCACCTTTTGCGCGCCGGGGCTGGCGTTGCAGACCCGAAGCCTGGGCGCGCAAAGCGGCCAGGGCATCCGTTTCACCATTTTTGAGGCCATCATCCAGCGCAAACGGCGGACGACCGGTGTAGAGCTCGGTATCTCCCCGGCTCTCGACCCAGCTCTGGCGCACCAGCGGCAGGCCCTGCCGCACGTCGATGGCGGCCGCGGGGTCGGTGTAGGGGCCAGAGGTGTCATACACCGTGACCGCTTCGCCATTGCTCTGCATGATTTCACGCAACGGCACCTGAATATCGGCACGGCGGCCGGGCACGTAGATCTTGCGCGAGGAAGGAAGCGGTTCGCGGGTGAGGCGGATGAATTGGGCTAGCTTGTCGGGGGCGTTCATGGTGTCTCCGGTTGGTAACCCGAAGACGAAACACATTCCACAACACGCAAACCCGAAAGGGGTACCGCCCGGACGGCGCTGGGCCGTTGGCGGTACTGCTCTTCTTACGCTGGTATGAACCAGATCAAGTTCGCGGGTTTGGAATCCATCTCAGCGCAACCATTGCGCACCCCGGGCAGGCAGGAGTGTAAGCCAAAACTCCGCCAGCCCCCCGTGCCATCAGGCCGAGTTGCGAAAGCGTTTCTCGCGGTCGTAGGGGAACACGTCATGCACGTGGCCTTGCAAAATCCGGTCCTTGTGGCCCTGCCAGAAAGCCGCATCCAGCAAATCGGCGTGGTGCTTCATGAACACTTCGCGTACGGCCGGATTGCCCAGCAGAAAGGGACCAAAGGTCTCCGGAAACACATCTTTGGGACCCACGCTGTACCAGACCTCGCCCGACATTTCGTCCTCTTCGTTGCGCGGCGTAGGCACTTTGCGGAAGTTGCAGTCGGTGATGTATTCGATTTCGTCGTAGTCGTAAAACACCACCTTGCCATGGCGGGTGATACCGAAGTTTTTCCACAGCATATCGCCGGGGAAGATGTTGGCCGCCACAAGGTCCTTGATGGCATTGCCGTACTCCACCACGCCACGCTCGATCTGCTCACGGGCTCGCGCGGCTTCCGGGCTCTGGTTACGGGCATCGGCACCGCCCGCATCGAACGCTTCCTGCAGGTAAATATTGAGCGGAATCATGCGCCGCTCGATGTAGACGTGCTTGATGATGACTTCAATCTTGCCGTCGCCATCGCGGTCGCTGATTTCCAGCTGGCTGGGTGCGAATTTTTGAATCTCGGCGATCAGCTCGTCGTCAAAGCGGTCGCGCGGAAAGCCCACCTCGCTGTACTCCAGCGTGTCGGCCATGCGGCCCACGCGGTCGTGCTGTTTCACCAGCAAATACTTGCCTTTGATCTGTTCGCGGCTGGTGTCTTTTTGCGGCGGGTAGTAGTCCTTGATGACCTTGAAAACATAGGGAAAACTGGGCAAGTCAAACACCAGCATGACCATGCCCTTGATACCCGGCGCAATGCGGAATTGGTCGCTGGAGTGGCGCAAGTGGTGCAGGAAGTCGCGATAAAACAGGGTCTTGCCCTGCTTGGCCAAGCCCAGCGCGTTGTAAATTTCATTGCGTGGTTTGCGCGGCATCATGCTGCGCAAGTACTGCACGTAGGCAGAGGGGATCTCCATATCCACCATGAAGTAAGCGCGCGCAAAGCTGAACAGCAGCAGCAAGTCGTCTTCGCCAAACAGGGCCGCGTCGATGAGCAGCCTGGGCGTGTGGCTGGAGGCGTCTTTGGGCACCTTGGTGTGCAGCACCGGCAGTGCAAACGGAAACTCGTTGAAGCCGTTGATCATCTTGCCGACGATGTAGCAGCCTTTATTGCGAAAAAACAGGCCCGTGAGCACCTGAATCTGGAAGTTGGCACGCACGGTCGCGTTGCCCAGGCGGGCCTCCAGCGCCTGCTGCACCCAGGTGCAGTCGCGCTCCAGGTTGTCAAACGGCACCCGCAGATCAAAGTCGCCGATCATCTGCATGAGCATGGCGTGCATGGTGGCGCGACTGGGGTAGTACGGCCGGTAAGTGGGACGCTTTTCAGAATCGTCGTTCTCGATGTATTCCGTGCTGACGGCCGGGCGTACAAAGATGAAATCGTTCTGAAAATAACTGCGGTGCAGGATCTTGGTGGTCACCGAGTTGAAAAACGTTTCCGCCAACTCTGGCTGGTGGTGGTTGACCAGCAGCCCGATGTAATGCAGCTTGATCTGTTGCCAGATGTCCATGCTCTGTTCGCCGGCCTTGAATTCGCGCTCCAGCCGACGCGAGCATTCTTTGACGCGCAGGTCATAGAACTCGATGCGCTCACGCTGCGCACGCTGCTGGCCATGCCAGTCGGCGGTTTCGAACCGGTGCTTGGCGCGGCCCGATTCAGTGCGAAACAGGCGGTAGTGGCGGTTGAAGCCATCCATCATCGCCTTGGCGATGTCATAGGCAACAGAAGAATCAAGACGCGTTGGAAACATGTTTGCTACTTTATTGATAGCTGCTTGCGCAATGCTGACGTGGGCTACAGTGTGTTTTTATACATGCCGCGGCATCAAGCGCACACCGGACAGGGCTTCGCCGTACAGCGCGTCGAGGTCATCCGTGCCCGACACCGTCATGTGCAGGTCCTGCAGCAGACCGTCCTGCAAACCGTACACCCAGCCATGCAGCGTGACGTCCTGGCCACGGGCCCATGCGTCCCGCATCACCGTGCTGAGCGCCACGTTCACCACCTGCTCAATGGCATTGAGCTCGCACAGCGCGTCCGCGCGGCCATGCTCGGGGATCACGTCAAGAATGTCACGATGGCGGTCACGCACGTCCTGCACGTGGCGCAGCCAGTTGTCGGCCAGGCCAATGCGCGCTCCCTCCAACGCCGCCTGCACACCGGAACAGCCGTAATGCCCCACCACCATGATGTGTGCCACCTTGAGCCGCTCCACCGCAAACTGGATGGTGGACAAGGCATTGAGGTCGGAATGCACCACCACATTGGCGACGTTGCGGTGCACAAAAACCTCGCCAGGCTCCAGCCCGGTAATCTGGTTGGCGGGCACGCGGCTGTCGGAACAGCCGATCCACATGTAGCGGGGCTTTTGCTGCGCCTTGAGGTTCGTAAAAAACCCGGGACGCTCGCGCTCCATCTGTGCGGCCCAGGCACGGTTATGGGCAAAAAGATCACTGAGCTTGGCGGACATGGGTCACCTTATTTTTTGAGTGAAATGCGGACATTCCAGTCCAGCAGGCCGTAGCGGGCGCGCTCTTGCTGGTCATCCAGTGCATTGAACTGGCAATCGGAAGCGGGTTTGGCAAGTGGGCCCGGTGCGGCGCTGCAACCAAAGGAATTCTTATTGCCCAGCAGCCACAGACCCTGCGCGTTACGCGCTTCGCCGGTGAAAAACATGGCACGCGGTGCGCTCAGCGGGTCGCCTATTTTGGGCGCTTCCAGCAGATTGCGTCCCGAGTTGATATACGGCCCGGTGACGCCCGCAAGCGGCAGCAAGGTATTGAACATATCGCGGTGGCTGGCGGGCAGCGCCTGCTGCGGGCCGCATTGCAGGCCTTCGCCCCAGATGAGAAAAGGCACTTGGCGCATGAGGTAGCGTCGACTGGCTTCGGCGTAAACGCCAAAGGATCGCACGTTGTGGTCACCCGTGGCAGCCACAATCGTGTTGCTCTTGAGCGGGCCGCTCTGCACGGACTGGACGAATTCACCTAACAAATCAGCAGCGTAGTGGTAGGAGTCGAGGTTGAGCATCAGCGTCTCGGAACTCGTTTCCCCCTTCCACAGCGCCATGTCGCGCGGCACACGCTTGTAATCCGCAGGAAGATCGTAGGGAGGGTGGTTGGTGGAGGTGAGCACAAACACAAAAATGGGTTTATCGACCGGCTGTGCGGCAAGGCGTTTTTTCAGGTACCTGAAGACATAGCTGTCCCACACGCCCCAAATGCCCAGCGTGGCCTCGGGGTACTCGGCTTTCAGGTTGTTGGCGTCAATGACTTCGTCAAAGCCCTGCACCTTGAGCACGCGGTTCAGGTCGCGCCAGCCGGAGCGGGCCGAAGTAACGAACAGGGTCTGGTAACCCGCGTCCTTGATGACTTTGGCAATCGACCACGGAATCGGTTTGCGCCCTACGTCACCCAACGTCAGCGGCGTAATGGGTGTGGAAAACAAAATGGCTTCCAGCGACGGGTGGGTGCCGGGTTGGGCCGAATCAAAATTACTGAAATGGCACGCCCTGCTCGGGTCCGCCAGCGTGGGAGCCAGACGACCCAGCACGTCAAATTGGGGGCTTTGGTAGAGCATGGGCTCAGCACTCAATGACTCCATCAAAAAGAACACCAGATTCTTCTTGGGCGTGCCGGCCGGCAAGGTTGCGTGAGCAGTGAGTGCCGCCTTGACTTCGGCCTCGCTCCCATGGGGCATGCCCAGCACCTCGGCCGCAGCCAGTGCCGAATCGAAGCCCATGGCCTTGAGGCCGGCCAGCGGGTTTTGCAGGTTTTGCGAGAAGCCACGGCTGTCCCACGCGTACTTGAGCGCGATGACGCCATTGGGCACCATGTCGTTCAAAAACTGCGACGTGGTGACCGTGAGGTGCTGGCGCTGCAAGGCCATCTGACGGATGGTGCCCTTGCCGGCAAAGGCCAGCGCAAAGAAAACCACCACCACCAGCACAACCTTGACCGCCACGTGCCGCGTTTGCAGCACGGCATCGGGCTTGAGGCGAACCAGCAAACGCCGGTGCAAAGCCACCGATGCCACGGTCAAACCAACCGCCAGCAGCAGCGTCCAGATGACGGGGAAATCCCGCCAGATGGTTTGCAGCACCGCCGCCGTGTCGTCTTCCGCCAGGCCGAAGACCAGCGAATCAATGGGTGTCTTGTAAAAACCGAAGTAATGCAGGTTGACCAGCGACAGCATCACATACAGAAAAGTCACAGCGGTTGCGATGCGGCCCTGCACCTTGCCCGACACCCAGGGCAACACCAGCAGCAGCAAAACGCCCGCAATGGCGCTGACTTTCAGGTCGAATCGAAAGCCCTGCACCACCACGCTGGTGAGGTCCGTGGTGGAGACGTGGTAGCCGGTGGGCCAGAAGTAAGCCAGTTGCCCGAGCCGGATGAGGGACAGTGCCACTACCAGCGGAATCACCAGCACCCATGCGCGCAACAACCCGCGCAGGGCACCGTGGAGGAACGTGGTTAGATGGCGGGCAGCGGCAGACTTCATTACATGGTTTCAGCGAACAATTCTCGACCGATGAGCATACGGCGGATTTCACTGGTTCCAGCCCCAATCTCATACAACTTGGCATCGCGCCACAGGCGGCCCAGCGGATATTCGTTGATGTAGCCGTTACCACCAAAAATCTGCACGCCTTCGCCCGCCATCCAGGTGGCCTTCTCGGCGGTCCACAAAATCACGGATGCGCAGTCCTTCCGAACCTGGCGAACGTGCTCAATGCCCAGCAAGTCGAGGTTTTTGGCTACGGTGTAGGCAAACGCACGCCCGGCCTGCAGCACGGTGTACATGTCGGCGACCTTGCCTTGAATCAACTGAAACTCGCCAATGCTCTGGCCAAACTGCTTGCGGTCGTGGATGTAGGGGATGACGTTGTCCATCACCGCCTGCATGATGCCCAGCGGGCCACCGGTCAACACGGCGCGCTCGTAGTCCAGCCCGCTCATCAGCACCTTGGCACCGCCGTTGAGCTGGCCCAACACATTGGCCAGCGGGACTTCCACGTTGTTGAACACCAGTTCGCCCGTGTGGCTGCCGCGCATGCCCAACTTGTCGAGCTTCTGGGCAATGCTGAAACCCGGCATGCCCTTCTCGATCAAAAAGGCGGTGACGCCGCGCGCACCCAGCTCGGGTTCGCTCTTGGCGTAAACCACCAGGGTGTCTGCGTCGGGGCCATTGGTGATCCACATCTTGTTGCCGTTGAGCAGGTAGTAGCCGCCCTTGTCTTCGGCCTTGAGCTTCATGCTCAGCACGTCTGATCCCGCTCCCGGCTCGCTCATGGCCAATGCGCCCACGTGCTCGCCGCTGATGAGCTTGGGCAAATACTTGGCGCGCTGGGCGTCGGTGCCGTTGCGCTTGATCTGGTTCACGCACAGGTTGCTGTGCGCGCCGTAGCTCAGGCCCACGGATGCCGAGGCGCGCGAAATTTCTTCCATGGCAATCATGTGCGCCAGGTAGCCCATGTTGGCGCCACCATATTCTTCGCCCACGGTGATGCCCAGCACCCCCAAGCTACCCATTTTTTGCCACAGGTCCATCGGGAACTGGTCCGTGCGGTCGATCTCGGTAGCGCGCGGCGCGATTTCGGCCTGCGCAAATTCGCGCACGGCGTCGCGCAAGGCATCAATGTCTTCGCCGAGTTGGAAATTCAGTCCGGGCAGATTGTTCATGGTTGTCTCCTCATTGGTAAAAAATCAGTAGGTTTTGGCGACCGGCATCAGGGTTTGCTGCATCACGGCGCAGGGGGACTGCTTGCCGCTGTCGTCCACATGTACGACTTCCGCCGTGGTGACGATGATGCGTTTGCCGCTTTTGACCACGCGGCCGATGGCGCGCAACTCTCCGCCCTGAAAGCTGGACAGGAAGTTGATCTTGTATTCGACCGTGATCACCTCCATGCCTTCGGGCGCCACGGTCAGGCCGGCGTATCCGCCGGCAATATCGGCCACGGCGCCCATGGCGCCGCCATGAAACCCGTCCTGTTGCTGGGTTACCTTGTCCGAATAGGGCAACACGATTTCAACCAGGCCGGGCTCCACCCGGGCCAGCTGGGCACCGAGGTGCTGCATCATCCCCTGGCGCATAAAGCTGTCCAGCACGCGCTGGTAGAGCGTCGTCATGCCCGGACACCCTTGGCTGGCTTGACGGCTTTGGCCATCAGCACGCGAGCCTCTTTTTCGTGGGTTTTAAGCTCATCCAGGTTGGACTGCAGGTCCAGCATCTGGGCCTCCAGCTGCTTGCGGTGAATGGCCAGCACGTCCAGAAACTTTTGCAGCTGGGCACCCGTGTCGCGCGGGCTGTCGTACATGTCGATGATCTCTTTGGCCTCGGTCAGGCTCAATCCCAGGCGCTTGGCCCGCAAGGTGAGCTTCAGGCGCGTGCGATCCCGCCCGCTGTAAACACGGCTGCGGCCACCCGGGCCGTTGCGCTCGGGCTGCAGCAGCCCCAGATCTTCGTAGAACCGGATGGCGCGGGTGGTCAGGTCGAACTCGCGCGCGAGATCGCCGATGCTGTAGGTGATGCTCATAAATGGTACGAACAAGGGAGACAGTGCGCGAATTTGCCACCACCTAGAATGCCCTCTTTTGTTGACGTTTACGTAAACGTCAATTATGTAACAAAAGACCTCCACCATGAATGATCTGGAACGACAGCTCCACTATCCCTTCGGCGAAGCCCTGGCCCCCGCGGGCGGGACACTGGAAGTCGCACCCGGTGTGAAGTGGGTCCGCATGTCTCTCCCTTTTGCACTCAATCACATCAACCTGTGGCTGCTGCGCGATGCAATCGATGGCCGCCAGGGCTGGAGCATTGTCGATTGCTGCATCCACAAGGAAGAAGCCAAAGCCCAGTGGGAAACCATTTTCGCCAACGAGCTCGATGGCCTGCCCGTGTTGCGGGTGATCGTGACGCACATGCATCCGGACCATATTGGCCTGGCCCACTGGCTGTGCGACCGGTGGAACGTGCCCTTGTGGATCAGCGCGACCGACTACCAGGTAGCGCGCATGGGCTGCATGGGACCCACCGCGTTTGGGGGGGAACGGGCAGCAGATTTTTTTGCGTCGCACGGGCTCAACAGCCCGGAAGCGGTCGCGCAGATCAAGGCCCGCACGGGCTACTTCCCCGCGCTGGTGCCCTCGGTTCCGCCGTCTTACCGCCGCATGATGGAAGGCAGCCTGCTGCAGGTGGGTGGCCACGCGTGGCGTTGCATCAGCGGCTTCGGCCATGCACCGGAGCACATCGCCCTGTACTGCGAAGCCCTGGGCGTGCTAATTGGCGGCGACATGATGTTGCCGCGCATCTCCACCAACGTGAGCGTCTACGAGCAGGAGCCTGAGTCCGATGCGTTGACCCTGTTTCTGGACTCCATTGACAAGTTTCTGCCGCTGCCAATCGACACGCTGGTGCTGCCCTCACACGGTAAACCGTTTACCGGGCTGCACACCCGCATCCAGCAATTGCATGACCACCACCGCGACCGCCTGGCCGAAGTGCTTGAGGCTTGCGAAGCACAGCCCTGCAGCGCTGCCGACATGCTGCCGGTGCTGTTCAAGCGCACCCTGGACCTGCACCAGACGACCTTTGCCATGGGGGAGTCGATTGCCCATTTGCACGCCTTGTGGTTTGGCGGCACCTTGCAGCGCACACTGGACGCGGATGGCGTTTACCGGTTTGCACCCGTTAGTCACTGAGACCGTTGTCATTTAGTCCAGAAAATACTTTAATCACGCGCCTTGGGTAATAAGTCACGCCCAGGTCGACGTCTATTTCGCCAAAAATAAGAGAATTGCATGTGAACAATTGGAGACACAAGCATGGCACCCCCTTGGTTCTCAATGGAGCAGGAACGCGCTTTCGGGTCATTTTCAAGGTGTACGACATGGCCCTGTACACATCCAAAAAAGTGGGAACGCCTGAGGAACTGCTGGCGCTGCCGGGCCCCAAGCGATTGAGCTTTGTGGCGCTGCGCGAGATGCCAGGAACGGATCTGGGCCTTGCGTTCCTCAAGGGACTGCAAGCGAACGCCGCCAAGGATCAGGTGCAGAAGCACACCACGTCGTCTACTCGACTCATCGATATTTTTTCAGGCCAGTCCAAATTGATGCCCGGGGATAGCTTTGCCATGGACTTCGTTCCAGGCAGTGGCACCACGTTCTACATCGCCGGCAAGCCCCAGGGAGCCCCTGTCGGCGACGCGGAGTTTTTCAACATGGTGCTCAAAATCTGGGTCGGTTCTTCTCCGGCTGATTTCATGCTCAAGGACGCTTTGCTGGGCCAGGAAAGCAAGACTGCGCGCTAAAAAACCGGCAGCTCGACGCCTTACCACTTGGGTATGGCGTCGTCCTTGAGCTGCCCACGCAGCTCTGCATAGTCAGGCACGACGGAGCGCACGGTGTCCCAAAAACGGGGGCTGTGGTCCATGACGCGCAAGTGGCTCAGTTCATGCGCCACCACGTAATCAATCACGGGCTGACGGAAATGGATCAACCGCCAGTTAAGGCGAATGGAACCGTCAATGCGCGCGCTGCCCCACCGGGTCCCCGCATTGCTCAGACTCAGCTTGCGCCACTGCACCTGTAGCTGGGGCGCGAAATGATCCAGGCGCTGTTTGAAGTTCTCTTGCGCCTGGCGCATCAGCCAGGCCTGCACGGCATCGCGAATTTGCTCTGGAGCGGCTGCAGTGGGCAGACCCACGCGCAGAACACCAGCACCCTCGCCGGACGCCGGAAGCTCCATATGCGCGCCGGCCGCCGCAAAACGGTGGCCGGGGTCGAGCGCCAACGCTACGGCGGAGCCCAGAAAGGGCAGGGTTGCGCCATCGCGCCATTCAATACGGGCACTCTGCTGGCGCATCGTGCGCTCACGCGTTTCCTCCAGCTTGCGGGTGATCCAGCGGCCTTTTTCCTGCAGGGCTGCTTCCACTTCAAAGAGGGGCGTCCAGCGGGGTGCCCGCACCACGAGCCCATCCGGCCCCACGACAAACCCAATGGTGCGCCGCTTGGCGCGCTCGAACTGGTAGGCCACAAGCGCCTCACCCAGACGCACTTCGCGGTTGGCCTTGGGGTGGGCAAAGTTCACTGGCGCGATGGCCTGACCCAGCGGCTGCGTCAACTGGTGAAACACGCCTGGACCGGCATCTTTATCCGTACTTGCTACTATTTCAGGAGCGCTCTGCGCAGACTCCACGGGGGCTGGAGCGTCAAACAGATCCAAAGTGTATTGCAGCAGGCTGCGCATGGCTTGCTAGCGAAGCGCCCTCGGCGCCATCACGTGTACGCCTCGGGATCCAGGCGGCGCATTTCGGTTTCGATCCAGGTTTCTACCTCCTGCATCAATTCCTTGTGGTGGCGGCCCACACTGGGAATGGGCTTGCCAATCGACACATCCACCACGCCTGGCGTCTTGAGAAAGGCGCGGCGCGGCCAGCATTTGGCTGACGACACCGCAATGGGAATGACGGGCGCACCGGTTTGCACCGCGAGACGCGTTCCGCTGGTCTCGTACACCCCTTTTTGCCCGCGGGGAATGCGCGTGCCTTCGGGGAACATGATGATCCAGACGCCCTCTGCCAGCCGTTCCTTGCCCTGCGCCACGACTTTCTTGAAGGCCTGGGTGCGCAGGCTGCGGTCGATGTGAATCATGTCCAGTCGCCCGATCGACCAGCCAAAGAACGGCACGTTGAGCAGCTCTTTCTTGAACACATAGGCCAGCGGGTGCGGCATGATGGCCGGCATCAAAAAAGTTTCAAATGTGGACTGGTGCTTGACCAGCAACACCGCGGGACTTTTTTCACCCACGGGCAGGTTGTCCATGCCCGTGATCCGCGTACGGATGCCCAGAATCACCCGCGCCCCGCTTACGCTCAGGCTCAGCCAGGCACGGGCAATGCGGTACACGGGCGCGCCGCGCAGGCCGAACAGCGAAGCGATCAATATCGCCAGGGTGTAAGGCACCACGGTCAGCACCATCCAGAGCATGTGCAGGATCGATCGAATAACAGACATAAGCATTAAATGAGGCGCTAGCCCACGTCCTTATTCAATTGTTTGCTACAAAAATAGTAGCTCTTCAAAGCGCTGCGGCTTGTGAAGGGGTGACATCCCGCGACACCAGGTACTCGGCAAATGCGGCGAGGTCCTGGTGCACGACCGTGCCCTGCGGGTAGCCACTGGGCAACTCCCGCCCCCGGTAGGCCAGTGCCTTGCCGGTCAAAACCAGATGCGGCTCACAACCGGCGGTCACCGCCGCCACCAGATCACGCGGCGTGTCGCCCACGGCAGGAACATCCTGCAGGTCGATGCCGTAGCGCTCGCCAATCTGCTCGAACAGACCGGGCTCGGGCTTGCGGCAATGGCAGTGATCGTCTGGCGCATGGGGGCAGTAAAAGATGGCATCTATCCGACCACCGACGGCGGCCAGCATGGTGTGCATTTTCGCGTGCATGGCGTTGAGCGAAGCCACGTCAAACAATCCGCGACCCAGGCCGGACTGGTTGCTGGCCACCACCACATGCCATCCGGCATGATTGAGGCGTGCGATGGCGTCCAGAGCGCCCGGCAAGGGCTGCCACTCCGAAGGCGATTTGACGTACTCGGCACTGTCTTCATTGATGGTGCCATCGCGATCCAGAATGACGAGCTTCATATCAACTTGCCAGTCGCGACAGATCGGCCACGCGGTTCATGGCGACGTGCAGGCTTTTGAGCAGGCCCTGGCGGTTCAGACGCAGGTCCATTTCTTCGGCATTGACCATCACACCGTCGAAGAAGGCATCCACCGGCGCGCGCAATGCGGCCAGAGTTTGCAGTGAGGCGGTGTAGTCGCCTGACTCGAACTGTGCTTTGGCCTTGGGTGCAACGTCTTTCATCGCTGAATACAGCGCCATCTCAGCGGGTTCGCGGAGCAAGACCTCACTGACATGCGGGTCCACTTCCTGGGCCTTTTTGAGGATGTTGCTGATGCGCTTGTTGGCAGCAGCCAGGGCGGGTGCCTCAGGCAGTGCGGCAAAAGCGCGAACCGCTGCCAGGCGCTTGGGTACTTCCCCCAAACGCTGGGGGCGCAAGGCCAGCACGGCATCGACTTCCTGGGCGCTGTAGCCCTGCTCGCGCAGGGAGCCGGCGAGGCGGTCAAACATGAAGTCAAGTAATGCACCGGAGGCGTCGGCAATCTTGTCGCCAAAGGCAGGGAGCGCGGCTTGCACAAGGGCCGTCAGCTCCAATGGCAGGTCCTTTTCCACCAGCATGCGAATGACACCCAAAGCATGCCGACGCAAGGCAAACGGGTCTTTGTCACCGGTGGGCACATTGCCGATACCAAACATGCCCGCCAAAGTTTCCAGCTTGTCCGCCAGTGCGACGACGACGCCAGCGGGGTTGCGCGGCAACGCGTCTCCGGCAAAGCGGGGCTTGTAGTGGTCTTCGATGGCATCGGCGACGTCGACACCCAAGCCATCGTGGCGCGCATAGTAGCCCCCCATGATGCCTTGCAACTCAGGGAACTCACCGACCATGTCGGTTACCAGATCGGTCTTGGCAAGCAGGGCCGCCTTGTCGGCCCGCGCGACCAGCGGGGCGTCGCCCAGCTGCTGCGCAATCGCGCGTGCAATGGCACGCACCCGCTCGACCCGTTCACCCTGGCTGCCCAGTTTGTTGTGATAAACGACTTTATCCAAACCGGCCACGCGGGATTCCAGCGTCTTCTTGCGATCCTGGTCAAAGAAGAATTTGGCATCGGCCAGCCGGGGGCGCACCACGCGCTCATTGCCACCAATCACGGCGCTGGTGTCGTCGGGGCTGATGTTGCTGACAACCAAAAACTGGTTCGTGAGCTTGCCCGCGCCGTCCAGCAGGGGGAAGTACTTCTGATTGGCCTTCATCGTGAGAATCAGGCATTCCTGCGGCACATCGAGAAACTCTTTTTCGAACGCGCAGATCAGCACGTTAGGGCGCTCCACCAAGGCGGTCACCTCGTCGAGTAAAGCATCGTCCTCGATCGGCTTGCAGCCGCCACCCACTTTCAAAGCGGCAGCGGTCAGTTGGCGCGCAATGTCGGCCTTGCGCTCGGCAAACGAGGCAATGACTGCGCCATCCCGAGCAAGTGTTGTGGCATAGCTATCCGCGTCCGCAATCACCACGGGCGACACCTTGGCCTCGAAGCGGTGACCCTGTGTCGTGTGTCCCGCCGTGAGGCCGAGCACCTTGACCGGCACCACGGTACTGCCGTGCAGGGCCACCAGCCCATGCGCAGGGCGCACGAAGTTCACGCTGCTCCAGCCGGGCAGCGCGCAATCGGTCTCCAGTTGGTAGCTCATGACCTTGGGGATCGGCAGCTTGGCAATGGCTTCTTCCAGTGCCTTTTGCAGCCCGGTATCGAGCGTGGCGCCGGTGAGCAGACTGTCGTAGAACAGGGCTTCAGCCTTGCCATCGGACGCGCGCTTGAGCGCAGCCACTGTGGCGGCAGGGTTGCTCAGGTCCGCACCCAGTGCCTGCAGCTTCTTGAGCAGTGCGGGCGTCGCGTTGCCGGAGGCATCCAGACCGACCGACACTGGCATGAGCTTCTGCTGGACCGCCTTGTCTTCCGCCTTGAGCCAGACGTGGCTGATGTGCGCGGCCAAACGGCGCGGCGAGGCATAGGCGGTCGTCACCGAATCGGAGCCTGCCAGACCCAAAGACCGAAGCTGCTCGGCCAGCACGGTAGCAAACGCATCGCCCAGCTTTTTGAGTACTTTAGGGGGCAGTTCTTCTACGAACAATTCAACCAGAAGGTTTTTCGTTGTCATCATGCGGCCTTCTTGCTCATCTGTTCCACCCACTCGCGCGGGGCCATCGGGAAGCCCAGACGTTCACGGCTCTCGTAATAGCTCTGCGCCACGCCACGTGCCAGATTGCGGATGCGGCCAATGTAGGCGGCACGCTCGGTCACGCTGATGGCACCACGGGCGTCTAGCAAATTGAAACTGTGCGCGCACTTGAGTACCTGCTCGTAGGCTGGCAATGCGAGCTGCTGCTCCATCAAGTGTGTGGCCTGCTTCTCGTGCGCGGTGAACGCCGTGAACAAAAAGTCAGCGTCGCTGTGCTCGAAGTTGTAGGTGGATTGCTCGACTTCATTTTGCTTGTAGACATCGCCATACGAGAGGCCCTCGGTCCAGGTCAGGTTGTAGACGTTGTCCACGCCCTGAAGGTACATAGCCAGACGCTCCAGCCCATAGGTAATCTCGCCGGTGATGGGTTTGCAGTCAATGCCGCCGACTTGTTGGAAGTAGGTGAACTGCGTGACTTCCATGCCATTGAGCCAGACTTCCCAGCCCAGGCCCCAGGCGCCCAGGGTGGGGTTCTCCCAATCGTCTTCCACAAAGCGGATGTCATTTTTCTTCAGATCGAAACCCAATGCCTCCAGCGACCCCAGGTACAGCTCCAGAATGTTGCTTGGCGCGGGCTTCAAAACCACCTGGTACTGGTAGTAGTGCTGCAGGCGATTGGGGTTCTCGCCATAGCGGCCATCTTTGGGGCGGCGGCTGGGCTGGACATAAGCGGCTTTCCAGGGCTCAGGCCCCAGTGCTCTTAAAAATGTAGCCGTATGCGAAGTGCCGGCGCCGACTTCCATGTCATACGGCTGCAGCAGCGCGCAACCTTGGTCAGCCCAGTAGGACTGCAATTTCAGGATGATTTGTTGAAATGTGAGCATGCCCTGATTTTACAGGGGCAAAACCGCTAACCCGCCCTGATTGGCCGTGCGCGGACAGCTATCAAAACAATAGCAATTGCCAGTAACCACAGTGGCCACAATCCAAAGCGGGACACCCACCACGCAAAAGGGGTGATGCCGGTGCGGCCCTGCACATCCCCCACCAGGGCGCCGCGGGTGTGGCGCGGCAATGCATGCGTCACGCGGCCCGTATGGTCGATGATGACGGTGGCCCCGGTGTTCGTTGCGCGGATCATCGGCCGTTCAAACTCCAGCGCACGCATGCGGCTGATCTGCAAATGCTGGTCGATGGCCACGGTATTGCCGAACCAGCCGATGTTGCTCACGTTGACGAAGATGGTCGGGGCCACTGGCGGGTTGATGAAGCGGGCACCCAGTTCTTCGCCGAACAAATCCTCGTAGCAGATATTGAGTGCCAAGCGCTGCGCTTTCCACTCAAAGGACGGTTGACCCACGGCGCCCCGGTTGAAGTCCCCCAAGGGAATGTTCATCAGAGTGGTGAACCATTTGAACCATGGCGGAATGAACTCACCAAAGGGAACCAGATGGTGCTTGTCGTAGCGCCATAGCTGCGCTTGAGCCGGTTGAAAGCCCAGCACTGCGTTGGTGTAACCCTGCGAATAGCTCCCCCAAGGGAACCCGATCAGGGCCGCTTGCTCACCTTTGGCAAAGCGGCTTTGCAAGGCGTCCCAATACTCGGGTGGCAGTTGCTGGGGCAGCAAAGGAATGGCCGTCTCTGGCGCAACGACCAGATCACCCCGACTGGCTTGCAACTGCTCGCCATACCAGCGCAAGGCCAGTGGAACGCCAGAACCAGGCTGAAATTTCTCATCCTGGGGAATATTGCCTTGCAACAGGGTTACCGACAGCTGACCCGCGGGTGCCGACCATGTGGGCAGCCAGGTGGACGCCATCCAGCCAGCGACCAGCACAACGACGGTCGCCGAGCGTTGCACGGCCCCGCTGCGAGAAAAGAGCACCACTGCAGCAGCGAGCCAGACAGCCAATGCCGTTATGCCATATGCACCAACCCATGGCGCGTAGCCAGCCAAAGGCCCGGTTACATGCGCATAACCCACAGCGCCCCAGCCAAAACCCGTCAGCCAGGTGCCACGCGCCATTTCAGCTGCGGTCCACAGTGCGGCAAAACCCAGACATGCAATATGCGGGCTGCGATCCTTGATACGCCAATAGAGCGCTGACGCCGCCGCGTAATACAAACCGAGTGCCGCGGCCAGGGCCACAATGGCCAGGGCCGTCAGCAACCCGTTCAACCCGGCGTAGGTGTGCATCGAGATATAAAGCCACCAGAACGTGCCACACAGCCAGGCCGTGGCGAAAAGTAACCCGATAGCCCCGGCCTGCGTCCAGCTCCTGCAACGGTGCAGCACCCAGACGAGCACGCCCATGGACAACAATTGCAGCCACCAGAGCGGTTCCCCTTTTTCAAAAAGAAGGGAGAATGGCCACGCAACGCTTGCAGCGCTGGCGCAAGCAGCTATCAAAACAATAGCGAATTTGACAAAAATATCCACTGCGTGGTACTTACGCAGAAAGGTCGATTGCATAGCTTTCAGGATACGACGTCGTCGGGCGCCACTTTGAACCACTTCACAGCGCCGCCTTTGGTATGGAGCACCAGGAACACCAAGCCCCCCAATGTGAAGCGTTCGCCGCGCTTGGGTACATGGCCCATTTCGTGCGCAATCAATCCGCCAATAGTGTCAAAGTGATCGTCTGGATCCGATCCGGTGAGTACGACCGTGAATGCGTCGTTGACCCGCTCAATAGGGGTGTCGCCACTGACGCGATAGGTACGGTCAGCCAGCGCAAAAATGTCGCCCTCATCCTCCGCGATGTCGAACTCGTCTTCGATTTCACCCACAATTTGCTCGAGAACATCTTCGATGGTGATGAGGCCTGCCACGCGGCCAAACTCGTCTATTACGATCGCCAGGTGGTTGCGATTGCCCCGAAATTCACGCAACAGGTCGTTGAGGCCTTTTGTCTCTGGCACGAAAACGGCGGGTCGCAATAGCGCCCGGATGTTGAGCTCGGGAGCCCGCTGCAGCTTCAGCAGGTCCTTGGCCATCAGAATACCAATGACGTTTTCACGCTCACCTTCGTATACCGGAAAGCGGGAGTGCGCGGTGTCAATCACGGTGTGAAGCAACGAGTCCATGGGTGCGAGAATATTCAGCAGGTCCATGCGCGTGGCCGCCACCATCACATCACCGGCGGTCATGTCCGCCATACGAATTACGCCTTCAAGCATCACGCGCGACTCGGCACCAATGATGTTGTTATCCTCAGCTTCGGCCAGCGTCTGAATTAGCTCCGCTGTTGAATCGGGTCCTGGATGGATGAACTCAGCGAGTTTGCGAAGAAAAGTCCGCTTGTCTTCTTTGTCTGCTGGCCGCGGGGGGTGTGGGTCTGACACTGACGTGGTGGCAAGGACTGCCTTTGTTTCGGACCCTCAAGGATAGCGGATTTGTATGACCCGCCACAGATTGGTTTCACCCGCTTCAGGGTGGGATGCGGCGTTGCGCGTCGATCGCACCCCGGCGAACCTCTTGCAAGTCTGCAAGGAAGCTCCAGAACTGCTTGGCTTGCGTCTTGATTCGATAATCGGTTTGAGCCACTTGCTCCTCGAGCATTTCGGTAACGCGGCTATCCAACGTGGACTGTGGCAACTGCAGGTGGGCTTCGGACTCGGATCCGTCGCGCTCAACCGTCGCACCCGCGTTGCGGGCAATTTTCAGCATGGCTGTATTCTCGCTCAGTGCATGAATAAACATCATGCTGATTCCGTCGTTGGCAGCATGCATTGCAGCACGTTCAAACAATCGCGCCCCAAATCCCCGACCGCGTGCACCGGGAACAACCGATACGCCGAATTCCGCACAGGACTCGTAGCTAGCCTCCTTGGGATAGGCGAGATGCGCCATGGCGATCAACTGAATCTTTCGGTTGTAAATCCCGAAAATCTCGTCTTGCTCGAAGTCAAGTCCGTCCACATATCGCTGAATTTGCGCGTCTTGCGCCATGTACCCAAAACGCAAGTACCGGTCGGAAGACTCTAGCGAAAGCAAATGCCGGGCGATCCGGTCACGGTGATTCACCCCCAATGAGCGGATCGGTACAAGGATTGGAGCCTTCCCCCCTGTGGCTGCGTTGCTGCCCTTCCCCGCCGGTGGGCGTAAAAAATCACGCCCCACACCGAATGAGGCTTTGATCAGTTCTTTTGCTTCAAGCATGGGGTGTAATATAAGGGTTATCCCTAGTGTTGACACTCCAAACTGTCGTGATTCTGTCGCATGGGCGCCATCGTGGGGCTCATTGGTAAATTGGAAACCGGCAGCACAAGGCGCAAAACGAGTGCGAGCGCTAGCTCACGGGGCACTCAACCCGCCTGTTTCGCAGCGCATCATTGGACATGTTTTTGGCTCTTCCAGACCGATACACTTGCTCCCATGAGTGCAGCACAAAAAATCAGGGATGCGGTGGCGCGGGTTGCCGCATTGCGTTTGGAAGCAGCGTCGTCACCCGGCCTCCTTGCCGCTACGACGACCATCAAACGGTTTCAGGCACGTCGTTTCGCCGGTACCTACGCGGACCTTTTTGATGCAAAGGAGTATGCGGGCGCCGCAAGGTTTTTTTTGGACGAACTCTACGGCGACAAGGATTACTCACTTCGCGACGCACAGTTTGCGCGCATTGCCGGAGCACTTCAAACGTTTTTCCCGTCAGCAGTGGTTGCAACAGCTGTGTCACTGGCGGAACTACATGCTCTGACCGAAGAGCTTGACCACCAGATGGCAATCGCCTGGCGTCGAGAGTCCGAGGGGACTCATGCCGATGATGTGACCCGGTACGTTCTAGCGTGGAAGTCAGTAGGTCATGTGGAGGACCGGCATCGACAACTGGATATTGTGCTTGCTGTCGGGCGCGAACTGGATCGACTAACCCGAACTCCTGGGCTCAGGTTGATGCTCAGAATGATGCGCCGACCAGCGGCATCCTCTGGATTGGGCTCTCTTCAAAACTTTCTTGAGGCTGGGTTTGACACCTTCGCCAACATGTCTGGAAACGGAGCACGGGCCCTCGAGTTTCTAAACTTGATCAAGACGCGCGAATCGCATTGGTTTGACCACTTATTTGGTCCCGACGCAATCAATTGTGAAAAGCAATTACGTGCTTGTCTGTCAAATAGTAAGCGCGCGGTAAACCCATATGGGTATACCGTTTATCGTGGCCGATGATTCCGGTATCGTGACCGGTCGTTCCGGGGATCGTGACCGACGGAATGAGCCAGTCAGACACAGCGCGCTTTGAATTGTAGGTAGTCTGG
>NZ_JBWMBC010000011.1:0-128609 GCF_056521285.1 Rhodoferax sp. GT1R46
CGGCCAGCACCGGGTAATTGAATGACTGAAGTGTGCACGTGTCCACCTTATTGAAGTGGACACCATGCTCCCAACTATTGCCGCCTCCAACAAGATGGGTTTGCCGCGCGCTTACAGTAATGGTGAGGGCGACACACATATAAACTGAGAATTCACGTCGTACGGGAATCATCGCCCCCAACAACACGTACATCAGCAACTCATACTTGATCGTCCAGAGCGAACCGTTGAACTCCCCAGCCAGTGGCAGGTTGTCGAAGACACCCGGGACGTCCCCTTGGTTGCCGAATGCAGGGTTCTGGAATAGGTAGGTCCAAGTATGAATGTCAGCGAAGTATTCACCCATTGTGAACTGCGTAAGCAAGGGCCCGGCTACAAAGACGCTCGCTACCAAAAGAACAATCAGCGCAGGCATGATGCGGAGCAATCGTTTTATTGTGAACAACCTTACTGTGGCGCTCGCCAAACAACTCTTGGTGATCAGGTAACCACTGATCGCGAAAAAGACCCAGACCGCGAGGTTGCCCAAAGTCGATTTATACCCAATCAAAGGTTCAGGCAAGCCGCTGAGCGCAAAGCTATGCGAAAACAAGACTGCAAATGCCGCCAGAGTGCGGAGCAGGTCGAAGCAATTGTCGCGCGATAGCAAGCTTGCGCTTTCATCGTTGTGACTAGTGTTGGAGTGCGTCATAGTTGCATTTCGGACGCCTGCCTCAATTGGTCGGCTTGAGGCGTGCTACAAACAGATACTGGAACGCAAGGAATGGCCCCATGCCCAAGATGGCGAAACGGCGGGCATGTCGGTTGATTGGGTGAGGGCGTTCCAAAAGTCGATAGTTGCTTGTCATCTGCACTATCTCCAGATGTTCGGATGCAAACATGTCGAAGATATTTTTCTTCGTAAAGAAACGCATGTGGGTGCGGTCATGAATACCTCGATCTCTGTACGGCCATTCCCCCTTGACAACGAGGTGGTATATGGTATCTATGTGACGTACATTTGGAATCGAGGCCACGACGATGCTGTCCGGTGTCAAGTAAGGACGTATCCGCCCTAGCATCTTCCATGGATCACGCAAGTGCTCCAGAATGTCCGCAAAAATTACGACGTCAAATTTCTGACCTGCCAAACCGGCCAATGATTCTGGGGCCTCTATGTCACCGATAAAGACCTGATCGATACGGCTTGCCGCAACTGCACCCATCGGCTCAGAGAGTTCCATTCCAATGACTGTTGCAATAGGCCAATGCTGCTTAATAGAAGCACCCAAAGTACCATCGCTGCAGCCAACGTCAAGAACCATTTTCGGGCTTGCTGGCAACAGTTGGAGAATGTCGGGGCGAGGGCCGGTGTAAGCTTGCTTAAACTTTTCTGTAGAGTCTATGTGAGCCATTGCTTAATATTCCTTTAGGGCAGAGTTGCGGGGGTGAGGAGGTCCGGGCAACCAATGAGGCCCCTTCTCAAGGCACTTGCGACGATGCCTAGAAATTGCAGGAAGCTCAAATAGAAGTACCTGCAGCACGGCCATAAGAGTGGCGTAAGCCTCAATCCAGTTGAGATGGCTCAACAAGGCGGTTAGACCCAACAAGGAGCGTTCGCTGAGCGCGTGCCACGCGTTTTTCCAGATTTTCCCGCTCGGCTGTTTGATGTCTCTTACAAGTGAAGACCGTAGCCGTGAGGTCTTGCGCCGAATTTTTAGAGACCTGGTTTCACTCTTGACCTGACTGTGAAAGCCACGACCATGATAGAAAAGCGCAGCGGGTACCACGGCGACCTGGTAACCATGATGACATGCCCGGCTGCACAAATCATCGTCTTCGCAATACATGAAAAATAAGGGGTCGAAGCCACCAACTTCTTTAAGGAAACGGCGCGTTAAAAGCCATGCAGCCGCTGGTGCAGCGGCAACCGTGTATTGGGTTTTCAAGGGCCTTCCCAGCAGGGCGTCGTCCAGCATCGCCGAGGCATGGACGGCCAGGTAGTAACGCAAAAAGGTGGGGTCTGTTGCCCGGCCCTCGGCGTCCAGTTGCATCGGGCAAAGGATGCCAATCGTGGGATTTTTGGCTGATAGCCTGAGCAAGAGTTCGAGCGCATCTGTCGCGACGTGAGCATCTTGATTGAGGAGGAATACATGTTCTGCGCCAAGATCCAACGCGCGTGCGATGCCGATATTATTGGCGCGACCGAACCCTAGATTGGCCCCGGTTTCTATCAACTCCACACCGCGGTGAGAACGCACGATGGCCACGGTCTCGTCTTGCGATGCATTGTCAACGACGATTATTCGCGCTGACACGGTACTCTGTTGTATGGAGTCCAGGCATTGCGGTAACCAAGGTGCACCGTTATAGGTAACGATGATGCAGGCCAATACAGGTTCTGGTTGCGCTGCCATCACGTTGCTTCTCTTGAGAAACGGGGGGTCATTTTTCTTATCTCCTCGAACACAGGGTGGTGTGTGGCGCGCACGACCACCATCCAGATTGTTGCTCCGACCATGGCTGCAAGTAGCAGGGTGGCCAATGCAGGTAAGTTGGCCGCGCGACAACCCCACGCGGCAAGAGCCAGAGAGGCAGCGCATGCGGCCGACACCCAAGCGCTTGACAGGCTGGGTTTGAACATTTGGCGCGCGCTCATGTTCAGTATCTGTTGTAAATGATGGATGTAGAGCAGCAGCATGACCAGTTGGCTTATCCCCCATACCGCCGCAACGGCTTGGAGACCAAAGAATGAAGCGATGAAGATACCTGCCAAATGAACCGGACTGTATTGCAGTGAAATTTTGAGTCGTCGGGCCACATTGCCCGTGGCAGACAGTAGGTTCGGCCCAAGCGCATAAAGGTAGGCTGGCATCATGGCAAGAGCCAGAATGCTGGCAATGGGTGCGGCTGCAGCCCATTGAGGGCCAAACAACACGTTCACAATTTCCTTCGCCATCAAAGCGACAAAGGCAAAGAAAGGCCATGCAACGCTAGTGAAGATGGCAGTGCCGCGTGCAAACGTTTCTGCCAGGTCGCGACCGGCCCGATGATCATTTGCAAACGATGGGGTTGCTACCCGCAGGATCGCTGCGGAGACGTTGTTGTAAAACAATTCGAGCAAGCCGAACGCTCTGCTGAACAGCCCTACCGAAGCGAATCCGAATTGCTTGGCGATGACGAATTCATGTGCGTTTCGCGTGAGGGTTTCAATGACGCGCGATGTAACGAACATGGAGCCGTAACGCAAGACGCTTTCTGCATTTTTCAGGCTGGGCAGCAGGAAGGATTCGCGAGGACGATAGTAGCCAACAAGCAGGGTTTGTACCAGGATGCTCGCCACGGGAGCCCAAGCCAAGCTCATGTAGCCAAACCCCGCATAGGCCAGACTGACAGCAGTCACCGATTGAACCGTGTTGCTGGTGATCTGGATCACAAAAATTTTCCGAAAAGCCATTTCCCGGTTGAGCAATGCAAAGGCTGGCGAGGTAAAGGGCAAGATCAAAAAGTTGAGCGACAGTACGGCCAATACATCGGCTACTCCGGGCTCGCCGAAGTAGCTTGCCGCCAGTCCACGTGTACCAAAGATGAAGGCACCAATCGACCAAGCGATGACGATGGCTATTCCAAAGGCGGCGCGAAGCTTCTCGCGAGTGAGATCTTTTTCTTGTATGAGGTATTCAGTGACGCCAAAGTCGCGCAGGACGCCCGCAATGGTGGTTACCGCCGCACACAGGGAAAAAATTCCGACCTGCAGAGGGGTCAACAATCGGGCTAGTACCATCGTGCTCGCCACAGTAACAATCAGGCTTGCGTAACGCTCTGCGAAGGACCATACCAGCGCGCCCCGGACGGTAAGACTCACCGTCGGCCCCCGGTATCTGTTTGGTCTGCTCTGCCCCGTGTGACCAGCGCGCTTTTGACGATGCTGAGCACATGCGTCAGCATATGAAACGAGGGCGGGTTCTCTCGGAAAAACAGAGTGATGGTCTTCCAGTGCACCGGTTTTTTGTGGCGCAACCTGTGAACCATGTCCTGAAGCATGCCAGTCTGAAGTTCGGTCATCCGTTTGCGCAGGCTCTCCTTGGTTGCTTCGGCCTTCGCATAGTTGTCAAGTACCTTGCGACGAAAGCGTGCTTCGTCAACGATGCGCATGGCCAGACCATCTGTGCCCCAGCCGCTGCCGTACCACATGTTGATGCCTTCTCCACAGCGTACCTCTGCTCCGGTGGAGTAGACAAAGCGGGCGCCATGGGCGATCAGGTCCATCCAGTACAGATAGTCGCCACCGCCATGGCGGTGCGCCTGCGGAAAGCGGGCTGCACCCAGCGCAGCGACTGATATCACGAGCGAAGGCATAAAAATGATGTTGGCAGTGGCGATTTGATGAATCATGTCTCCTTGGTAGGCCCGCAGAGTCGGGTCGCCATTCACCGCAGGATGGTCTTCGTGCCGTACGCGTTTTGCCTTGTCGAACTCGTTGGTGGAGTCGCCTAAATGAAACAGGTTGGCAAAGTAGGCGCTGTAGCCAAGCGACAGCGAGAGCACGGCGCGCGACAGGTGGTTGCCGATCCATTCATCGTCAGAATCCAGATAGGCCACCAGATTGGTGTCTGGGTCCAGGTTGACCAAGCCGGTATTGCGAGCCTCGTTGGGCCCCGCATTAGGTTGGTGCAACACGCGAATATTCAGCTCCGCGGCTGGTGGGTGGTCGCGCAACTCTTGCTCTGCCGGTAGCGGCGATCCATCGTCGATGATCAGAACATACAAGGCCTCGGGCGGGTAGTGCTGGGCCGCAATGGAGGCGATCGAACGCGCCAACACGCCTGACTTACGTTGAAAAAAAGGAATAATTACCGCGATCTTGGACGTAGGCATGTGAGTCAACTGTTTGTGTCAATCTGTTTCGCAGCCTGGCGTCGCTGCGCCAGTTGTGCATGCAGAGTGTTGATGATTGGCCAACGGTAGCTCGTGGCGTGGTAGATGGGGCGCGTGTTGGTTGTCCAGCGGGTGTGCCATTCCATCACCTTGCCATAAAACTCGATGCGCTGATAGCGGCCTTCTTCGAATAATTGCCTAAACTGATCTTGCCGCATCAAAGTTGAGGGGGATACATTCTTATAGCTCTCGTCATAAGTTGTCTTCAAAATGATGATGACAGAGCCACTGTCGATGCATAGGTCCATAGATACCACTTTGTCGCCAAAGCAGTAGCGGTAGATTCGCCCACGCCCCGACGCGCAGAAATTCTCCAGCATCTTGCGGTAGAACCGGCCCTGCGCATTGTCGGGGTGTATGGCTGTGCCATCAGCCGCTTTCCAGCCAGCGCTTTCCAGTGCACCGTAGTCTTGCATGGCTTGCGCAACCTGCGTTGGATCGGTGATGCATTCGATTCTGGTTTCGGTGCCCTCAGTCAGCAGTTTGTTGCGCTGCTTTTTTGTATTCTGACGCAAGTTCTTTCCGAGTGCGTCCCAATAGTCGTCAAAACTACCGGAAATTTCCACCCAGGCTGTGTCTATGTAGTCGAGGGTGCGCAGTGTTGGGTTGTCGTCGGGGCGCGGCTGCAACATGGAGTCCAGTTGGGTTACGCCCAGTGCCAGCGCCAAGCCAGGCAATTGGGTCAACAATTCCCTGGCTTGACTTGCCAGGTGCATGTCAGAGTTTGCTACCCAGGCACCCAGGGGAAGCTGGGACGGCTGAAACGTTTCCCAACGCCCTTTGCCGCAGGGCCGAACAATCGCACCGGCTCCTAGCTTGCCTTGCTCGTGATTGAGCGCAAGCAGCTCGTTGCCAGCGCCAAACTCCGCAAGCAGGGGTAGCAGGAAAGGGCTTTCCAGGAACGCGGCATGGTTGCATCCGCGCTGCAAATGGTCCCACTCTGCTGCTCGTTCGTGGAGTCGGGCGATTGGGTAAAGTTTCCAGGTCATGGGGTGTCTAGGCAGTGTGTTCGGCGGCCGCGTCTCGTGACCTTGATTGAGGCAAGACAGCCTCAATCAAGGCCGCGGGGTCTGCGATTGGTGGGTTTGTGGCGTAAAGCTGGATGATTGCGTTGGCAATCGTCTGAATGTCTGCGTCGGTCAGATCCTGATGGCACGCCAATTGCAGGATGTGATGGGACCACAGAGTGCCGGTATCGCCAGTGATTTGCGGTACGGTGGGCCAGAGACGGTCCCAGCGCGAAACCGGTATCCTGATTTTCCTCAGTCTGGCGTAGCCTGGATCTGGTTCGGCCACCCACAAAGGAAAGACGTAAGGGGCGGAGTCGTCTGGTAATGACGCATGTAAAGGGTGAAAACCGTTGAACCCGGAAAGGAGCTTTGCGAGCTCAAGAAAATGCCGCCGTCGGCGGTCGACAATCCTGGCGCGCGGCAGGCAACGAGCTACCCAGGTTGAGGCCCAAGTCAAAGCACGGTGCGACAATGTTGCGTCGATTGTGAATCCGTCAGGCAACGGTTCCTCTTGTCCCATGTCAAGTTGTTGTACTTGTGCCGCGTCAGAAACGGCAGGCCTGAACCGGTCACGCAGTGAAAATGCGCCCAGCAATAGGTCATTGAGGCCGGTGAGACGTCGAAAACTCGCTGCCACGTGGAGTATGTCAACGGCCGCCTTAAATTGCTGTTTGACAGATGGTTTGCTGAGTTCTGGAGTGGGTTCAAGGGTAATGTTGCGCTTCAGGCAGCCTCCCTCCGGTACAGGAAGAAATTTTGTCAAGCTACCAATGGCAATGTCTCCCCATTGACCAACCGGGCGGGAGCCACTGATGCCGAAAAGTGAATGCGCACAGTCCTCTATCAAGGAGATCCCGACCTGATCACACCATTCGCGCAGCGCCTGCATGGGCTGCGGCAGGCCAAAGTAATGGGCGGCAAGGATGATTCTTACGCCATCAAGTGGTTGCTGCTTCAGCCAGTCAAGCTGTGGGCCGCCCAAGGCATTGATGGGGTAAAAAATGGGTTCGGCGTCCAGGGCAACGACCGGGGCAATCATGGTGGGGCAATGATAAGTCGGCACCAGCACTTTGTCGCCGGGCTTAAGGCCAAGTAGCTCCATGGCCAACAAGATAGACGCCCTGCCGCTGATGGTTATGTCCACGCCAGCTTGGTCCAACAGGCAGGGCAGCGCGGCACGGTGGATGCCGTCAAAGGCGCACCAACTCATCACGGGCAGTCGTGGGATGGGAACACACGAATCACTCATTGAGATGATGCCGGTGCTGATGCCGGTGCTAGTGGCGCTGCCACTGGCTCGCGCCAATGACCGGTGCTGGTCAGCTTGTCGCGCAATTCCGTGCGCTGCATGCCCAGTCCATAGGCGATATGCGCCTCGGTCAAAGCCCGGTCAAATTCATTCAGGTCGAAATATATCAATCCGATGTTATAGCGTGTAAAGGGATTGTCCTTCGCTGCAGCGGCTGCAATTTCCAACTGACTCAGAGCGTCAGGAACGCGTTTCTTTTTCCCAAGGTAGGTAGCGTAGATCATGCGAACGATGGTGTCATCGGGTTGGAAACGTATGGCGCGGTCGAACCAGCATTCCACGTTGTAGCGCGTGCCACGGGGGGGATCCATTTTTAACCGATCAGACAGACGCACCATGGCATCAAGCGCTCTGTGATGATTTGGAAAAGCGCGCAATGTGTAGTCAAGCTCGGGCCCGACATCGCTTTTGGGCCCCTGACCACCATGAGACAGGGCTTCCATTTCAGGGCGAAAGTGCGCACTGTGCACAAGGTAAAGGGGGTTGTTTTTGTTTGTCTTGAAATCTTGGCTTCCGGCGTGTTGTCGGTAGTCAAAAGGGCCGAAATGGTTCGCAAGATCACCACAGATTGAAGCTCCTGTTTGGGCCTTGGCACTGGCACAAAAGGCAAGACCCAATGTTAGAGCGCAGAGCCAGCGGCGCATTTGCTGCCATGCTAAATTCTGCTGAAGTCGGAATTGGCTCATCTTGTATTCCCTCGTCGAGTTGAAGTCGCTGGACCTGTGTTCAGCCAAGTGGCGCAAAGCAACTCCACTTGCTGACTTTGCGTTGAATCAGAAAAAGTATGGTCAGCGTGCTGCAAATCATGCCTTAAAAGCATGGCCCTATCCAGTGCGTTGGACCAATGCGCGTCTTGCGCCACGTACTCCAGAAACTCTTTGGCCGTGTAGTCTTCGCCGCTCAAAATCAGCAGCATTGGGCCGCTGAATTCCGCCCATCCCAAGGCCATGCTGGTTTGAAAGGGCTGGCTGTCATGCGTCTTTGCTCGTGCACGCTGACTCGAAAAAGCAGTCTTGACGTTGCGTATCAAGCCACTTGCCGCGCTGGTGGCCACCTTCCCGCTGAGCAACTTGATCCAGAAATCTTTTTGCCGCAGCCGCTGGGTGTAGTAGTGCTTGACCTGCGTTTTAGCCAGGCTGGCTTCTGAGCGCACCCACGGGTTGAGCAGGCACAGGCCGTTGATGCGTGCATCATGCGTAGCCCGGCAATACAGAAGGGCGGCGGATGCGCCATCGCACAAACCCCAAAGAACCACGCCTTGCACAGCCGGGACCGCCATTTGCAGGGCGTTGATCGCCGCTGCAATGTCGTCATTCACGTTCTCAAAGGTGTGCAGCTCGCCCGTGCTGTCGCCCATGCCACGGTAGTCGAAGCGCAGCACGGGTGTGCCTGCCATGGCCAGCGCGCGGGCTAGCAGCACAAACTGGCGATGGCTACCCCCCCGGTATTGCGGACCGCCGACAACGATGACCACACCAGTGCTTGCGGTTGGCCTTGCTTTGGATTCCGGAAGCGAGAGGATGCCCACCAGGCACTCGCCCTGGCAATCGAATGTGATGGCTTGTTCCCGATAGCTCATGGCCTGCCCGGCTCCATCAGGGCCGCATTGGTGGAGCTGATCAGTGCCGGGGCGTCCTCAATCTCGCTGGTTTGCCAGAATGAGGGGCCATTCACCAGATGGCTGCGTATTGCATAGCCAGCATGCTGCCAGTCGGCAATGGCTTTGATGGCCACAGGTGTCAGGCCGGAATCAGGGCGCGTGGACAATTCGATCCATTCCACCCGCCCCGCAAGGGCTCGGGCTGGTGGCTTCAGGTTGGCCTGCTCCAGCCCGTTGGCCAGGGAGGGAGCCAAAAGGTAGCCGGCAATCTCAACCGGTCGGTCTTGCGCCAGATCTGCACGAAGGCCTTCCATGACGCCTTTGGCGTTGCCGCTAGCGAGGTCAGCTGCTGCCTTGAGACGCAGAAACTGCTGCAGCAGTGGTTTGCCAGCCGGAGTAGGCGCCCAAAACAAAAAATTGCATGGCTCTTCTATCATTTGTGCAGCTTGCGCTGCCAAAAGGCAGCCGGCGCGCAGGCCCCAGAGCCAAAGCGGCGGGCGCGGTATCTGCAGCGTGGTACCGTCCGTGCGCTTGCGCAGCCAATCACAGGCGTCTGTTACATCTCTCACCCAAGCTGACCAGGTTGCGTCGCCGAAGTTGCCGCTGCTGTCGCCACAGCCCAGCAGGTCGATCTGCAGCACATCAAAGCCGGCTTGCGCCAACGCTCGCGCCTGCAATGCAGCCATGCGGCGGGATTTGTTCATTTCTTCCGCGAAGGGGTGCACGTATACGACTTGGCCACGCGCTACCGTACCGGGCGTTCTGACCGCCGGGTGGTACAGGCAAAAGCGTTGCCCACCGGCCACAGGCAGAAAAAATGCTTCCACGCTCACCCCGCCCCGCCTGATGGGGTCATTGGTCGGCGTTGTAGCCGACGGATGACTTCCTGGTTTGTGTGCAATTGAGGCTCCCTGTAGTTTGATAGCTCAAAGCCTTTTTTTAATTGTATTAGGCGTCAGTTTTTGCAGTGAAAGGTGCATTGCCCGAATCATTCGTGTTCGTTTGACGTTTTGCGTCTCGTATTGCTTAGCACCTTGGCGCTCAGGCTCCTTAGTTCGTCCAGGAGCGGGTGGGCAAAGAAGTGCAAAGCAATCAGCCAGGAAAGCGCCGCGAGTAAGGTGGCACCAACCAGCACGCCTTGGTAGTTGGCCTCTGTCTGCGGCACCAGGAGTACCAGTAGCAGCACAGGGCCACTGCAGCATGCTGCCACCCCGGCGCTCCCCACGCAGGCTCGGAGCACGTCAGCAAGGCGCAAACCAATGATGCGATGCAGAAATTGGTGAGAAATAACCGCGCCCATCAATCCGGCCCCAGCAAGCCCCCAGCATGCCCCGACCATCCCAAACGGAACCACCAGAACCAGGCTGGCTAGCCGTATGGCCTGCACCAAAAGCTGCAGCCGATTGCTCTGGTCAACTCGACCATGCGCGATCATGACCTCTCCGGCCAAAAAGTAAGGCAGTTCAAATACGGCTGCGAGGCACAGAATCTGGGCCAAGGGGACGGCCGGCATCCATTGGACTCCGTAAAGCAAGCGAATGGTCGAGAAGGCAAGAATGCCTATGACCAGAAAGAAAGGCCAACCAATGCCGGTCAGCATGCTGGTTGCCTTGAGATAGCCGATGCGCGTCTCCTGGCCGGCACGTGCAGCTTGGGAAAAATACGGAAGACACACCGGCAAAACAGCCCTGAGCACGGTCCGGTTAAAGATCTCCATCAAACCATTCGCACGGCTGAAGAATGCAACCGATGCCATGTCCAATATCCGGCCAACAACCGCTTCCGGCGCGCTCTTTCCAATCTGACCAAACAGATAAATGCCAATGGCGTGTTTGCCAAACCGGGCTACGTCGGCCACCCCCTTGAGTGAGGGCAGGCTCGGAAAACCCTTGGGGCGCATGACCACCGAGATAGCGACCGTAACCACGACGCCGGCGAGCGATGACCAGGCCAGACTCAAGTACCCATAGCCACGCCAAGCTCCGACCGTCGCAACAACAAAAGAGGTGGTGTTGCCGAGAAGCCCGGCAATAAAGATGGGGCGATAGTTGAGCTCACGGCGGAAATACGCCATGGTCACTGCGCCGAACGGAATGATCAAAAAATTGACCGCCTGAATCCGCATGACGTCTGCCACGCCCGGTTGTCGATAGAAGTCCGCCACAGCGCCGCTGGAAGCGAATAGCAAAAGTGCCATCAGCCATGACACCACCAAGTTGGCAGCAAAGGCCGCACGAATCTTGGCTGCCGTCAGATCTTTTTCCTGAATCAGGTATTCGGCCACTCCAAAGTCGCGAAATGTGCTGGCAAGCGCCGCCAGCGCCGCGGCCACCGCAAATATGCCAATCTCGGTTGGCGTCAGAAGACGGGAGATGATGAGCGTGCTGGCCAACTGCAGGCTGACCCCAAGATAGCTGTCTGCCAAGGAATACAGCAGAGAGCGTCTAACCGAACTCACGCAGTCCCTTTAAGGCTTGACTTAGCCTGCGAGCTTTTCGGTAACAAAGTCAGCCAGCGAGCCCACTGTGGCAAAAGTGCTGCCGTCAATGTCGTCATCATCCACCACCAGGCCAAAGTGGGTTTCCAGTCCGGTGATCAGCGTGACGACAGCCATGGAGTCCAGCTCGGGAATGGCCCCCAGCAACGGGGTGTCGCGGGTAAAGCCGCTGGATCGGCCATCCAGGCTTAAAACTTCATCCAGCAGGCGGATGACTTCTTGTGTTACGTTCAATTCTGACTCCCTGGGGCGTTGGTTGGTTTTGATGCAGATTGTATTGCTATCAAATGTATAGCTACTTGCGCAGGTTTTACGGGGGCTGCAGGCTGTTTTTATATAAATGCTGCGATGCAACCCGTGATGAGTATCGGCAGATAGGGAAACGCGACCGTTGGGCGGCAGGCGCTCATGGCATAGCTGGCGATCAGACCTGCGCCGCCGGGGCGATTTGTGGCCCAATCGGTGTGCAGCTGCATGGCGTGCCGCGCGGGTTGCTCCTCCCGGAGCAGGGATTCCACCACCAGCAGGCGATCCGCCAGGCGGGATTGGTAGGTTTTGATGATGCCTTCCTGCCCCCAGAGCAGCATCACGGCAAGCGCTAGCCAGCCCAACGGCACTCGGGCGGCTAAACCCGCTACGCCGAGTGCGAGACAAGTCAGTTTGATCAGCAGCGCATGTCTTTCGTGCTGTTCGTGGTTGCCTTGCAGGGTTTGCCATTCCTGGGCGAGTGAATTGTGGTTGTCCATGGGGGGTGGCAATGCCAAGAAAAATTGCAGAGCGTGTACGATACCCGAGGTCATTTCTGTTGACCTCGATACCCGCTTCCTGCATTCACCCGACCAGCCATGACTGAATCCACTTTGCTGCATGAATTGATAGCGGTCTCTGCCCAGCGTACGCCGCAAGCCATTGCGCTGACCTACGGCGCAGACTCGCTGAGCTACCAGGAACTGCAGGCAGCGACTTCCCATTTTTCAGCCGGTTTGATGCAGTTGGGCCTGCAACGCGGCGAGCGGGTCGCCATCTACCTTGAGAAGCGGTTTGAGACGGTGATTGCCAGCTTTAGCGCACCGGCTGCGGGCGGTGTCTTTGTGCCGCTGAATCCGCTGCTTAAGCCTGAGCAGGTCGCCTTCATTTTGCGCGACTGCAACGTGCGCGTGCTGGTGACCTCGCCCGAGCGCTTGACCTTGCTGGCGCCGGTGCTGGCCGAATGCCATGATTTGCGGGATGTCGTGCTGACGGGCGCGGAGGTTCCCGCTGCGCCGCAGCCGCCGCATCTGGCCTTCACCAGTTGGAATGCCCTCCTAATGAGTCCGCCCCAAGCGGGGCACCGGGTGATTGACACCGACATGGTGGCCATTCTCTACACCTCGGGCAGCACGGGTCGCCCCAAAGGGGTGGTGCTGTCGCACCGCAACATGGTGGCCGGCGCCAAGAGCGTGGCGTCCTATCTTGAAAATCAGGCAACGGACACCCTGTTGGCTGCGTTACCCCTGTCGTTTGATGCGGGCTTTAGCCAGTTGACAACCGCCTTCCATGTGGGCGCGCGGGTGGTGCTGCTCAATTATTTGCTGCCGCGCGATGTGCTCAAAGCCATGGCCAAGGAGAAGGTCAGCGGCCTCACGGTGGTGCCGCCCCTCTACATTCAATTGGCCCAGCTGGAATGGCCTGCCGAGGTCGGCGAGCACCTGCGCTACTTTGCCAACACCGGCGGGCGCATGCCGGGCGAGACGCTGGCCCTGCTGCGTAAGCGGGTGCCCAAGGCGCTGCCTTTTTTGATGTATGGCCTGACGGAAGCCTTTCGGTCTACGTTTTTGCCGCCTGCCGAGGTGGACCGCCGCCCCGACTCGATTGGCAAGGCCATTCCCAATGCCGAAATTCTGGTGCTGCGCGAAGACGGCTCGCCCTGCGCGCCCAATGAGCCCGGCGAACTGGTGCACCGCGGTGCGCTGGTGGGCCTGGGGTACTGGAACGACGCCGAAAAGACCGCCGAACGCTACCAATTGCTGGCCCCCGATGCGCCCGGACGCCAGCCCGGGCTGCAGTTGCCGGAGTACGCCGTGTTTTCGGGCGATACCGTGCGCCAGGATGAGGAGGGCTTCCTGTACTTCATTGGCCGGCGTGACGAGATGATGAAAACATCCGGCTACCGCGTCAGCCCCACCGAAGTGGAAGAGGTGCTGTACGCCACCCGGATGGTGGGGGAGTGCGTGGCCTTCGGAGTGGACCACCCATTGCTGGGTCATGCTATACAAGTGATAGCTACTCCGGCAGACTCTACGGGGGCTATCGACCTGAAAGCCTTGAATCTGGAGTGCCGGGCGCGTATGCCGGCCTACATGGTGCCAGCCCACATTGATGTGCGACCCGGCCCGTTGCCGCGCAACCCCAACGGAAAGATTGACCGCAAGCTGCTGGCCACCGAGTGGGCCGAACGCACACCACAGTGAACCGATGACTCCCAATGACCCCTACTGAACGCCCACTTCCCGTCCATGCCCCCATGGACCAGTTCCCTGTCGTTGACGGTGAACTGCAAATTGGCGGTATGCCGCTCTCGCGCCTGGTGGAGCGTGTGGGGCAAACTCCTTTTTACGCCTATGACCGCAGCCTGCTGCGCGCGCGGGTCGGCGTACTGCGGGCCGTGTTGCCCAAGGCCATCAAACTGCACTACGCCATGAAAGCCAACCCGATGCCTGCCGTGGTGGGCCTGATGGCGGGGCTGGTGGATGGCGTGGATGTGGCCTCCGCCGGCGAGTTGCAGGTGGCCTTGAATGCGGGTGCCAACCCCCAGGAGATCAGCTTTGCCGGGCCGGGAAAGAAAACTAACGAACTGCGCCAATCGGTGGCAGCAGGCGTGTTGATCAACATTGAGTCGTTCCGCGAAGTATCGGAACTGGCAACCATTTCCGCGGAGTTGGGCTTGCCAGCGCGGGTGGCGGTGCGCGTGAACCCTGACTTTGAGCTCAAAGGCTCGGGCATGAAGATGGGCGGAGGCCCCAAGCAGTTTGGTGTGGACGTGGAACAAATGCCCGCGCTGATGGATTTGATTCGCAGCACCGGCGTGCAGTTTGAGGGGTTTCATCTGTTTGCGGGCTCCCAAAACCTCAAGGCCGAGTCCATTTGCGATGCCCAGCGCAAGTCCTATGAGTTGGCCCTGCGCTTGGCGGAACTGGCCCCCGCACCGGTGCGCTTCCTCAACCTGGGCGGAGGCTTTGGCATTCCCTATTTTCCGGGCGAGCAGCGGCTTGATCTGGCGCCGATAGGTGACAACCTGGCCCACATCTGCGAACGCGCTGCCACGGAGTTGCCCGAAGCGGGCATCGTGATTGAGCTGGGGCGCTACCTGGTGGGTGAGGCCGGCGTGTACGTGGCGCGGGTGGTGGATCGCAAGGTCTCACGCGGGCAGGTGTATCTGGTGACAGACGGTGGGCTGCACCACCATCTCTCCGCCTCAGGCAACTTTGGGCAGGTGGTGCGGAAAAATTATCCTGTCGCCATTGGTAACCGCATGCACGCTAGGGAGCAGGAGGTGGCGTCGGTGGTCGGACCCTTGTGTACGCCGCTGGATTTGCTGGCGGACCGCATGGCCTTGCCGCGCGCCGATGTGGGTGACTTGGCGGTGGTGTTCCAGTCGGGGGCCTATGGCGCAAGTGCCAGTCCGCAAGGGTTTTTGGGGCATCCACACTGCGTTGAAGTACTGGTCTAAGGGGCGTTGCACTGAACCATCTGGCCCGCCTTTTGCTGGCGCTTTCCTGTCTGCTGGCGGGCGCCGCGTTGGCCTGGAACCACCCGTTGTGGCCAATGGGTGCAACGCTTGTCTTGTGGGTCTGGTGCGTCATGGCGGCGTCGTTTCCGGCGGCATGGCTCTTTGTGGTACCGGCCTGTCTGCCATTTTTGAACTTTGCGCCCTGGACCGGGTGGCTGGTGTTCGATGAGTTTGATATCTTGCTGTTGGGCACTTTGGCGGGCGGTTACGGGCGCTGGGCTTTGGAGCATCGAGGGCCCGCAGAGTGCGCTCCGCCGCGTCTGCCGGCTCTTATCCCTGTGTTGCAGGGTCTGCTGGGTATTGCCAGCCTGTGGGCGCTGCACCGCGGGTTGGAGGATTCCGGGGGTTTTGCCTTTGATTGGTTCGCCGGGTACGGCGATGCCCTCAACAGTGTGCGGGTGTTCAAGAGCCTGGGTTTTGCACTGCTCCTGCTGCCCTTGCTGCGGCGGGAGTTTCGTCATTCAACTGCAAGGGCCAGTCAGCGGCTGGCGGCGGGCATGGTTGCTGGGCTGGGCCTATTGACGCTGGCCGTGGTGTGGGAGCGAGCGGCCTTTGTCGGACTGCTGGATTTTTCAACCAATTACCGCACCGTGGGTCTTTTCTGGGAAATGCACGTGGGGGGTGCCGCTATTGACAGCTATCTGGCGCTTGCGTCGCCATTCGTCGTTTGGGCACTGGCAGTGGCCAGAAGGCGCCTGACGTGGGTTGCTGCCGCCGTGTTGGCACTCCTGACGGCGTATGCCTGCCTGACCACTTTCTCACGTGGCGTGTACCTGTCAGTCGTTGCCCCTCTGGGTTTGCTGGCGGTATTGCTTTGGAGGCAAAAGCATGCATCAACGCAACGCAAAAGCAAAAATTTGTGGTGGGAAGGTTGGCGAGCCAAGGGCAGCGCGGCGCTGGTTTTCTTGATAGCGTTGGAGGTGGCAGCCGTGCTGGGAGCGGGGTCATTCATGGCGGAGCGGCTGGCCAAAACCAGTCAGGATTTGGGTAGCAGGATGGAGCATTGGCAGCGCGGTATGGGCTTGCTGCAGGGCCCGGCCGACTGGTGGCTCGGCAAGGGGCTGGGACGGCTACCCGGCAACTATGCGGCGAAGGTGCCAAACGAGGGGTTTTCTGGCACGGTAGAGCTGCATTCCGGGAAGAAGGCTGGCCAGCCAATCAATGGATTCATGTCCCTGCGCAGTGCGGAAAACCTGGACGATCTGGGCGGATCGTATGCCCTGACACAACGCGTGCAGGTGGACTCAGCGGGTGGGTACCGTGTCAGCATGGCGGTGCGGGTGCAGGAGCCGACGGATTTGTATGTGGCGCTGTGCGAGCGGCACTTGTTGTACGACCGCGCGTGCCAGGACATGCTGGTGACGGTATTGCCGGGGAAAACGGCTTGGCAAACGGTGGCGTTCCCGTTGAGGGGGCCTCCACTGGGCGGCGGCACCTGGTACGCGCCACGCATGCACCTGTTTGAAATTTCAGTGGCCAGTCCCGCAGGGGCGGCAGACATTGATAACCTGGATCTGACTGGTGAACGTGCTCGGAGTCTGCTCGAAAACGGAGATTTTTCGAGGGGTCTGACCCAGTGGTTTCCTGCAGCACAGTCCTATTTCCTGCCATGGCACATCGATAACCTGTATCTGGAGGTTCTGATTGAGCGGGGTCTGGTTGGCTTACTGCTGCTGGGTGCGCTGATCGCTGTGGCGTTGTGGCACCTGTCGCTGGGGCAAGCCCGGACGAAGGCGCTTTCGCCTTTCCTGGCAGCGTCGCTGGCTGGGCTTCTGGTGGTGGGGGTGGTTAGCAGCGTGATGGACGTCCCCAGGGTGGCTTTTTTGTTCTTTTTGCTGCTGTTTGCATCGACCGAACTCGCCCGCCAGCCTGAAAGCGAGGCCTGCTAGAATTTTTTAACGGTCAAAACCGTGGTTTCTTTACCCATTCACTGCTTTAATGGGCGTAGAAGATGGGGTCCGATAACAGGCTCGACAATCGGGAATTTGGGAATGATAAAAATACTAGGTCACTATTTTCATAAACGCACACTGCTGCAGATGTGCTTTGATTTAGGGCTGGTGGTCACCGCCATGCTGGTTGCTGTTCTGGTGCAAGTGGCAGAACCGGCCTACCTGGTACCCCGTATTTTGGCCAACTCGCTGGTGCTGGGCTTGGGCGTTCTGATCATCAACCACGGCCTTGGGTTTTACCAGCGTGGACATAACCGGACCATTGGGCAGACGCATGCCCGGGCGGTGCTTGCATTTTGTGCATCCGTGCCGCTAGCCTATCTGGTCTGGAAATTCTCTTACCAGAGTGGTGACGACCGGCGTGCCGTGATGTCGGCTTTGATCGCTGTCTTGATTCTGATGCTGGTAACCAGAATCTATGTGGCCAACTCCACCCCGGCTGAAAGCATGCGCCAGCGGGTGTTGATTCTGGGTACCGGAAAACCCGCCAAACATGTCGGGAAAAGCCTGAAAAATTCAGACCCCAATGTTGATCTTGTTGGCTACTTCCCCAGCCCTAACGAAACAGTACCTGAGGTTTCAGCATGGGGGCTTCTGGTTTCCGACAAGCCCCTGTCGGACATCGTGGTCGACGAGAGAGTCGACGAAATCGTGGTCGCGCTCTCAGAGCGCCGCGGCGGTAGCATGCCGCTGCGTGAACTGCTGGATTGCAAGTTGCGTGGCGTGCGGGTGGTCGATGTGGCGACCCATTTCGAAAAAACCCTGGGGCAAATCAGGCTGGACTCCATATCCGCTGGCTGGCTCATATTTGGGGATGGCTTTGGTCACGGCTGGGCGCGGGCTGCCGTGAAGCGGGTTTTTGACATTGTCTGCGCGTCGATTCTGATTGTCGTCACGTTGCCCATCATGGTCATCACCGGTATTTTGATACTGATCGAGAGTGGTGGGCCCATGCTGTACCTGCAAGAGCGCGTAGGGTTGAATGGTCGTCTCTTCAACGTGGTGAAGTTTCGCAGCATGCGAATCGACGCCGAAAAAGATGGCACGCCCCGCTGGGCCAGTGCTTCGGATGATCGGGTGACACGGGTGGGGCGGGTGATCCGCAAACTGCGTATTGATGAGTTGCCGCAGCTTTTTGGCGTGCTGGGCGGTGCGATGAGTTTGGTGGGCCCTCGCCCTGAACGCCCGTTTTTTGTCGACAAATTGACGAAAGAAATCCCTTTCTTTGCGGTGCGACAAAGTGTCAAGCCAGGCGTAACTGGCTGGGCGCAAGTACGCTACCAATATGGTGCTTCAGTAGAAGATGCAGCTGAAAAGCTGCAATACGATTTGTACTACGTAAAAAATCACAACCTCTTCCTCGACATTGTCATTTTGTTTGAGACCGTAGGGGTGGTGTTGATGCGCAAGGGTGCCCAGTAGCATGGCCGTGATGGCCTGGAGCCAGTTCCTTGTTGGAATGGCTTACTCGCTCTTTGTGTTCCGTCTGGCGCAGCAGGGGAGTCCAGGCCCCTCGCACGATCGCTCCAATGCGCTGGTGGTTGCGACCGTAGTGTGCACCGCCCTGTGGGGCTGGTTTGGACTGGCGTTCTCTTTCACAGCCAATCCGCTGTGGTTGTTGTTCAGCAACCTGCTGGATTTGCTTCGCTATGGTGGGTGGTTCGCGTTCCTGTTGACGCTGCTCCGTCCGGCTCCCTCCAGTGCACGCTCCGTCCGGTTGCCGTGGTTGGCGGTTGTGGCGGGTGCGCTGATACTGTTGGGTGTGGTGTCCCTGTTGCTTGCGAGTTTCGGCATCGGTAACCTGGCGCTGGTTTCGCAGTTGCGTCTTGTTGGCGTCATGGCAACCTCGATTTTTGCGCTGGTCTTGCTGGAGCAAGTGTTTCGCAATGCCACCGAAGATTCCCGCTGGAACCTCAAACCTTTGTCCCTTGGGTTGGCCGGAGCTTTCCTGTTTGATCTGTACTTGTTTTCAGAAGCGGTCATGTTCAACCGCGTGGACACGGATGCGCTCAGCATAAGGGGTGGTGTGCACGTGCTGGTTTTGCCGTTGCTCGTGCTTTCCATGACACGGCGCAGCGACTGGATATCGAAGATTCGTCTTTCGCCCAAGGCGGCATTTCATTCCGCAACGCTATTGATTGCAGGCGCATACCTCGTTTTTATGTCTGCGGTAGGCTACTACGTGCGGTACTTTGGTGGCGAGTGGGGCCGGGCGCTGCAAGTCGGGTTTGTCTTCTTCACCCTGATTCTGCTGATGGTGCTGGCCATGTCGGGTTCCATGCGCGCGAGTCTTCGGGTGTTCCTGGGAAAACATTTCTTTCGATACCGCTACGACTACCGCGACGAGTGGCTCAAGTTCACCAAGACATTGTCAAGTCGCAACACGCCTCAGGAAATGGGGCAGCAAGTCGTTCGTGGTTTGGCGGAGATGCTGGAAAGTCCTGGCGGAAGCCTGTGGATGCGATCCAAAGGCGAGGCTGATTTCAGTCAGACTGCCTGCTGGAACATGGCCCAGACCGCAGATCGGGAAAAGGCGGATTCACCGCTGTGCGAATTCATGGCCACCAGCGGTTGGGTCGTCAACCTGGAGGAATACCGATCTTTTTCGCGCCGGTATGGTCAGATGCAGCTGCCGCTTTGGCTGCAGGACCTTGCGCAGGCGTGGTTGGTGGTTCCTTTACTGGTAGGGTCGGAGTTGATTGGCTTTGTGGTGCTGGCCAGTGCGCGCACGCGCGTGGAGGTGAATTGGGAAGTCAATGATCTGCTGAAAACTGCCGGCCAGCAGGCGGCGAGCTTTCTGGCGCAAATGCAGGCGACCGAGGCGCTGCTGGAGGTCCGCAAGTTTGATGCGTTCAATCGCATGTCCGCCTTCGTGGTGCATGATTTGAAAAACATCGTGACCCAGCTGTCCCTGATGATGAAAAATGCCAAGCGTCTGGGGGATAACCCGGAGTTTCAGCAGGACATGCTGATTACCGTTGAGAACTCTCTGGAACGAATGCGCCAACTCATGTTGCAGTTACGCGAGGGGGCCACTCCGCCGGGGGCCGCTTTTGGCGTCAATCTGGGCAGTATTGTTGGCCGCATCGAAGCAGTAGCCTTGGGGCGGGGTCGGGTGCTTGAGGTTCAAATGGGTGATGTGGTGCTGGCGCGCGGTCATGAAGAGCGGCTGGAGCGCATCATCGGTCACGTTGTACAAAACGCATTTGATGCAACAGACCCGTCGGGGCGTGTCTGGCTCACCCTTGACCGCGTAGGTGGCCAAGCCCGAGTGATGGTGGGCGATACGGGGCAGGGCATGTCGCCAGAATTCCTGCGTGATCGTCTTTTCAAGCCGTTTCAAACCACCAAACAGTCGGGAATGGGCATTGGTGCATACGAAAGTTTCCAATACGTTCAGGAATTAGGTGGCAAGATTGATGTGGCAAGCGCGGTGGGTGCTGGAACCACGGTCACTTTACTATTGCCGGTGTTTGACGCGCAAAGGTAATCAGGCATTCACATTTGAGAAGTTTCATGACATCCGAAAAATCTCGTTCGTTGTTGATCGTCGAAGACGATCTGGCGCTGCAAAAGCAAATCAAGTGGTCACTTGACCGCTTTGATTCGGTGACGGCCCATGATCGGGAAAGTGCGCTGGTGCAATTGCGCAAAAGCACGCCCGCAGTGGTGACCATGGATCTGGGGCTGCCGCCAGATGCCGACTCGGTGTCAGAAGGGTTCAAGCTGCTGGAGCAGATCATGGCGGTGGACCCTGATATCAAGGTGATTGTCTTGACGGGTCAAAACGACCAGGCCAACGCCCTTCGGGCGGTAGCCATGGGCGCGTATGATTTTTTTGCCAAGCCGTTTGAGCCGGAGTTGCTCAATCTGACGGTTGAGCGTGCCTTTCGGCTGTTCGAACTCCAGAGCGAGAATCGCCGTTTACGCGAAATGCATCAGCCCGACGCATTGTTTGGATTGATTACGCGTGATCCGGAGATGATGCGCATTAGCCGTACCATCGAAAAGGTGGCCAGTTCGAACGCAACCGTGATGTTGCTGGGTGAAAGCGGTACCGGCAAGGAGGTTTTGGCGCGTGGGTTGCACGGCGCATCACCTCGCCGCAACGGCAAGTTTGTCGCCATTAACTGTGCGGCTATTCCTGAGAATTTGCTGGAGAGCGAGTTGTTCGGGTTTGAGAAAGGCGCGTTCACGGGGGCCTCAAAGCAGACCATGGGCAAAATTGAAACGGCGCATGGCGGCACTTTGATGCTCGACGAAATTGGAGATTTGCCGTTTCCGCTACAGGCGAAGTTGCTTCGATTTTTACAGGAAAGAACGATTGAGCGCTTGGGCGGGCGCCAGGAAATCCCGGTGGATGTTCGTATCGTTTGCGCGACCCACCAGGATCTCAACGCTCTGAGCAAAGAAGGACGCTTCCGCGAGGATTTGTATTACCGGTTGGCCGAAATAGTAATCAACATCCCGCCACTGCGTTCCCGTGTGGGAGATGCAGCCATGCTGGCGCACGCGTTTGTCAAAAAATTTGCCCAGGAACAGAATCGACCGGCTATGACTTTGAGCGAAGACGCGGTCAGGGCGGTCGAACTACACCGCTGGCCTGGCAATATTCGGGAGCTGGAGAACTGCATCAAGCGTGCCATCATCATGGCCGATGGCAAGCAGATTACCAGTGACGATTTGGGCTTGAAAAGCGTTGTTGAGGATGCGGCCGACAACTCGCTGGACCTGCGCATGATTCGTGACAACGCGGAGCGGGGAGCCATTATTTCGGCACTCGGCCGGGTGAATGGAAATATGGTGAAAGCTTCGGAGTTGTTGGGTGTCAGTCGGCCCACGCTCTACGATTTGATGCACCGGTTGGGTTTGAAATAAGTTGCTGGATGCGTGTTTGTAACTGAGGGTAAAAATGAACTCCAAGAAATCTTTTTCTCGCTATCAGCTCCCTGCTTTGTTGATGGCACTGATGCTGGTGGCCTGTGGCGAAAAGCCGGAAGCGATGCTGAACTCCGCAAAAGACTATTTGGCAAAAAACGACAGTAAGGCTGCCGTTATCCAGATCAAGAATGCGCTACAAAGTAATCCAGATCTTCCGGAGGCGCGGTACTTACTGGGCGTGGCATTGCTGGACGGCGGGGATCCGGTGAGTGCTGAAACCGAGTTGCGAAAGGCATTGGCCTTGAAAGTGCCACAAGCCCAAGTGGCCCCTTACTTGGCTAAAGCGATGCTCGCCCAGGGTCAGGCCAAGAAAGTGACGGATGAGTTTGGCCAAGTAGTGTTGAGTCAGACGCCCGAGATGGCCAGCCTGCAAACCACGCTCGCTGAGTCGTTTGCCGCGCAAGGGCTTGCCGATTTATCGCAGGCCGCTCTCGGTGCTGCACTAAAGGCGGATGCCACCTATGCTCCCGCACTACTGCTGCAGGCACGTCAAAAAGCCGGCCAGCGCGATTTTGATGGTGCGTTGGCATTGGTGGATGGCTTGATTGCCAAATCCCCCAAGAACTATGAGGCATTGAAACTCAAGGGCGACTTGTTGCTGTACGCAAAAAACCAACCCGATGAGGCGTTGACGGCCTATCGCCAAAGCGTGGACGCGCGGCCCGACTTTATGGCCGCGCATTCTGCGGCTACGAGCATTTTGTTTCAGCAAGGAAAGCTGGATGATGCGGAGAAGCAAATCGCAAAGATGAAGGCGTTTGCGCCCAGCAACCCCCAGACCAAGTACATGGAGGCCCAACTGGCGTTTCAGCGGAAGGATTTCAAGCTGGCCAGAGGCAATTTGCAGCAAGTTCTCAAAGGTGCCCCCAACAACATACTGGCATTGCAGCTTGCTGGAGCAATTGAGCTTCAGTTGGATTCCGTTTTGCAAGCCGAGAGCTACTTGAGCAAGGCATTACAGCTGTCACCCGACCTGCCGTTGGCACGCCGATTGCTGGTAACGGCCTACCTGCGCTCCGGTAACACAACCAAGGCGTTGGCAACAATGGCGCCCGGTCTCAACAAGGAGAACGTGGACCCCGCATTGCTATCGCTGGCTGGTGAGGTGTATCTGCAAGCCGGGGACGTCAAAAAGGCAGAGGACTACTTTGCCAAGGCCAGCAAGCAGGATCCCCAGAACGCAAGAAAGCGGACCGCCCTTGCGGTAGCCCAGCTAATGGGCGGGCAAGTGGATTCAGCGTTTGGTGAACTGGAGAATATTGCTGCTTCGGACAAAGGCACGACTGCGGATATGGCATTGATAAGTGCGCACCTGCGGCGCCAGGAGTTTGACAAGGCGTTAAAGGCCATCGAAGCCCTTGAGCGAAAGCAACCCGATAAGCCCGTGGCGGCCATCTTGCAAGGGCGCACTTACGTTGCCAAAAAGGAGATGTCGCTGGCGCGGAAGAGCTTTGAGCGGGCGCTGGTCATTGATCCGACCTACTTTCCCGCAGTTGCAAGCCTGGCTGCGATGGACGTGGAGGAAAAAAAGCCCGAAGACGCGAAGAAGCGATTTGAGTCGGTGCTGGGAAAAGACCCGAAAAATGCGCAAGCACTGCTGGCATTGGCAGAACTGAGCGCCCGTTCAGGGGCGGCTAAAGAAGAGGTTGCCAAACTGATCGGCAATGCGGTCGCCGCCAACCCTGCTGATGCAGCTCCGCGCTTGTTGCTGGTTGACTTCCACTTGCGCAACAAAGATGTCAAGCAGGCGCTGGCGTCTGCCCAGGATGGGGTCGCCGCTATACCGGACAACCCTGAGCTATTGGATGCACTGGGTCTCGCGCAGCAGGCTTCGGGGGAGTTTAATCAGGCCATCACGACGTTCAACAAAGTTGCGGCTTTACAGCCATTGTCGCCGCAGCCTTACGTGCGATTGGCTGAAGCACATTTGGCCGCCAATGACAAGGCGGCCTCGGCGCAGGACCTGCGTAAAGCCCTTGAGCTCAAGCCAGACCTTCAGCAGGCGCAGCGGGGCTCCATCATGCTGGACGTTGACGGCAAGCGGTTCCCAAGTGCATTGAGTACGGCGCGGACCATGCAAAAGCAGAGTCCCACCGACCCCATCGGGTATGTGCTAGAGGGGGATGTCTATGTCGCTCAAAAAAATTGGGATAGTGCCCTTGCTGCATACGGCAATGGACTCAAGCAAGCTCCGTCTGCGGAACTGGCTCTGAAATATCACGGGGTGAATGTTGCTTCTGGAAAGAATGCCGACGCAGAGAAGTTCGCATCTACATGGCAAAAAGATCACCCTAAAGACGTTGCGTTTTTACTGTATCTGGCCGATGCGGCAATGGCTCGCAAAGACTACGGCCAGGCCGAGCGCAATTATTTGGCAGTGCTCAAATTGCAGGAGAGAAATGCAGTCGCCTACAACAATTTGGCGTGGGTAACTGCCAGGCTTAATAAAGCGGGGGCAATTGCTTACGCGGAGAAAGCGATTGCCATTGCGCCCAATCAGCCCGCGTTCATGGACACCCTGGCAATGTTGTTGTCCGAAAAAAATGAACACGCCAAGGCGATCGAGTTGCAAAAGAAAGTCGTCGCCTTGCAGCCAGAAACCCTGCTTTTTAAACTCAACCTTGCAAAGATGCAGATCAAGGCGGGAGATAAAATTGGCGCCAAGTCAACATTAGATGAGCTTACCAAGCGGGGAGACAAGTTCGACGGGCAGGCGGAGGTAGCTGCGTTGCTAAAGTCGTTATAAATAAGTGTGTCGGAAAAATTGACAGCGCAGCTTCATTTCGCCCTGCCTGAAGGAGGGAGTTGATGGGCAGGCCTTTCCAATCAACGGGTTATGTGGCAGCTGGTTTATTGGCGCAAAAATTGCTTGTTATGGTTTTGGCGGTACGATAAACTGTGCGAACCGATTTCGTCATCGGATATTGGGAGAATGGATATGAACGAGAACCCTGTAGGCGATGCCGCAGCGAATAATGATTTGCCTCAAGACGTCGGTGTCGACCAGAATCGCCGCAGGCTTGGTACGTTGGGTGTCACTGGTAGCGCGGTGTTAATGTCTTTGTCCAGTAAATCAGCTGTCGCGGGTTGGGGTTCTTGTACTGGTTCTGAATTGGCGTCGGGCAACCTGTCGAAAGCTGGAACGGCTAATCCTTGCGGATGCAGTCCTGGCTTCTGGTGGAACGATAATGGCGTAGCGCTTCGAGGGACAGCCCCCTCTTTACTGGCCTACCCTTTTACACTTGTATTCAACACCTATTTTGGGCGTAATTTTCTCTCCAATGCGAATACAATTTTTCAAAATTGTGGACCAAGCGCTAACCCAACGTACACAGTGGCGGCACCTGTAAGTACAGCCATGCATGCAATTGCCGCATTGCTCAATGCGGCGTACTATGGCGCCCGCTACCCTGTCATTGGCATGCAAACTCCGGCAGCCGTGAAGACTGCGTTTCAAAACGCATTTGACAATGGAACCCTCGTTGGTTTTGTAGCCCAGGTTGATGTGTACAAAGCTGGAGTCTGGTGCAACGGAACCAACGGGTGATCCTTCGTAATGCGGATATGCAGCGGGGTCAAATGGCGTGAATATGACGACGGAATCGTCGTTTACGTGCCCGCAACCTGTGAGACCCATATTCTGGCAAAGCATTTTTCCGCATTTTTTCACGCATCATCACCTCTGGCTGCTTCTTTGAAATCTGGAGCGGGTACGCTGGAGACATTCGACTGCGAGGCCGCGATTTCTTCGTTCCCAGTTCAATTCGTCGAAGAGTTGTTGTCACTAAAAATCCTTGACTCTGGCAATTGAAAATTCACCAACTTTCCTTGGCAGAGGTGCGAGTACGCTTGGCATTTCAGGGTTTGCGCATCCCTTGCGGACCATTCAACGTCAGCATCCATTCCGGCCTGGCACCCTTGGCTTGGGTGTTGCACAAGATCTATGCTGATTTCCCGATAGCGGATGAATCGGCCTATGTTGATTTTGAGGTGAAACTCGAAGCGCCGAACTACTTGCGCAAGTTCGTGCGGAAGCAGGTAAGCTTCAGCTGTGACGGGCGAATTCCTTTTAAGCCGTTGCCTATTGGCCAAGCGTTTCCCATGATGGAATGGGGCTTGAATTGGGTGATTTCGTCTCATGCACACAGCTACCTGGTTATTCATGCGGCGGTCGTAGAGAAGAATGGCCGGGCTCTGATTTTGGCAGCGGACCCTGGCTCAGGAAAGAGCACGCTGTGCGCAGCATTGGTACACCGAGGCTGGCGCCTTCTGTCCGATGAGTTGGCTCTGGTTGATCTCGTAAGTGGGCAAGTGTTGCCCATCGCGAGGCCGATCAGTCTAAAGAATGCATCTATAGGGGTTGTCGGGGCGCTTGGCGCTGACGTCGAATTGAGTCCGGTGTGCCACGACACCGCCAAGGGATCCATTGCCCACATGAAGCCGCCTGCCGCCAGCGTGGGCTCGATCGCTTTGTCCGCCAAGCCTGCTTTGGTGGTTTTCCCCAAATATGCCAAGGGCACCCACCTCTTCAGCGAAAAGGTCGGATCTGCTCAGGCCTTCCTTGAAATTGCACGGCATACTTTCAACTTTTCAGTGCTGGCTGGGGATGGTTTCGATGCAATCGGCCGTCTAATTGACCAAGTCCACGCATCCCGTATTTCCTATTCGTCCTTCGATCAGGTCGTTCCGGAAATTGAACGCTTGTGGCAGGAAACTGAATGACGGCAATCGTCGCGAATCCCCATTTACTGGCCTCGGTTCTGTCCAAGCCTGATTTGGCGGCTGAATTGGATACGCGCAACTGGGAGCGCCTTGTGTGGCAAAGTCGCGCGGCAGAACTGATGGGGCAGCTGCATCACACCCTCGGTTCCACCGGAAACCTGGACTGTGCGCCCGAAGAAGCACGACGCCATCTAGACGCCGCCTGGACGATCTCTGAAAAACATGCAGTCGCAGTGCGCCATGAACTCCGTGGATTGCAAGAAATTCTTCAGCCACTGGGGGTCCCCGTCATCTTGCTGAAGGGTGCAGCCTACTGCGCTCAGAATAATCGAGCGTCAGTCGGTAGAATTTTCAACGACATCGACATATTGGTACCCAAGTCAGCGTTGCCAGCGGTCGAAGAGCGCCTGACATGGGCAGGCTGGTTTGCAACACACACCAATGCGTACGACGAACGTTACTATCGGGACTGGATGCATGAGATTCCTCCGCTAGAGCACAAAAATAGAGCCACTGCGCTGGATGTCCATCACACCATTCTTCCTCCAACCTCCGGCATACGTCCAGATCCCAATGATTTCTTCACGGCAGCCAAGCCATTAGCTGGTGAATGGTCGTTCTTCAAGGTACTGTCGCGGGAGGATATGGTCATCCACTCGGCATGCCATTTGTTCTTTGGGGAGTTCCATAAAGGACTTCGGGATCTCTTGGATCTCCACGCGCTCCTCACCGATTTTGGTGCAGACAGCCAGTTTTGGGATGCTCTGCTAGACCGGGCTGATCATTTGGGTCTGACTCAACCGGTGGTTGATGTACTCCAGCAGTCCTGCCGGATATATAACACCCCTGTACCTGCTTCAATACGTGGCAATTTACAAAAACGTACGTCGACGCGTTGGCCTCGCTGGATGAGGGCATGGCTTTTTGAACATGCGTTGCGTCCCAATCACTCTTCGGCCGCGGGGATATCCACACCGATGGGGCACTGGATGATTTTTGCACGCAGCCATTGGTTGCGAATGCCGTTGCCGTTGCTGATCTATCACATTTCGCACAAGCTATTTGCGGAAAAGTGATATACCCAAACATTTTGGGGTGCGTCTATATGATCAGGCAGCGTTTGTCATCTTTCTTGCCTTTGTTTCGAGTCTACGTAATGGCGTTGCTCGGTATCGGTCACGCCGCCCAAGCGGACCTTCCCGACTCCATCACGCGAGTCAAGCCTTCGGTGGTCATCGTTGGGACCTTCCGCACGACCGACAGCCCGCGGTTCAGGCTGCGAGGTACAGGCTTTGTGGTGGGGAATGGCCAGCAGGTTATAACGAATGCGCATGTTCTTCCCGATGCTACTGAGGATACCTCGGATTTGAACTTGGTAGTGCAGGTCAGAGGGGTAGATGGTGCGCTGCAAATGCGAGCCGCCACTTTGCAGGATCGTGATGTGCAGCACGATCTCGCGCTGCTTCGCATCGAGGGTGCTCCGGTATCTGCGCTCGTTGTAAGAGATTCTGGTACGGTCCGGGAAGGACATGCAGTTGCGTTTATGGGCTTCCCGATTGGTGGCGCGCTGGGGTTCTCTCCTGTTACGCACCGCGCCACAGTGTCGTCAATCACCTCTGCGGCGCTGCCTACCCCGACAGCACAGCAACTCAATGAAAAAGCAATTCGTAGTTTGCGCGCCGGCAGCTTTGAAATATTTCAACTCGATGGCACAGCCTACCCAGGCAACAGTGGTGGTCCACTCTTTGATCCGGACAACGGTGAAGTCATCGGCGTAGTCAACATGGTTTTTCTCAAAGGGACGCGTGAGTCAGCGCTGACCCACCCGTCGGGTATCAGTTACGCGATACCCTCCAAGTTTGTTCTTCAGCTTTTGCAAGGACGCAGCGCTAAATAATCGTCTGCCCGTCGCTCAGAAACTGGGTTGCATTCGTCAAGTCTTCGTGCGTAGCGCCTGTATGCAGGACGCCTACAAACTTACGCCAGGGCAGATCGGGTTCTTCCAGTTTGAATCCATAGAATCCGGTAGAGCCTCTGAACTCGCCCCTGATGACTTTAGCCTTGATCGTTGACTTCTCGTCGTTGCCCAGTTGAATGATGGCCTCGCCCCACACATTGGACCGAAGAGGGTGCTTGGAATAGGCAAGGAACCCGGTTTCAGACAGTTCAACGACGCGTAACGCGAAAGGCCCTTTATTCTTTTGGTCGGGGTACGCAAATTTTCCTGGACACATCAACGAATAACGCTGGTGCTTCCTGCGTTTACTGTGGGGAGATGAATCGGCGAAAGTTGTCGGCAAAACTGACTGGTATTTTTCAGTGTCATAAATGGAATGGAGCAATGATTTATGTCGCTCGTCCAACTGGCTGAAAGTGGAGGTGCATTCGTTAAAAAAGTAGTCCAGCAGGTCAGGAGTCATGACCGGGTCATTGGTCGTGAAGTAACGTCTCGAAGGCATGATGATGTTTTGCATCCGCGTTCGCACGAAATATGCATAGAGGTTTTTGGCTGGAGACTTCTTGCCATAGACTTGCTTGAGAATCGACTCCGCCCTTTGCAGGTCAAGGCTGGCGCCCACTGCTGGCGCACCGTTTGCAAAATCGTAGTTGTCCACGACGGATTGTTCAAGTCGCTTGAAAAACAGAAGTGACTCGTACATCTCGATACGGTCCGGGTTGACCGCAATCACCAGGTGACGTGTATCAAAAAAGTTCGTGCAGTACTCGTACATGAACTTCATCAACGGAAACAGGATCGACCCTCCTGTCTTCCTGAACTTGGGGTGCACGGCCAAGGCAGACACCTCCGCTATCTGGCCGCCCTTGGCGCGCACTTGGTGCAAATTAAACACCGACTGGAGGGGGAATCCGAAAACACTCTCGCGAATCAAGGATAGTGTTCCAACCACCTCGCCGTCGAACTTGGCACACAGTGTCGTAGTTGTGGGTAGGGCGTGATAGATGGTGGCGCGCATGCCCGATGGGTCAGGCCGCATGAATCCGCTTCCTACATAGGCGTCATGCAGCAGACGAAAGCAGGCCTCCAGTTCTTCCTTGGTATCGGCAATTTTGAGAACAAGTCGGCTGTCGGGTTGCGGATCGCAGTTCACAAAGGCGCGGTAAACCGCAAAACGCAGTTTTCTGGGCAGGATGCCGAAGGCTCGCCGCATTGCGTGGTGCAGACGCCTTTTGATGGATGAGGCAAATGAATGTTGCATATATTCCGTCGCGGAGGGGTTGCCAAGCCACTTGGGTCACAACGCATTACAGCCAGAGTGTAATGCGTTGACGTTGCCTGAGGTGCATCTGCAAATCGGGTGTCATGCGATACCATCATCCTGGTTAATTCTGATTGATGAAAAATGGCCAAATTTAAATTGTTGGATGCGCTTGGCAATTCTCGGAACCGGCTTGTCAACCTCACGGGTTTGCGCAATAGCGCTGTTGGTGCGTTGTTGGGTGTCTTGTGTGTATCTGTTTCACTGGAGGCGCGGGCTGCCGATAGCAAAGCTTCCCGGTTCTACGAAGATGCTTTGGTGCGGTACGAGAAAAAGGACATCCCCGGCGCCATCATTCAGCTCAAAAACGCATTGCAGGTCGATAAAACCTTGTTGCCGGTGCAAGTGCTGCTGGGCAAGGCGCTTATGCAAAACGGGGAAGTCGCGGCTGCTGAAGTGGCCATGCTGGAGGCCTTGCGTCTGGGTGTGAACCGGGCTGAGATCGTTATTCCCCTTGGTCAAGCCTACTTGGCGCAAGGTAAACACTTGCCTATGCTCGAACAATCCACGTTCAACCCCGCCGGACTGCCGCCAGCTACCCAGCTGCAATTGCAGTTGCTCAGAGCCGCCGCCTTTGCTGACCTGGGCAGGTCCCGCGAAGCCATGAAGGCAATAGAAGAGGCGCGAAGTATTGACAGCCGGTCTGCCGATGTCTGGCTGGCTGAGGTTTCGGTTCGCATTCGAGCCCGCCAATTCAAAGAGGCGATGGAGGCAGCCGACAAGGCCATACTCTTGACGCCTGACTCGCCCGAGGGTTGGTATCAAAAGGGATCCATTCAGCACGTTCGGGGTGATATGACTGCGGCATTGCAGTCCTATGACCGTGTACTGCAATCCCAGCCGGAGAATATTGAGGCGAGGGTGTCTCGCGCCGGTATTTACCTGGATCTGGGTCGGTATGCTGACGCAGGCAAAGACGTTTCAGAGCTGCAGCGACTGTCGCCTGAAGACCCTCGCGGGGCCTATATGAAAGCATTATTGGCTGAACGGGAGGGCGACACCGCCACTGCCAATGCTGCACTCAAGGATGTGACTGATTTGCTGGACCCCGTACCCATTGACTTTATTCGTTACCGTCCGCAGTTGCTGATGCTCAATGGCTTGGCCCATTACAGTTTGAACCAGCGCGAAAAAGCCAAACAGTACCTGGAGGCGTTTCAGAAGGTCCAGCCCAACAGCCCTGCCACCAAACTGCTCGCTCGCATTTACATGGCTGAGGGCAATCCCGCTACAGCAGTTATCTTGCTGGAGGGCTACCTTCGGGCCCAGCCGGGTGATGGTCAGGCGCTGACTCAATTGGCCTCGGCACAGATGTCCTTGGGCCGTCCTGCCAAGGCTACTGCGCTGATGCAAGACGCACTCAAGACCCAGGATAACCCGGCGTTTCGCACGGTGCTGGGCCTAAGTCTGGTGGGCGCAGGCCAATCCGCCAGCGGTCTTGCTGAACTGGAAATGGCTTACAAGAACGACCCGCGACAAACGCAGGCCGCTACCGCGCTGGTTCAAATGTATCTGCGTAGTGGACAGTCCCGAAAGGCTATTCCGGTTGTCGAGGCGCTGGTGAAAATTCAGCCTACCAATCCTGGCTATCACAACATGCTGGGCATGGCACAGGGCCAGTCGGGCAATGCAGCCGCTGCACGCACCTCATTTGAAAAAGCCATTCAACTCAATGGTTCCCTTGTGTCACCCAAACTCAACCTGTCTAGGCTGGAGATCGCCACCAAGGCTTATGACACTGCGTCAGTTCGGCTCAACGATATTCTGAAAGCTGACCCACGCAACAGCGAGGCGGCCTTTGAGCTGGCCGTCATTGCCGACCGGAAAGGCCAGCAAGCCGAGGCCCAGCGCTGGATTGAAAAAGCCCGAGACATCGCCGGACCTCAGGACCTTCGCTGGGGCCTGGCCTTGGTAGACTTTCACTTGCGCTATGGTCATCCGGCGGCGGCACTGGAGGCGGCCAAGACCGTCTATGCGAAGGCGCCAGAAGATTTGGCGACTTTGATGGCCTATAGCCGCGCCCAGCTAGCCAATGGCGATGCTGCTGCTGCCAAGACGACCTTGGGTGCGGCAACTCGGTTTGCCGATTACAACGCGCCGCGGCAGGTTGAAATTGCCAACCTTCAGCTTGCAGCCAGCAATCCGGCTGGTGCCGCATACAGCCTGGAGAAGGCGCTTTCCAGCAGTCCCGACTATTTGCCCGCCCAAGCCCTGATGACGGCCGTGGACTTGCGCACAGGCAATGTCGCCAAGGCAGACAAGCGTGCGCTTGGCATCGTCACCCTCAACCCCAAACGGGCGGTTGGATTCAGCCTGCAAGGCGATATAGCCATGGTCAAGGGCCAAACTGGTTCTGCAGTCGACGCTTACCGGAGGGCCCACCGCGCAGAGCCTTCCAGCAGCACACTTTTGCAGCTATTCCGGGCACTTTCCTCGTCGGAGGGTGAAAAGACAGGCCAGCAATTGATAGAAGGCTGGCTCAAAGTCAATACACAGGACAACGCTGCTCGCAAGGCGCTGGCCGATAGTTATGCGCGCGCCGGAAATTTCAGTGCAGCCCGTCTTACCTACGATGCGGCGTTAAAAATCAATCCCGATGACGCGGAAGCTTTGAATAATTTGGCCAATGTACAGTTACGCCTGAAAGATCCAGGCGCCGTCAAAACAGCAGAACTTGCGCTTGGCAAGGCGCCGGGTAACCCGTTGCTCATTGATACGCTGGGTTGGGCGCTATTGCAAAACGGCCAGCCGGACCGTGCGGTTCAGGTGCTGCGGGATGCGCGCCTGCGCGAGCCAGGCAACCCGGAGATTCGCTACCACTTGGCCGTGGCACTTGCGCAAACGGGGCGTAAGGTGGAGGCGAAGGAAGAGTTGGAAGTGGCCTTGAAGGGCGGGCGCAATTTTGAGTCTGCGGCCGAAGCGGAGAAACTTTTGCGATTGGTTCGCTAATGCAGCAGTTGAAAGGTGTCAGCTTTTTTTACAGCGCTGAGTGATATGGGAGACGTGCTTGGGACAAGTCATTGAATCGTAAAGAATTTTTAGTTTGGCTCGATAATTGCATTCCATGTCAAGAATCAGATTAGATTGCTGGCTACGCGACAGGATCAAGGGGTTTAGACCATGCTTACTATCAAAAATTTTTCATTTCAAATCACCAGACTGATGGTGGCCTTGGCTTTCGTTGCGTCGGTTCCGGCTGTGTTTGCGGCGGCGACATGGACACAAAATCTGCAGCAGGACTGCCAGATGAATGCAACAAGCCAGGCTTGCGCTGGCATTCCTTCCGTTACGGTCAGTGGCTGGACCACCGGAACGGGTTCCAAGGCTTCCCCCACTACAGGGACCACGTTCGCGGCTGCGACGGTTTACAACTGGGGGACGGGTTTGGGCGTCGTCTCTGGCAATGAAAACTCATCAGCCACCGGACCACATGCAATAGATAATGGTTACGGGATTGAAGCATTGATGCTCAATTTCACGTCCGGGCCTGTCAATCTTTCAAGTCTCGCGATAGGTTGGAACGGTACCGACAATCCCTGTATCAGTGCCAACAACGGAACGGGTAGCTGTGCTTTCTCGGCCACCGGGGGGAGGGTCAATTACAACGATTCGGATCTCTCCGTATTGGCTTGGGCTGGTGCTGCGGGCACAAAGCCTACGATGGCAGGTTCTGGTTTGCTTTCCGCTGGTTGGAGCTTGGTTGGTAACTACGCTAACGTAGGTGCTTCCAATGGTACGACTGCAGGCGGAACAGCGACCATCAACGCCGCGAGTACCTATTCCAGCTACTGGCTGATCAGCGCATACAGCGTCGCCTACGGAACGGGGACTAATTTGGGTGGGGGTAACGATTCTTTCAAAGTCCTGTCTGTCAGTGGTAACACTTGCAGTGGTACTTTGACTGGCACAACATGCAACAAAACGCCGGAGCCAGGTTCCTTGGCGCTTTTGGGAGCCGCTCTGGTGGGTTTCGTTGCCACGCGTCGCCGCAAGCAAACCACCCTCTGATTCAGAACTGCCTCCTGTAAAAAGCACTGGTCTCCGGTGCTTTTTTTTGTGCTCAACCATTTGACTCCAGGTTTCACCCAAGTGCCGCAGTGGTCCTGTCGCTGTCGCTTTTATCGTGGACAATTCAGAACCAAGTTCCAGGGGCGAAAAAATGACGATTCTCATCACCGGCGGCGCCGGTTTCATCGGCAGCAATTTCTGTCTGGACTGGCTCGACCAGTCGGACGAAACGGTGGTCAATCTTGATAAGCTCACCTACGCAGGCAATCTGCAAAATCTCGCCTCTTTGGCGGACGACGCGCGGCATGTGTTTGTGCATGGTGATTTTGGCGATGCGGCGCTGGTCGCTGACCTGCTGACGCGCTACCAGCCGCGCGCGGTGTTGAACTTTGCTGCTGAATCGCATGTGGACCGGTCCATTCATGGGCCCGCGGACTTCATCTACACCAATATTGTTGGCACTTTCAATCTGCTTGAAAACGTTCGAGCTTATTGGGGCGGCTTGCCAGCGGAGGCCAAGGTGGCGTTCCGGTTTTTGCATGTTTCTACCGATGAGGTGTATGGATCCCTCGCAAACGGCGAAGCGGCCTTCACCGAGACCCATCGGTACGAGCCCAATAGTCCGTACAGCGCCAGCAAGGCTGCCAGCGACCATCTGGTGCGCGCCTACCACCACACCTATGGTTTGCCAGTGCTCACTACCAATTGCAGTAACAACTATGGACCGTTCCACTTTCCCGAGAAGCTGATTCCGCTGATGATCGTCAATGCACAGGCCGGCAAGCCCCTGCCAGTGTATGGCGATGGCCAGCAGATTCGCGACTGGCTCTACGTCAAAGATCACTGTAGTGCTATCCGCCGTGTGCTCGAGGCCGGCAGGCTGGGGGAGGTCTACAACGTGGGCGGCTGGAACGAGAAGCCCAACCTGGATATCGTGCATACCGTCTGCGCCCTGCTGGACGAACTCAAACCCCGTGCAGACGGAAAGCCCTACCAGGAACAAATTACCTACGTAACCGACCGCCCGGGCCATGACCGTCGATACGCCATTGACGCCCGCAAGATTGAGCAGGAGTTGCGCTGGAAGCCCGCCGAAACCTTTGAGACCGGCATTCGCAAAACGGTGCAGTGGTATCTGGACAACCCCGACTGGGTCGCCAACGTGCTCAGTGGCGGCTATCGGGAATGGGTCGCGAAGCAATACGGCGAAGGAGCCCAGCCATGAAGATTCTGCTGTTCGGTCGGGGCGGCCAGGTGGGCTGGGAGCTGCAGCGTTCTTTGAGCGTGCTGGGCGAGGTGGTGGCACTGGACTTTGATGCCACCCAGAATCCTCAGCAGTTGTGTGGTGACTTCAGCAATTTGGCTGGTTTGGCCGAGACCATTCGCGTGGTGAGGCCCGATGTGATCGTGAACGCCGCCGCCCACACTGCGGTGGACAAGGCCGAGAGCGAGCCCGGGTTGGCCCGCACCCTGAATGCACTGGCGCCAGCCGTGTTGGCAGCCGAATCGCAGGCTCTGGGTTCCTGGCTGGTCCACTACTCCACCGACTACGTGTTTGACGGCAGTGGCACCCAGCCCTGGCGCGAGGCGGACGCCACTGGGCCCTTGAGTGTGTATGGCCAGACCAAGCTCGAAGGCGAAACAGCGGTTGCCACCTGCCACCGCCACCTCATTTTTCGAACCAGTTGGGTGTATGCCGCACGCGGAGGCAACTTTGCCAAAACCATGTTGCGTCTGGCCAAAGACCGCGAGGCGCTGACCGTGATTGCCGACCAGTTTGGCGCGCCCACGTCGGCCGAACTGCTGGCCGACGTCACCGCCCATGCCCTGCGTGCGGCGCTGCAAAAACCCGAGCTGGCGGGCTTGTACCACTGCGTGGCATCGGGCGAAACCAGCTGGCATGGTTACGCCAGTTACGTGCTGGCCCAAGCCCAGGCGCTGGGTTGGCAACTCAAGGCCACTGCTGACAAGGTGGCGCCCATTGCGACCTCCAGTTACCCCACGCCTGCGCAGCGTCCGCTCAATTCGCGGCTCGACACCACTCGGCTGCAGGCTGTTTTTCAACTCACACTGCCGCACTGGCAGCTTCAGGTGCAGCGCATGCTGCAAGAAATTTCCGGGGAAAACACATGACCACAACCCAAGCCCGCAAAGGCATCATCCTTGCTGGTGGCTCTGGCACGCGCCTGTACCCCGCCACGCAGGTGGTCAGCAAGCAGCTGCTGCCCATCTACGACAAGCCCATGATCTATTACCCGCTGAGCGTTCTGCTCTTGGCGGGCATTCGCGAGGTGCTGATCATTTCCACCCCGCAAGACACGCCGCGCTTTGAGCAGTTGCTCGGCGACGGAAGCCAGTGGGGCTTGCAGCTCAGCTACGCAGTGCAACCCTCACCCGATGGACTGGCGCAGGCCTTTTTGATCGGCGAAAGGTTTCTGAATGGCGCCCCCAGCGCCCTGGTTCTGGGCGACAACATCTTCTATGGCCACGACTTTGCAGGCCTGCTCAGCAGCGCCAATGCCCAGACGCAGGGCGCCACGGTGTTTGCCTATGCGGTACAAGACCCGGAACGCTACGGTGTGGTCGAATTCAATGAACAGGGCCGTGCCATCAGCCTGGAAGAAAAGCCCAAGGCACCCAAGTCACGGTACGCCGTGACGGGCTTGTATTTTTATGACACCCAGGTCGTAGCGCTCGCCAAACAGGTCAAGCCGTCTGCCCGCGGCGAGCTGGAAATAACCGACCTGAACCGCCTCTACCTGGAGCAGGGCACGCTGGATGTGCAAACCATGGGCCGCGGCTATGCGTGGCTGGACACCGGCACCCACGAGTCCATGCTGGAAGCAAGCCAGTTCATCTACACCATTGAAAACCGCCAGGGTCTCAAAGTGGCCGCTCCCGAAGAGATCGCCTGGCGCTCGGGGTGGATCACAGACGCGCAGCTGGAGAAGCTGGCTGCGCCGCTGGCCAAGTCGGGCTACGGCCAGTATTTGCAACGCCTGTTGAAAGAGACGGTGTATTGATGAAGGTAACGCCGTGCGCCATCGCCGATGTGCTGCTGATTGAACCCAGGGTGTTTGGTGATGCACGGGGTTTCTTTTTTGAGAGCTTTAACCAGCGCGCTTTTGCACAGGCCACTGGGCTGGATGTGAATTTTGTGCAGGACAACCACTCCAAATCCGCCAAGGGTGTGCTGCGTGGCTTGCACTACCAGGTGATCCATCCGCAAGGCAAGCTGGTGCGGGTGGTGGCCGGCGAGGTGTTTGACGTGGCCGTCGATATTCGCCCGGATTCGCCTACATTTGGCCGGTGGGTGGGTGAAATGCTGTCAGCCGATAATAATCGCCAGCTATGGATTCCGCCCGGTTTGGCGCACGGATTTTTGGTGTTGTCCGACAGCGCAGAGTTCTTGTACAAAACGACGGACTATTACGCTCCCGAGCATGAGCGTTGCCTTGCCTGGAATGACCCCGCCGTTGCAATCGCGTGGCCTGATCTTGGCAGTCCGCCACAACTCTCGGCCAAAGACGCGGCTGGAGCCGCACTCGCCAGTTGCCTGAATTAGCCGTTTAAGCTGCCCACTTTGGCAAACGGGTTTTGGCTTGGTAATGTTATTCACCCTACTCACGAAAGCAGCAATTGACGATTTTTATCACCGGCGGCGCGGGCTACATTGGCTCCCACACCTGCGTTGAGTTGTTGAACGCGGGGCAGCAGGTGGCCGTGTTTGACAACTTCTCCAACAGCCAGCCTGAAGCGCTGGCGCGGGTGGAGCGCATTACCGGCAAGCGGCCTGCGCTGTATCAGGGCGATATACGGGATCGTGCCGCTCTGGCAGCGGCACTGCGCGACAGCGGCGCCACGGCCGTTATCCATTTCGCGGGTCTCAAGGCGGTGGGTGAGTCGGTGCAAAACCCGCTGGCTTACTATGACAACAATGTGGTGGGCACCGTTCGCCTGCTGGAGGCGATGGGCGAGTGTGGGGTCAAGACGCTGGTGTTCAGCTCATCAGCAACCGTGTACGGTGACCCGCAGCGTTTGCCGTTGATGGAAGACCATCCCCTGTCCACCACCAACCCCTACGGGCAGACCAAGCTGGTGATTGAAGAGATGCTGCGCGACCTGCACCGCAGTGATGCCAGTTGGCGTATCAGCATCCTGCGCTATTTCAATCCGGTGGGAGCCCACCGCAGTGGCCTGATTGGAGAGGACCCACAGGGAATCCCGAACAACCTGTTGCCTTTTGTCGCGCAGGTGGCGGTGGGGCGGCGCGCATTTCTCAATGTCTGGGGTAACGACTACGCCACACCCGACGGAACCGGTGTGCGTGATTACATCCATGTGGTGGACCTCGCAATGGGCCACCTGAAAGCGCTGGAGCGGCTGGAGAATCACGCCGAATGCCGGGCCATTAATCTCGGCACCGGTGTGGGCTACAGCGTGCTGGATATGGTGCGGGCATTCGAAAAAGCCAGTGGGCGACCCGTGCCTTACGAAATTGCACCCCGACGTGAGGGTGATATCGCTTCCTGTTATGCCGATCCCGGGACGGCGCAAGCCCTTCTGTGCTGGAGCGCACAGAGCGGACTGGATGCCATGTGCGAGGATGCGTGGCGCTGGCAACGCAACAACCCCAACGGGTATGCGGCAACAAAATAATGAAGAAGGGGGCAAAGTATGGCTAAGGGGATGATTCTTGCAGCGGGGCAGGGCACACGGGTGCGTCCGCTGACCAAATACCTGCCCAAACCCATGGTGCCCATTCTGGGCAAGCCGGTAATGGAGTACCTGATCGAGCACATGGCCCGTCATGGCATTACCGAGATCATGGTCAACGTCGCCTACCACCACCTCAAAATTGAGCAGTACTTTGGTGATGGTCACCGCTGGGGGGTGCAGATTGGCTATTCCTACGAGGGAGCGCGTGAGCATGGCGAAGTGGTCCCCAAGCCCCAGGGATCGGCTGGGGGCATGCGCCGCATCCAGGATTTCAGTGGTTTCTTTGACGAAACGACGCTGGTCCTGTGCGGTGACGCGCTGATTGACCTGGACATCGGGGCCGCCCTCTACGAGCACAAGACAAAAGGCGCCATTGCCAGCGTGGTGGCGCTGGACGTGCCCCTCAAGGACGTCGAAAGTTACGGCATTGTGGTGGCCGATCCGGAGGGGCGTATCAAGTCGTTTCAGGAAAAGCCCAAGCCTGAAGAGGCCAAATCCACGCTTGCCAGCACCGGCATCTACATTTTTGAGCCAGAAGTTCTAGATCTCGTGCCGTCCGGGCAGGTGTACGACATTGGCTCGCAGCTGTTTCCCGAGCTGGTGGCGCAAAAGCTTCCTTTCTATGCCCAAAACCGCTTTTTCAACTGGATTGATATCGGGCGGGTGAGCGACTATTGGTCGGTGCTGCAGCGGGTGCTGCGCGGCGAGATTGCCGAGATGACCATGCCGGGACGTGAAGTGCGGCCTGGTGTGTGGGTGGGGCTCAATACCTGCGTGGCATGGGACGAGGTCGAGATTCAAGGCCCGGTGTACATCGGCTCGAGCGTCAAGATCGAACCGGGCGCGAGCATTGTGGGGCCTTGCTGGATTGGCCATGGCAGCGTGATTCGTGCCGGGGCGACGGTGACCCGCAGCGTCTTGCTGGAGTACACCCGCATTGCGGCTGGCATGCACTTCAAGGAAATGATCATCTCCCCCGAATACTGCGTCAACCGGGCAGGCGAAACCCTGTACCGCGGCGATGAGACCGTGCAACTGCGCTGGGGCGACGCCCGCGCCTGACTTGCCCGCAGAACCCGAAACCGTAAACCCGACTTCCATGAAAATTCAACCCGTTGTTTTGTCCGGTGGCTCCGGCACCCGCTTGTGGCCCCTCTCGCGTGAAAAATACCCCAAACAGTTGCTGGCACTGGTGGGCGAGGATTCGCTGCTGCAAGCCACCGTGCGCCGCGCTGATGGCATTCCTGGCATCACGCTGGCCGAGCCCATGGTGGTGTGCAACGAGGAATACCGCTTTGTGATTGCCGAGCAACTGCGCCTGATGGGCCGTAGTGGCGTCATTGTGCTCGAACCTTTAGGCCGGAATACGGCTCCAGCCCTCACGCTGGCTGCGCTAGCTGCTATTAAAAAAGAAGCAGACGCCGCCGATGTGGTTTTGCTCGTGATGCCCGCTGACCATGTGATTCTGGACAACACCGCCTTCCAGAACGCCGTACGCCAGGGTGCTGCGCTGGCAGAGCACGGTGCGGTGGTGACGTTCGGCATTACACCGGATGCCCCCGAGACCGGCTATGGCTACATCCAGTCGGGAGACGCCTATGAAGCGGCGGGTGATGCATCTGCTTCAGGAGCCCGGCGCATCGCCCGCTTTGTGGAAAAGCCCGACCAGTCCACTGCGCAGACCTATCTGGATGCCGGAACCTACCTGTGGAACAGCGGCATCTTCATGGTGCGCGCCTCCGTCTGGCTGGCTGCCATTCAAGCCTGCCGGCCCGACATTTCGGCAACCTGCCAGACCGCGTGGGAGCAAGGCAAGACCGATGGCGAGTTCGTGCGGGTGGGCAAGGACGCATTTGCCCAGTGCCCTAGTGATTCGATCGACTATGCGGTGATGGAGCGCCTGGCATCTGCCACCGGGCCTTCCACCTTGCCCGTGGGTGTGGTGATCCCGCTGAGCGCGGGCTGGTCAGACGTGGGTTCGTGGGACGCGTTGTGGCAGGTGCTGCCCAAAGACGCTTGTGGCAACGTGGCACAAGGCGATGTGCTGCTACAGGACTGCGCCAACACGCTGGCCTTGTCAGAAGGCCGGCTGATTGCGTGCGTGGGCGTGAGCGACCTGATCGTGGTGGAAACTGCCGATGCCATTCTGGTAGCGCACAAAGACAAGACGCAGGACGTCAAGAAAATTGTCGACCGCCTCAAGGCGCAAACGCGTCCCGAGGGCAGCATCCACCGCAAGGTGTTCCGCCCCTGGGGCTGGTACGACGGAGTGGATGCGGGCGAGCGCTTTCAGGTCAAGCGCATTGTGGTCAAGCCGCAGGGCATTTTGTCGCTGCAGATGCACCACCATCGCGCCGAGCACTGGATTGTGGTGAGTGGCACCGCCAAAGTCACCCGGGGCGACGAGACTTTTCTGGTCTCCGAGAACGAATCCACCTTCATTCCGTTAGGCACAACGCACCGGCTGGAAAACCCAGGGCGCGTGCCACTGGAGATGATTGAGGTGCAGTCGGGCTCCTACCTGGGTGAGGACGATATCGTTCGGTTTGAGGATGTGTACGGCCGTTAATTCGGTCGCAATGTTGTATGGGCTGCGGTAATATCCGCTCAGATTAACCAGGGTTTCTACATGTTCAGTGGTTTTTTTGGCAAAGGCGACAAAACTGCCAAACCGCCGTCCAAGGATGCGGTGAGTACCCGCGGGCTGGAGGTTATTGAGGACGACCCTAACACCGGCTGGGACCTATGGGAAAAGGCGGTGGCGGAACAGGACTCCCGGTATTCAGGACTGGAGTTTGGCGCTGAGCTGCGAGCCGAGCCTGAAGCCCAGCCTGAATCTGTTTCGGGATCGTTGCCCGTGCTGGCCATGCATGTGGAGTCTGACTCTGGGGCGGTTGGTGATTTCAATGAGCCCACGCAGCCGATGCCGCTTGAGGAAAAACCGGCCGCGCAGCGCCTGGATGACTCGCTGCGGATCATCGAGCGGCACCACAAACGCATAGCCAACACCATACGCGACTTGTGGGGTTACAAGGAGTGCAGCAAGTACGTGAACAAGCTCATCATGAGTGGTGGCGATGGCATGGGCCAGGCGCGCGTCGGCTTCAACCAGGAAGCGGTTGCGGCCATGCTGGTGTTGACGGATCTGCACGACGAGGAATTTGGACCGGTTGAGGAAACGACCGGCTTTGGCTTCTCCGATTCAACCATGGGCACCGGGTGGGACGGCTTGCGCTGATTGCGCGGCCTACCAGTCCAGCAGGGTCAGTCCCACGCTGAGAACAGTGCGCTTGCGGTTGTAGTCCAGCAACGTATCCCCGTAGCCGCTGAATACTTCTGTGTGAAGCCGCAGACCGCTGCGCTCATCGGCATTGGCCGACCGCCCTGGTGTACCCAGCTGGTGCAACCATCCCAGGCGAACAGAGCCGTTGGCGTTGGCCTGCAGGGAATGGCGCACGACCAATGACAAGGCATTCCCGGTATCGATGTTCCAGGTGGTCGCCAGTTCAGCGCGCCCCACCAGATCAGAAATCTCGGGGTTGTCATCGGTGGCTGCGTCCTCGGGCATGCGCTGCCAGATGCTGGCGTTCACCACCCACTGGCTGCCAAATTCCAGCCCGGCCTTGGCAATCACCCGATTCCAGCTGCGCGACAGATCGTTGTTGAACAACTGCCAGTACGACTGCTGGCTGTAGGCGAACCACAGTGAATCCAGACGGTTGGGGTCGTCGCCGTGTGCCCCGCGGTGAGGGAATTCGGGGCGGTATTGACGCTGTCAGAGCCGATGACCGAGAGGCTCAGGGGCTTGTCGATCCGCAGGCCAAATGTGCCGCAGTCGCTGGCAGGCTCCAGCTCCCAGAATCGAGACAAAGGCGAGAGTTGCGGGCTCTTGCAGTCAATTTTGGCGTTAGCCCCCGTGGATATTACGCAAGCAGCTATAAAAAATATAGCAAATGGGTGTGTTGGACTCTCATCGGCTGAGCGCAGCCGCAGCAGCGGAGGCCAGCGCCTTTTGGGCGAATTCCGCGCGCAGGGCCTTGAGCTTTTCGCGCGGGTCTTCCTTGATCGTCTCTTTGTCCAGCGCCATCTCCGCAATGAAGCGGCTGGGCAGTGCGGCAACCATTTCCCGGCCCTTCTTGCGCCGGCGCGTCCAGCTCACCGCCAGGCTGCGCTGGGCACGGGTGATGCCCACATACATCAGGCGGCGTTCTTCCTGCAGTCGCACCGCCATGTCTTCATTGACCGATTCGTGGGCTTTCTCGGAGCCACCCGCCGACTCAGCGCCGTCGTTGAGCTTGAACGGCAGCATGCCCTCATTCACGCCGACCAGAATCACATGCGGCCACTCCAGCCCCTTGGCTGCGTGCAGGGTTGAGAGGGTAACCACGTCCTGGTCTTTCTCGCGTTCGCTGATGGTGGAGAGCAGGGCAATGGTTTGCGCCACTTCCAGCAGGGTCTTGATTTCCCGGGTGGTGGTCGCACCGGCCGTGTCGTCCAGCTGGCCGCCGCAGCGCAGGGCCATCCAGTCGCAAAATTCCATCACGTTGTTCCACTTGGCAGAGGCTACTTTTTCGCTGTCCTCACCGTCGTACAGGTGCTTCTCATACCCGATGTCCTTGAGCCAATCGGTCATGAACGTGCGTGCGGCTTCCGCGCCCGAGGTGTTGCGGGCACGGTATTCCAGGTCATTCACATAGCGGCCAAACTCGTGCAGGCTGCCCACTGCCTTGGCCGCGAGCACGGAGGGCAACGAATTGGAGAACAGCGCCTCGAACAGGCTGAGCTTGTACTGGCTGGCAAACACCCCCAGTGTGCCCAGCGTCTGGTGCCCAATGCCGCGCTTGGGTGTGGTGACGGTACGCAAAAACGCCGGGTCGTCGTCGCTATTGGCCCACAGGCGGAACCAGGCACACAGGTCGCGAATTTCCGCCCGGTCAAAAAAGCCCTGACCGCCTGACACCTTGTACGGAATGCCCGCCTTGCGCAGCGCCTTCTCGAATGGCTTGGCCTGGTGATTGGCGCGGTACAGCACGGCAAAGTCGCGAAACTCCTTGAACTGCTTGCCCGCCTGCGCCAGCAGGCCCTCGGCCCGCAGGCTCTGGATGCGGGCCACCGCGCGCTCGGCCTCGTGCTCTTCGTTGTCGGCGTCCACCACGCGCACGGGTTCGCCTTCACCCAGATCGCTCCACAGGTTTTTGGGGTAAAGCTTGGGGTTGGGGCCAATCACGTTGTTGGCGGCCCGCAGGATGGCGCTGGTGGAGCGGTAGTTTTGCTCCAGCGTGATGACTTTGAGCTGGGGGAACTCAATGGGCAGCTTTTTCAGATTGTCCAACGTGGCACCGCGCCAGCCGTAGATGGACTGGTCATCGTCGCCCACGGCGGTAAAGCGGGCTTCGCCGGGCGGGTTGCCGCCCACCAGCAGTTTGAGCACTTCGTACTGGGTGGCATTGGTGTCCTGGTATTCGTCCACCAGCACATGGCCCATCATTCCCTGCCACTTGTGGCGCACATGCTCATAGTCGCGCAGCAGTTTGAGTGGCAGGCTGATCAGGTCGTCAAAGTCCACGCTCTGGTAGGCGGTGAGGCGCTCCTCGTAGCGTGCCATCACGGTGGCGGAGATGCGGGCGTTGTCGTCCTCGGCCAGGGCCAGCGCCTGTGCCGCGTTCAGCCCGGCGCTTTTCCAGCCGCTGATAGTCCACTGCCACTGGCGGGCGGTGGCGGCATCGGTGCTGCCACCGGCGTCTTTGAGGATGCTGGTGACATCGTCACTGTCCAGGATGCTGAACTGGGGCTTGAGCCCCAGCGCAGCGCCGTCCAGCCGCAGCATGCGCACGCCCAGTGCATGAAACGTGCACACCACTACGTCCTTGGCAGGCTTGCCAATCAGCCCCTTGGCGCGTTCACGCATCTCGGCGGCGGCTTTGTTGGTAAACGTGATGGCGGCAATGCGCTGCGGTGGCATGCCGCTCTCGATGAGCCGTCCGATCTTGTGGGTGATCACGCGGGTCTTGCCCGAACCGGCGCCCGCCAGCACCAGACAGGGGCCGTGCAGGTAGTTGACGGCTTCCTGTTGGGCCGGATTCAGGCCGTGACCCATGGGGGATGCGGCAGTGGGGGATGGAGGGAGGGACATTCAGACGGGTTCAGCAAACAAGCGCGCCATCTTACCGGGTGGGCGTAAAGCGCCCATAAATGCCACGACAATGGGCGGGTGCTGCAAATCCTCTCGGTCACCTTCCCCTTCTTCGCGCTCGTACTCTGCGGTTTCATTGCCGCCCGCCGGGGCATGCTGCCGCTGCAGGCCATACCGGGGCTCAACGGCTTCGTGCTGTTTTTTGCCCTGCCGTGCATGCTGTACCGGTTTGGCGCCAGTACCCCCATCGCCCAGCTGCTCGACCCCAGCGTGGCGCTGACCTACCTGCTGTGCGCACTGGTCATGGTGGCTTTTGTAGTGGCCGTCACCCTGCATGGGCGCATTGGCTGGAATGATGCGTCGTTTGGCGCGCTGGTCGGCGCTTTTCCCAACACCGGCTTCATGGGAGTGCCGCTGCTGGTGGCGCTGCTGGGCCCCAAGGCGGCCGGGCCGGCGATTGTGACGATTCTGGTGGACATGGTAGTGACCTCCTCGCTGTGCATTGCCTTGTCCCGTCTGGGTGACAAGAGCCACGGCGGTGGCGCCTCGGCTGGCCTGGCGGCCAAAAATGCGCTCAAGGGCGTGGCCGCCAACCCCATGCCCTGGTCCATTTTGCTGGGGGCGCTGGTGTCGGCCCTGCAGCTCGATTTGCCCAAACCCGTGGTGCAAACCGTGGGCCTGCTGGCCGACTCCGCATCGCCCGTGGCCTTGTTCACCATTGGTGCGGTGCTGGCACGTTCCCAGATCATGGCCGATTCCGGCGAGGCCCACCCGGTGCACTGGATGGAAGTGGTGCCCGTAGCCGCCATCAAGCTGTTTTTGCACCCCTTGCTTGTCTTGCTGGTGGGTTCCGCCGCCATTCAGCTGGGCGTGCCGCTGGACCGCTTTGCCCTGACGGTGCTGGTCTTGCTGGCCGCGTTGCCCAGCGCCAGCAATGTGTCACTGCTGGCCGAGCGCTTTGGCGCGGACAACGGACGCATTGCGCGGATTATTCTGGTGTCGACGGCAGCCGCCTTCTTCACGTTTTCAGGCGCGGTGGCCTTGATGACGTGAGCCAGCCGGGTTAGACCAGATCAATGTCCTGGGCGAAGGATGCGGCTACTGATCCGAAATCGCCCATGATCTTGTGCCAGTCGTATCCGCGATGGGTTCCGAGGTATTCAAAGAACGAAGAGGCCGGGTCGTTCAGCAGGATCGCCAGGGCGTACCCATCGGTGTTGTCACTTAGCTTGATCATCGCATCGTATTTCGTACCGGTTGCCAGCGCATCATCAACCACGACCGGGGCGGGATCAAAAAATACGTTGGGCAAATCCCGGCGCAGGCTCAGGCCAAAGTCCGATGTGAAGACGGCTTTTGCTTCATCAAAACTGCGCATGTCTGAAAAATGGCCATAGGGGCGAATCTCGAAATATGCATGCAACGGGGGCATTTCTTCGCGGTCTACGGACATGTCGAACGCAGCGTCAACCGCTTGCCGGTCGCCTTTTTTGAGGCGCAAGCGAACAATAAGCGCCTCAGAGATGCCAGAAAATCCTTCCGCCTGAAAATGGCGAACGATTCGCTCGGCCATGGCATCGGCAGGAAGACTGGATGGGGTTGTCATGGGTATTTTCTTTCGCAAAGACGCGCAGTGTACCCAAGCCGCTTTTTTGGCGTGAAAACCCCCGTATCCTCAGACCATGTTCATCCACACCGTTTTTTTTCCGTGGCGAGTCTAAGTCAGCGTTTTTCGGTCTATCTGTCCAATCCGTTAGCGCTTCTGGCGCTGTTTGTGGCCGCTTCCATTGTGATGATCTGGCGCCTTCGGGCAATAGAAAACAAGGGCTTCGAGGGGACCGTCCTCGGGTCTTTGATCATGCCGTATTGCTCTGGATTTGCGAATCTGGTTTTCGCCTATGTAATGAGCCAATCCCCAGGCAATGGCCGATTGGTCGTCGAGAACTGCGTGGTCAACAACGTCACCAATCTGACGCTGATTCTGGGCCTGTCGGCGATTTTTTCGGCTTCGGCTATCACCCCCAAAAGCAAGCCCAATGCCAAAAAGAAAGCACAGTCCGACGTTTATCGCTTGTACCGGCTTGACCTGCTGTTCACCCTGGTGGCCCTTTTTCTGTTTACTGGCGCCTTGTGGGCACTGGCCAAAGACAAGGTGATTGATTTTTACGATGGCTTGGTTCTGGTTGGCCTGTTTCTGTTCTGGCAGGTGCTGCATGTGTTTGAAATACTCAAAAACAACGTCAGAAAGAACCGGTCGTTCCATTGGTCGATTGCGATCGACCTGGTGCTGATCGCCGCCAGTGCCTATTGCATCTACCTGAGCGTCGATCACCTGGTTGACTGGATTTCCAAAGCGGATGGCAAGGTCTTGAGTTCGGCGAATCTGGGCTGGTTGAGCGGCGTGCTGATGGTGTTGCCCAACGCGTTTATCGCGCTCTACTACGGCTACGTGGGGCGGCAGGACATCGTTGTCAGTTCCCAAATTGGCGACAGCCATATCTGTATTCCCATGTGCATCGGCTTGTTTGCCTTGTTTGACCGGATTGATGTTCCCGGCTACTTTCAAATGGGGGCGTTCATCATTCTGGGCGCTGCCGCAGTGCACTTTTTGTCGATCGCGATTCTGGGGCGCCTGCCGCGCATCCTGGGGTTTGGCATGGTCGGCGCATATGCGGTTTTTATGTATCTGGGAATTGTCCAGTCCTAAATCGCCAGCGGGTCCACATCCACGGCCCAGCGAATCAGCCCTTTGCCCTCGGGCCCCTGCCGGGTGGCGTGCAGCACCGATTGCCAGCCACTCAAAAACCGTTGCAGGGCCGCCCGCGACGGGCTCTCAATCAACATCTGGGCGCGCTCGATATTGGCGACCCGTTGAATGCTCATGGGTACCGCCGGGTACAGCGTGACCTGCGCCAGAACGTCCGCCCAGCCCTCCCATAGCGCCATATCCGTGCTGGCCGCCGCGCTGGCGGCATTCAAAAAGGCTTGGGCCACCTCTTGCGTGCGGGCCTCTGCGCGCACCAGGGCCTGGGCGCTGAACGGCGGCAGACCGGCTTGCTCGCGCTCCATCAATTGCGCTGTTGCAAAAGCGGGGTAGTCGTGGCGCTTGAGGGCGGCGTAGAGCGGGTGTGCGGGCTGGAAGGTCTGAATCCACATTTCGCTGCCCGCGCCCAGCGCGGCATCGCGCCCAGCGCGCCCGGTGGCTTGCATCAGCAGGCTGAACAGGCGTTCGGGTGCGCGAAAGTCGCTGGAAAACAGGGCGCCATCGGGGTTGACGGCGGCCACCAGCGTGATGCGTCGAAAGTCGTGGCCCTTGGCAATCATCTGCGTGCCGACCAGCACGTCCACATCGCCCGCATGCACGGCGGCCAGCTGGCTCTCCAACTCGCCTTTGAGGCGGGTGGTATCGGCGTCAATGCGGGCCACGCGGATCGGCTCGCCTTCGGGGAATTCCGCGCTGACGGAGTTCGGGCGGCGCACGTCGGCCAGCAGCTCCGCCAGGTGTTCTTCGAGCCGCTCGGTGCCACGCCCCAGTGGAGCAATGTCGGGGTTGCCGCAAGTGGGGCAGGCGCGCGGCACGCGCTCGGTGAAGCCGCAATGGTGGCAGCGCAGCGTGCGGTCGATCTTGTGGAATACGCGAAAAGCGCTGCAATGCGGGCATTCGCTCTTCCAGCCGCAGTCAGCACAGTGCAGCACCGGGGCGTAGCCACGCCGGTTCAAAAACACCATGCACTGCTCACCGCGCAGAACCCGCTCCTTGATGGCCTCCAGCAGCGGGATCGAGAACACGGCGTTGCGGTGCTGGTGGTTCATGTCCACCCGGCGCACCAGGGGCAGGCCTGCGGGTGTGCCCGCGGCGGCGCGGGTGCGCTCCTGGGCGGTTTGAGCAGAGGCTGCATCCGGTGTGGTGCCGATGCGGCTGGGCATGTGCAGGCGCAAGTAGCGGCCGCCCTCGGCTGCGGGGCGACTGTGGTGCCAGCTTTCCAGAGATGGCGTGGCCGAACCCAGCAGAACCTTGGCACCTTCGAGCTTGCCCCGGTACACCGCCAGATCGCGGGCCGAATAGCGCGCGCCTTCGCTGCTTTTGTAGCTGGGGTCGTGTTCTTCGTCCACTACGATCAGGCGCAGCCGGGGCATGGAGGCAAACACCGCCATGCGGGTGCCCAGAACAATGCGCGCGGCACCACTGTGGGCAGCCAGCCAGCTTTTGAGGCGCTGCGGGTTGGTCATGCCGCTGTGCAGTGACACCACGGCGTCCTCTCCATACAGGGGTGTGAAGCGTTCCTTGAAGCGGGCTTCCAGCTGGGGTGTGAGGTTGATCTCTGGCACCATGACCAGGGCCTGGGCTTCGGGGTCGCTGGCCAGCAGGGTCTGCACGCTGTTGAGGTAAACCTCGGTTTTGCCACTGCCGGTGGCGCCAAACAACAGGAACGGGCCGGGATGATCGTTGATCTGGGCGACGACAGTGGCTTGCTCGGGCGTCAGTGCGGGAATGGCGAGAGGGCTGCTGTTGGGGACTGCCCCGGTGTCGCTTGCGGATTTGCCCTGAGCCACTGTGCCGCGTTTGAGGCGGCGCTGCATTTGCTGGGGGGAGAGTTCACGCAACTGGGGCGGCAGGGCCGCCAGCGCCACCTCGCCCAAAGAGCGCTGGTAATACTGTGCCGTGAAGCCAATCAGCTGTTGCCAGGCGGTGCTCAACGGGGCAATGCCGTCGAGCGTCCCGGCGATGGCCTTGATCTTGCCAGGGTCCAGTTCGCCCGTGGCCTGTGCGGCGTCGCCATCCCACACCACGCCCAGGGTCTCGCGTTTGCCCAGGGGCACGCGCACCAGGGTACCGGGCGCAAGTAGCGCCTCACTTCGGTAGCTCAGCACCGAACCCAGCGAAGCATGGGCCGGGGTTTGAACGAGAACACACAGCCAGTGGCTCATGGGCGGAGCGCAATCACCGGAAAGAAACGGGGGAGGCTAAAGACCACTTGGGGCAACTAATTGAAGTAATTCTGCGAAACCGGAGCTAAGTGCTTGATTTGAAAGCATTTTGCCGTGTATCCAAGATTTCTGTGGATAACTTTGTTGATATCTTGTCCTGACCCCCGCCAAAGCCTTGTAAATCAAGGGTTTCAACGAAATGCCCACAAAAAAAGCAAAAGTTAAATTCCTTATGAATCAAGCACTTACAGGCGCTATCCCTTTTATAGCGCCGACCACCCAAACGGTGGAGGCAACCGGAGCCGCTCTGCATTTTTTGTGCATAAGTGCAAGGAGCGGCTTCAAACCCGGGTAAAAAAATGGTAAGGGATTCAAGCCCGCAGTTTGCGGGAATGGCTGTGCACCGCTTCCACCAGCGCAGCCACATGGTCTGGCGGGGTGAACTGGCTGATGCCGTGGCCCAGGTTGAAGATGTGCGTGGGGCCGGTGCCGGTGCCCTGGTAGGGCGCGCCAAAACTGTCGAGCACCCGTGCCACTTCGGCTGCAATTTGAGGTGCGCCTGCAAACAGCACGTTGGGGTCGATATTGCCTTGCAGCGCCTTGCCTGGGCCGTTCTCCAGGCCGCCGACCTGCGCGCGCGCACGGGCCAGGTTCACGGTCCAGTCCAGGCCCAGCACGTCGCAGTCCAGCGCCGCCATCTCTTGCAGCCACAGGCCGCCGCCTTTGGTGAAAACAATGCGCGGGATGGTCTCGCCCTGGGGACCCTGGCGCTTGAGTTGGGACAGCACGCGCTTGGTGTACGCCAGGCTGAATTCCTGAAAGGCGCCATCGGCCAGCACGCCGCCCCAGCTGTCAAAAATCATGACCGCCTGTGCGCCGGCATCGATCTGGGCGTTCAGGTACACGGCCACCGCGTCAGCATTGACGGCCAGGATGCGGTGCATCAGGTCGGGGCGGCTGTAAAGCATGGTCTTGACCCGGCGGTAGTCGTCCGAGCCCGCACCTTCGACCATGTAGCACGCCAGTGTCCAGGGGCTGCCAGAGAACCCGATCAGCGGCACGCTACCCTTGCCATCGGCTTGCGTCAGCGCCTTGCGGATGGAGCTGACCGCGTCAAACACGTAGCGCAGCTTCTCCATGTCGGGCACTTCCAGCTTGGCGACAGCCGCTTCGTCGCGCACGGGGGATGCAAAACGCGGACCTTCGCCCTGTGCAAAGCTGAGACCCAAACCCATGGCGTCGGGCACGGTGAGGATGTCGCTGAACAAAATAGCAGCGTCCAGCGGGTAGCGTGCCAGCGGCTGCAGCGTCACTTCGGTGGCGTAGTCGCGGTTGGTGGCCAGGCCCATGAAGCTGCCCGCTTTGGCCCGGGTGGCGCAGTACTCCGGCAGGTAACGGCCGGCCTGGCGCATCAGCCACACGGGGGTGTGGTCTGTGGCTTGGCGCAGGCAGGCCCGCAAGAAGGTTGCGTTGTGCAGGTTGGAAAAAGTGGGGTCCTGGGTGGCGGGGCTGCCGGGGGCGTTGTGCTGGTCGTTCATGGATTCAATTGTCGCAGTTCGCGTGGGGAGTCAGCTTGACTCTGGTCAAGAATAGCCTGCAACGCAGGAGCCCGGCTGGCGGTGGCTCAGGAGGCCGTGCCGTGGCGGGCATGTTCCACCATCAGGCATTTGTTCTGTACCACCAGCAGCCCTGCCGCGCGGGCCTGGGCTGCGGCCGCCTCGTGGGCGATGCCCATCTGCAGCCAGATGGCTTTGGCGCCAATGGCAATGGCGTCGGCCACCACGGGTGGCACATCGTCGCTGTTACGAAACACGTTGACCAGCTCAATGGGGTGCTGGCGCGCAGCGTCGGCCAGCGTGGGATAGCACTTTTCGCCCAGTATCTCGGCCGCGTTGGGGTTGATGGGGATGATGCGCCAGCCTTTGGCCTGCATGTAGCGCGACACCTCGTGGCTATCACGGTGCGCCTTGGGCGAGAGGCCCACCACCGCCACGGTGCGCATGTGGTCCAGGATGGTCGCCATGGCTTGCTGCTGGGTCCTGTCGTTGGTCGGGTTCATAGTTGGGCGACTGCGGTGCGCAGGTCCTGTGCATTCAAAATTTCGGAAAACACCACCGGCGTGCGCCCGGCCTGGTACAGAACATAAACCGGTACGCCACTGCGCCCGAGTTGCTCCAACGCCTGGGTGATGGCGGGGTCGCGCCGGGTCCAGTCGGCGCGCAGCAGGGTAACTTGGCGGGCGCGCAGGTCGGCCAGAACCTCGGGGTTGCCCAGCGTGGTCTTCTTGTTGTACTGGCACGTAATGCACCAGGCGGCGGTGAAATCCACAAACACCGGGTGGCCGGCGGCCAGTTCGGCGTCGACCCGCCCCGGCGTCCAGGCTTGCCAAACGGCGGCACCATCAGCGGGGTTGGCAGCGTCTGCGGAACTTGTCGTGGCGGGTGTGCTGTCGTCCATTTTAAGAATGTTTGGGCCTATAGCCCCCGTCAATACTGCGCAGACCGCTATAGAAGTGATAGCAAATACCCAGCGGCTGCGTCCCTCCAGACCCAACGACCAGACCAGCAGCGCCAGACCCAGCAGCAGCGCCAGCAAGGCGCCTGCGCCGTCCACGCCGCTCAAATGCCCCAGTACCCACACCAGCCATACGACCGTGGCCAGCATGGGAAAAGCCATGAAACGCCGAAAGGTGTCCATCCAGGCGCCGGGCCTGGGTAGCCACTGGCCTACGGCTGGAACCCAGCTCGCCGCTAAAAAGGGCAAGGCCAGGCCCAGGCCCAGCGCAGCAAAAATACCCAGGGCCTGCGCACCCGGCAGGCTGATGGCATAGCCCAGTGACGCGCCCATGAAGGGCGCGGTGCAGGGTGAGGCAATGGCCACGGCCAGTACGCCGGACAAAAACGCGTCCACCACCGGGTGGCGTGCCTGCATCGACGCGAGCCGGTGGGGCAGCAGGCTGCCCACATCAAACAACCCCGCCAGATTCAGCCCCAGTAGCGTGAACAGCGCGGCAAGCACTGCCACGACGGCCGGAGACTGCAGCTGAAAGCCCCACCCTAGCTGTTCACCCGTAGCGCGCAGCGCCAGCATCAATGCGCCCAGGCCCACAAACGACAGCACCACGCCCAGCGTGTAGGCCAGGCCCTGGGCTCTCTGGGACGCCCGGCTGTGCTCTCCGTGCCGGGCAAACCCCAGCACCTTGATGGCCAGCACCGGGAGCACGCAGGGCATGAGATTCAAAATGAGGCCGCCCACCACAGCGGCGGCCATGGCCCACAGCCAGGTACCCCATCCTCCGTCCTGGATTGCAGGGGGTTTGGCGTTGTTGGCCAGGGCTGCCTGCAGCGCGGGTGACACCCCGGCTGTAGTTGCAACGGGTGGCCAGACGCCGTTGACCTGGGCCACCGTTTGCAGGCTTTGCCCATCCAGTGTGAGCACCATCGGCAGCGCCGTTGCGGAGCCCTCGCGCTGGGCCGAGAGCGGCAGATAGGCCGTCCAGGTGCCGTTGTTCCAGGACTGGGTGCCCGCCTGCGGGGCTGCGCCACTGGCACTGACCGTATCGCTGGACTGGGGCGCTGTGGGCGCTTCGAGTAGATTGGGTGTTTCGGGAAAACCATTGAGCGCCTTGCCCTGCCACGCCGCAGGCAGGCCGGTGACGGAGAGGGTCAGGGCATCGCCTGTGACCTTGGCCTGCGCCGAGCCAGAAAACGGCTGCGGGCTGGCTGCTGCACGGGTTGCCGCAAAGTCCGCGGCATGCAGCGCGGTAGAGCCTTGCACGGGTACCCGCAGCACAAAATTGCCTTCCTGGGGAATGCACTCTTGGCGGCACACCAGCCAAGCGGCAGACAGCCGAATTTCCAGGCTGCCAGAAAGCGCAGAGGCAGATGACAAAAAGTCTTTGCCAATGGTCAATGGCACCGGCAGCAGCACCGTGTCCTCAAACCCGTAGTTCGCCAGCGTTCCGATGGCAATGCGTTTGGGGGTGGGCCAGGCGATGTCGCCCGCCGCGACGCCGGTGGGCAAGGTCCACTGCAGCGTGGTGGGCAGGCCGGAGTCGCCCGGGTTCTTCCAGTAGGTGTGCCAATGCGGCTGGTGGCTGAGCTTTAGCCCCACCCACACGGCATCACCTGCGTGGACGCCATCCGGTGCGAGCGCCACCAGTTCCGCGCGGACCTGTTCGGTCTGCACCACGGCACCCGCTTCAGTGGCTTGGGGCTGGTTTTTTAAGGTGAATTGGGCGTTTGCCCCCGTCCATATTGTGCAAGCAGCTATAAAAACAATAGCGCCTTGCAGCCGGTGGCGCCATGTGAGGCGGCGCGATGGGGGGGGTGGGAGAAAGGCGGGCAATAGAGTCATGTCACGGTGGGAGCGGGGTGGAGGGTTAAAAGTTCCAGCCGCAGGGGGCTTGCGGGACCAGGCATGGCGCCATTGTGGCATTGGCACAAAAAAGCCCACCGAAGTGGGCTCTGGGTGCATCTTCCTACGCGTCAGAACTTGTAGCCCACTCCGAGCGAGAAAATGGAAGCCTTGGGCTTGACTGCCACCCCACCGATCGTCTTTTCATTGAACTGATTCTCGTCATAGCCCACTTGGAAAAACAGGTTTTTGTCCAGCATGCCACGCAGCCCCAAACCATATCCCACGCCATCAATGCTCGTCGTGGTTTCTACGCCACCGGTTTTTGCCACATTGGTGGCAGACAGCGCCGACACTTTTCCGTATAGCAACAGGGACTCGGAAATAGCGAAGCCCGGCAGGAGGTCGAACGATGCCCCATCCTTGGTGCTGAACTCGGTGGCACCCAGCCTCCCTGCGTTTCGGCTGCCGGTACTCGCGGTCAGCCCAAGGCCCATCACAAACTGGGGACCCAGTGCAAACGCATATTGCCCCTGCAGTCCCAAGCCGGACCCATCGCCGCTGTCCGATACGCCGGCCCTCTCTGTGGTCGAACGGGCCATCTCGGCATTGGCACCCAGGCTGAAACCCTCAAAGCTCTTGGCCTGGGCAAACACCTGAGGTGCCACCAGCGCAACAGACGCAGCAATCAACAAAGCACGTTTCATGGAAACCTCCTTGAAAGAACAGTATTGCGAAAACCCGAACCAGGCAGCGGTGCCGGACAGCAACGCCCACGCTACCCACCCAAACCGTGGCTCTTGTAGTTTCAGTATAGGTATCAGAAGGATTCTGGCAAGTTGATAAATCTCAAAGGGTGTGCGTCTGTGTGAATACGTCAGGCAACTTGGCAGGCGCCTTGATACGCAGCTGCTTGTTGACGTTTTCCTGGCCAAACACCACTTCAATGTCCGCAGCCGCCACGCCGAACAGCGGCGCCAGAAACCGCACCATGTGGTCGGTCGCCTTGCCACCTCGGGGCGCCGCAGTGACGCTGACCTTCAGTTGCGTGCCTTTGGGTTTGCCAATGGCGTCCTTGCTGGCGGACGGCTTGCCCAGAATGTTGACCACCAGCACATCGCCCTCCCAGGCAAAGAAGGAGTCGCCGGTGGAATTTCTAGGGCGCATGGAAGCTGAAAACGGTTGTGGACATCGGAGTTTGATAATACGGGCATGAACCGCGTCGTGCTGGCCACCCTCAATGCCAAATACATCCATGCCTCGCTGGGCCTGCGCTACCTGTTGGCCAATATGGACCGGCACGGCGGCCCCGGCCTGCGCGCGCAGACCACGCTGCGTGAATTTGTGATCCAGCAGCGCCCCACGCAGATCGTTGAAGAGCTGCTGGCGCTGAACCCCGCCGTCATTGGACTGGGCATCTACATCTGGAACGTGGTGGAAACCACCCAGGTGGTGCGCCTGCTCAAAACCCTGCGGCCCGATATCAAAGTGGTGCTGGGCGGACCGGAAGTCAGCTTCGAGACCGGCGAGCAGGAAATTTGCCGCTTGGCCGACCACGTGGTCACCGGCTGGGGCGATGTGAGTTTCCCCAAGCTGTGCCGGGCCTTGCTGGACGGCCCCCAGCCGCTGATGAAGGTGATCGTGGGTGAGCAGCCCGCGCTCAGCGAGTTGACCATGCCCTATGGCGAGTACACCGCAGAGGATCTGGCCAAACGCCTCTTGTACGTGGAGGCCTCGCGCGGCTGCCCGTTCAAGTGCGAGTTTTGCCTGAGTTCGCTCGACAAAACCGCCTGGGCGTTTGATCTGGATGCCTTCATGGCCGAGATGGATGCGCTCTATGCCCGCGGGGCGCGCAACTTCAAGTTTGTGGACCGCACCTTCAATTTGAAGGTGGATTTTTCGGTGCGGATTTTGCAGTTTTTTCTGGAACGCATGAAGCAGCCAGACGGTAGCTTGCAGGCTTCCCCCGATTTATTTGTGCACTTTGAAGTGGTGCCAGACAGCCTGCATGACCGGCTGAAGGAGTTGATTGCGCAGTTTCCAGCGGGCTCGCTGCAGTTTGAAGTGGGCATTCAAAGCTTCAATCCCGAGGTGCAGCAGCGCATTTCGCGCAAGCAGGACAACCAGAAAACGGCCGACAACCTGCGCTGGCTGGTAACCCAGAGCCAGGCCCATGTGCATGCCGACCTGATCTTTGGACTGCCCGGTGAAACGCTGGAGAGTTTTGCAGAGGGCTTTGACCGCCTGCACGCCCTGGCACCGCACGAGATTCAGTTTGGCATTTTGAAGCGGCTGCGCGGCACGCCGATTACCCGGCACACCACCGACTTTGCGATGGTCTACGACCCGCAAACGCCGTACACAATTCTGCAAAATTCGACCATCGATTTCGTCACCCTGCAACGCATCAACCGCTTTGCACGCTATTGGGAAATGGTTGCCAACGCCGGGCGGTTTTCTCAGGCGCTGCGGTTGTTACTGGGCGCGTCGGCCTTCTATAACTTTCTGGCCTTTAGCGACTGGCTGTGGCGCAGCACCGGCAAGACCCATGAGTTTGCCTATGAAAAACTGGTGGACCTGCTGTTTGAACACCTCACGCAAGCGCGCGGCCTGCCAGAAGGCGCGGTGCGCGCGGCGGTGTTGGCCGACTACCAGGCCAGCGGTGCCCGCGGCAAACCGCAATGTCTGGCCGACGCGCTCAGTGCGGTCCGTAGCGAGACGCGGGAGCGCGCCGCTAACCCGCGCTCGCAGCGGCAAAGCCGCCATGTGCATCAGAGCGTCCATTCAACTGCCCTCAAAATACACCCATGAACTCTGTGCCCACACCTGCTGCTGTTCCCCGTTTTTGGGCCGATCTGAAAAGCCCCGACTTTGCGCGGCTGGACCGCAGTCGCTGTGTTGCGGTTTTGCCCGTGGCGGCCATTGAACAGCACGGCCCGCACCTGCCGCTCAATGTGGACACCACCTTGGTCAACGGCGTGATTGCCGCGGCCCTGCCGCATCTGGGGGCGGATGTGCCGGCGCTGTTCTTGCCAACCCAATCGGTGGGCCTGAGCCCGGAGCACGCGCAGTTTGCCGGCACTTTGACCCTCAAGGCCGAGACCGTGATCCGCCTGTGGACCGAGCTGGGTGAGAGCGTGGCTGCCAGTGGCGTGAAAAAACTGGTGCTGCTCAATTCGCATGGCGGGCAGGTGGGCGTGATGGACATCGTGGCGCGCGACTTGCGTGCCCGTCTGGGCATGCTGGTCTACAGCGTCAACTGGTTTGGTTTGCCGCTGGTGGGGCCGCAGGGCGAGGATGTGAACGCCCTGTTCAGCGCGCACGAGCACCGCTTTGGCATCCATGCAGGCGAGATTGAAACCTCCATGATGCTGGCGCTGGCGCCGCACCAGGTGGACATGACCCAGGCACACAACTTTTTATCCACCTCGGAAGACCGCGCGAAGCAGTTCGCCATTCTGGGCAATGGCAAGAGTGCCAAGCTGGGCTGGCAAATGCAGGACTACAACCCGGCCGGTGCCGTGGGCAATGCCTCGGCGGCCACGGCCGAAAAAGGTCGTGCGGTGCTGGATGCGGCGGGCAGGGCACTTGCACAACTGCTGTCAGAAATTGAGCAGCTTCCTCTGTCCATCCTGGTGGATACGTCCGCCGCGTAATCTGTCGTCGGTGCCGTTGCAGGTGCCGCCACCTGCACCAAACTGGCACAGCCATTGCTTTCAGCACCGGCATGCTCACCGATACGCTCCAAATTCCGTCAACTTCTGACAAAGGGGTCGATCCCTTGTGGCAACACCAGCTGGGGCTGTTGCTGGAGTCCACCGGAGAAGGCATTTTTGGCATCGATATGGACGGACTGTGCGTCTTTATCAACCGGGCCGGCGCGCGCATGCTGGGCCGCGAGCCCCACGCGGTGTTGGGCTGCAACATGCACGACCTGACGCACCACTCGCATGCCGATGGGTCGCCCTACCCGGTGACCGAGTGCCCTATTTTCAAGGCCTTTCGCCAGGCGTTGCCCTGCCGTATTGAAACCGAGGTGTTCTGGCGGCAGGATCACACCGCGTTTGCCGTCGAGTACACCAGCTATCCGCTGGTGGACGGCTCCGACGTGCGCGGCGCAGTGGTGACCTTTGTCGATATAACCGACCGCAAACAGGCAGCGCAGGCTTTGCAGCGCGCCAATGCCGACCTGGCGCGCGCCAACGATGAACTGGAGTTGCGTGTGGGCGAGCGAACGCAAGAGTTGTCGGTGGCATTGGGTCAGTTGCGTGAGCTGGCGGCCTACTCCGAAAAAGTGCGGGAAGACGAACGCACCCGCATAGCCCGCGAGGTGCATGATGAGCTGGGCAGCTTGCTGGTGGCGCTCAAGATGGACGTGAACTGGATGGACAAGCGTCTGGGCGAGCAGCAGCAGCGCGCACCGCTGGAGGCACAAGCCATGCGCACCCGGTTGCGCTGCAAGTGCCAGAACATGAGCCGCCTGATCGAATCGGCGGTGGACAACGTGGGGCGCATCATCACCGACCTGCGGCCCAGCATTCTGGACCACCAGGGTCTGTGGGCGGCGCTGGAGTGGCAGGCGCATGAGTTTGCGCAGTCCGCCGAATTGAAGCTGGACTGGGCCATGCGGGGTGTCGAGGGTATCGAGTTGCCCGAGCCGCAGGCCATGGCGGTGTTTCGCATCTTTCAGGAAATGCTCAGCAACGTGGGCCGCCACGCACGCGCCAGTGCACTCGACCTGCGCATACAGGTAGACGATGCGGTGCTGACGATTGCCGTGCAGGACAACGGTTGCGGTGCGGCGGCCCAGGCGTTTGAAGCGCCGACGGCCTATGGCGTGATGGGCATGCGCGAACGGGCCCGGCATTTTGGTGGTCAGCTGGATATTTCAAGTGAAATAGGCCACGGGTCCACGTTCTGCCTGCGGTTGCTGCTATTGAATGCATAGCATGATCCGTATTTTGATTGGTGACGACCACCGTATCGTGCGCGAAGGCCTCAAGCAGGTATTCGCGGACGCGCCCGAGGTGGCTGTGCTGGCTGAGGCGCAAACTGGCCCGCAGGTTCTGGATCAGGTCCGCATGCTGGGTGGTCCAGCCGGGCTGGACCTGGTGTTGCTGGATATCGCCATGCCTGGCAGTGACGGTCTGGAAGTGCTCCAGATTCTGCGCCGCGAGTACCCGGCGCTGCCGGTGCTGATGCTCAGCACCTACCCGGAAAAGCAGTACGCGGTGCGCTGCATCAAGTTGGGTGCGGGCGGCTACCTCAACAAGAGTGCAGACCCGGACGATATGGTGGCGGCCGTGCGCAAAGTAGCAGGCGGCGGCATGTACGTGACCCCGGCCACGGCGGAGGCACTGGCTGCGGCCATGGCGGCGGCGGCGGCCCGTCCGGGTAGCGGGGCTGGAGGCGCTGGCGGGGTGGAGGCGCTGTCGCACCGGGAACATCAGGTGTTTCGCCTGCTCACAGCCGGGCACACCGTGAGCGAAATTGGTGCACAGCTCAAACTCGCGCCCAATACCGTGAGCACTTACCGGGCACGAATTCTGGAAAAAACCGGTGCCAAGAACGATGTGGAGCTCGCGCTGTTCGCCGAGCGACACACCCGCGCTACGCCTGCGACGGAATTGCCTCCGCTTTTGTAGGGCCAGCCCTACAGGGCGTCGTGCCACACGGTGCGACTTGGGGTGTGGGGCCATTCCCGGCGCCAAACTGGCCCGCACCTTGCAATGACTTCGGCATCAACTCGACGAGGTGTGCCATGTCCGAATTCTTCTCTCCCTATGATGCCGACCGTCCACTGATGCTCAAGTGCAGTTGCGGGCGCGAACATTCCGTCGCCGACCACCATGCCGAGGTGGCTGCCGACAGCGCCGCCATCGAGCTGCGTCGTCGCAGCGAGACGGCCGAATTTGAGGCCTACAGCAACGAATTCATTGAAGCTACCCTGGTGAAGGCGCTGTTTCCGCAAGACGCCGTGCGCCGCCGTTTTCTGAAGGCCGTGGGCAAAAGCACGGCCATGGCGGCCATCGCCAGCGTGCTGCCCATGGCCAGCATGCAGGCCATGGCGCAGGAAAAACAGGGTGCGCTGGAGAAGACCAATCTCAAGATCGGCTTCATTCCCATCACCTGCGCCACTCCGCTCATCATGGCCCACCCACTGGGCTTCTACCAAAAGCAGGGCCTGAATGTAGAAGTGACCAAGACCGCAGGCTGGGCGCTGATCCGCGACAAGATGATCAACAAGGAATACGACGCCACGCATTTCTTGTCGCCCATGCCGTTGGCGATCTCCATGGGTCTGGGCTCCAATGCCACCCCCATGAATGTGGCCACCATCCAGAACATCAACGGCCAGGCCATCACCATGGCCCTCAAGCACAAGAACAACCGCGACCCCAAGAACTGGAAGGGTTTCAAGTTTGCCATTCCGTTTGAGTTCAGCATGCACAACTTCCTGCTGCGCTACTACCTGGCCGAAGCGGGCCTGAACCCCGACACCGACGTGCAACTGCGCGTAGTACCACCCGCCGAGATGGTGGCCAACCTGAAGGCCGGCAACATCGACGGCTTCCTCGGCCCCGATCCTTTCAACCAGCGCGCGGTCTACGAAGAGGCCGGTTTTATCCACGTGCTTACCAAAGACCTGTGGAATGGCCACCCCTGCTGCGCCTTTGGCACCAGCACCGAGTTCATCCAGAAAAACCCCAACACCTTTGCCGCGCTGTACCGTGCTGTGTTGACCTCTGCCGCCATGGCACGCGACCCCAAGAACCGCGAACTCATAGCCAAGGTGATCGCACCAGCGCAGTACCTCAACCAGCCCGAAGCCGTGCTCAACCAGGTGCTCACCGGCAAGTTTGCTGACGGCCTGGGCAACATCAAAAATGTGCCTGACCGTGCCGACTTCGACCCCATGCCCTGGCAGAGCATGGCGGTGTGGATGCTCACGCAGATGCAGCGCTGGGGCTATGTCAAGGGCGACGTCAACTACAAGCAGATCGCTGAAAAAGTGTTCCTGTTGACCGACGCCAAAAAGCACATGAAGGCGCTGGACCAAAAGGTGCCCGATGGCGCTTACCCCAAGTTCAAGATCATGGGCAAGGAGTTCGACGCCGACAAGGCCGCCGCCTACGCCAAGAGTTTTGCCATCAGCAAGGCGGCCTAGATGACGGTCTGGCGTTCCCTCAACTTTCGGGCCGGGTTGCTCTCGGTGCTGATTCTGCTGCTGGTACTGGGAATCTGGTACGCGGCCACCGGATCCACGGCGGCGGCCACCAGCTCGGCGGGCATGACACCCGAGCAGATCGAGTACGCCAAGATGATGGGCAAAGACCCCGGCAACGCCAAGGCCGCCGGGTTCCCCACACTGGGGCAAATGGGCACCACGGTGTGGGGGCACCTGTCCAACCCGTTCTATGACAACGGCCCCAACGACAAAGGCATTGCCATCCAACTGGCCCATTCCCTGGGGCGTGTGGGCCTGGGCTTTGGGCTGGCTATGCTGGTGGCCATTCCGCTGGGCTTTGTGATTGGCATGTCGCCGCTGATGCGCAAAGCGTTGGACCCCTTTATCCAGGTGCTCAAACCCATCAGTCCGCTGGCGTGGATGCCGCTGGCGCTGTACACCATCAAGGACTCGTCCATTAGCGGCATCTTTGTCATCTTCATCTGCTCCATCTGGCCGATGCTGGTCAACACGGCTTTCGGCGTGGCCTCGGTCAAGCGCGAGTGGCTTAACGTGGCCAGCACACTGGAAGTGAATCCGCTGCGCAAGGCCTTCCTGGTGATCCTGCCCGCGGCGGCACCCACCATCCTGACCGGCATGCGCATCAGCATGGGCATTGCCTGGCTGGTGATTGTGGCGGCCGAGATGCTGGTGGGCGGCACCGGCATTGGCTACTTTGTGTGGAACGAGTGGAACAACCTGTCGCTGACCAATGTGATCTTTGCCATCGTGTTGATCGGTGTGGTGGGCATGCTGCTCGATATGGCTTTTGCACAACTGCAAAAGGCGGTGACCTATGTGGAGTAATCGGTAATGGAAGGCTTTCTCAAAATAGAAAACCTGGGCAAGACCTATGTTCCTGGCAAGCCCGTGTTCGCGGATGTGTCGTTCGCACTGAACCGCGGCGAGTTTGTCTGCATCATCGGCCACTCTGGCTGCGGCAAGACCACTATCCTGAACGTGCTGGCCGGTCTGGACACCGCGTCCGACGGCTATGTGTTCATGGACAACCGCGAAGTCTCCGGCCCCAGTTTGGAACGCGGCGTGGTGTTCCAGAGCCACGCGCTCATGCCCTGGCTGACCGTGCGCCAGAACATTGCGTTTGCCGTGGTGTCACGCTGGCCCGAGTGGCCTCGTGCCAAGGTCAATGTGCATGTAGAAAAGTTTGTCGCCATGGTGGGCCTGAGCGCGGCCATCGACAAAAAGCCCAGCCAGCTTTCCGGCGGCATGAAGCAGCGCGGGGGCATTGCGCGCGCCTTTGCCATCCAGCCCAAGATGCTGCTGCTGGACGAACCCTTTGGCGCGCTGGATGCACTGACGCGCGGCACCATCCAGGACGAACTGATGGGCATCGTGCGCGAAACCCGGCAAACCGTCTTCATGATCACCCACGACGTGGACGAAGCGATTCTGCTGGCCGACCGCATTTTGCTCATGAGCAATGGTGCCGAGAACGACACCGGCTACAAACCCGGTGGAATTGCCGAAGTGGTGGTCAACCCGCTGCCACGCGAGCGCAAACGGGCGACCCTGCACCACCTGGACGGCTACTACGACCTGCGCAACCACATCGTCGATTTTTTGGTGACGCGCGCCAAAGCCCATTGATCTATTCGTCTTATTCACTTACCTCAACCGACACAGGAGTCTTTATGAACCGCATGGAAGTTACCGAGAAAATCATCACCGCCAAAGTTGCCAAGGGCATCCAGTGGGCCGACGTGGCCAAGAAGGTCGGCCTGTCCAAAGAATGGGTGACCGCTGCCTGCCTGGGCCAGATGACGCTGGACGACAAGCAGGCCAAGATCGTCGGCAAAATCTTCGGGCTCACCACCGAAGAACAGAAGTGGCTGCAAGTGGTGCCCTACAAAGGCTCGCTGCCCACACCGGTGCCCACCGACCCGCTAATCTACCGCTGGTACGAGATCGTCAGCGTGTACGGCACCACCATCAAGGAACTGATCCACGAAGAATTTGGTGACGGCATCATGAGCGCCATTGACTTCAGCATGGACATCGTGCGCCAGCCCGATCCCAAAGGCGACCGTGTGAACGTGGTGCTGTCGGGCAAGTTCTTGCCGTACAAGCAGTACTGAGAGGTTTAAATCCTCTGGTCAGGGGTGCGCCGCCTGCGCCACAACGCGACAACCTGACGCTGTGCGTCCGCGACGAACAATACTAGCGGGCAGCGCCCGACACCAACGGGAAAGCTGCAGGATTGCGTATGGACTGCACCGACAAATCGACATCCAACTCTGGCCAATACAAATGGTCAGGGGCAGGCCATTGAACATCTGATATTTGCTCAATCGTGCTCTTTCGAAACCAGGGAAATTGGTCGAAAGGCACGAGTAATTCTTCGTCTGCAAGCAGCAGCCAAAACCCATGTTTCGAGATGTGGGTAACTTCAACCGCCGAAGTGGTGGTTCCAGGCATCCTGAATCTCCTTTAAATGCGCGTTCACAACTGCTTGCGCTTGACGGATTTGCGCAGCAGAGAGGCCCGTGTGGTTGGCTAAAACCACTTGCGGGGTAAGCCAGAACTTAGCTTCGCCATCAGTGTGCGCAACATGCACATGAATGCGCGTTTCTTCACGAGAAAAGAAAAAGAGACGAAACTGGCCGTCGCGAACAATGGTTGGTGCCATCTAGCTACTTTAACCAACTTTCTATCCAGCAGCACGTTGGAATTGACAGGCGCTGCACCGCTTCATGGTGCGCAGCGTCCACCGACCCGCTGATCTACCGCTGGTGCCAGCCCGATTCCAAAGGCGACCGCGTGAACGTGGTGCTGTCGGGCAAGTTCTTGCCGTACAAGCAGTACTGAAGGGGGGGCTCAACTTCGGTTGCGCAGCGGTTGGCGGTACCGACGTGCCAGTCACGGAGCACGGTGGCTTATTTTTACCCGGGTATTATTGACAAATCAATTTTACCCGGGTATTATTGGGCCATCCAATTCAGGCCCGATCTCACCGTGATTGATACCGCTACTCCTTCCTATACCAGCTTCAACGGCCACAGGCGCATCGCCTCTGGCAGTTTGCCCGTCAATGCATTGACTGTAAAACATGCTCTGGCGTCCGGCGCACTCACTCCGCTGCTGACCTTCTGCGACCAGACAGGCCAAGTTGTTGATCTCGACATTCGAGGCAGCGATGCCGAGATGTTGGCACGTCTACCTCCAGAGGGGTACCTGCTTCATGGACACGAATCGGCACGGATTGATTCCGGGGAGTCTGGTGAGCCACGTGGCCGTGGCCGGCCAAAGCTTGGGGTTGTCGCGCGAGAAGTCACGCTACTGCCGCGCCACTGGGATTGGTTAGCTACACAGCCAGGCGGTGCATCTGTGACTTTGCGGAAGCTGGTTGATGAGGCACGCCGGACCAATGCGGACCGGGACAGGCAACGCCGGGCGAATGAATGTGCTTACCACTTCATGTCAGCCATGGCGGGTGATATGGCTGGCTTTGAAGAGGTCTCGCGTGCGCTGTTCGCGAACGACGCGGCAAAGTTCTTCCAACAGACCGAAGCCTGGCCGGCAGACGTTCGCGATTACGTCAGGTACCTGGCTTACCCGCTACCGATGACAGAGCTGCCATCGCTTACGCCGTGACTCATTTGGAACAAAAGGATTGATGATGACAAACAAACAAGCGCTGAAACGGCAGTATCTGGAGACGAAAACCCGAGCCGGTGTCTATGCGATCCGTAACCAGATCACGGGCCGGGCGTTGGTGGCAGGCAGTACGAACGCTCAGGGAACACTCAACCGACATCGTTTTGAACTGCAGCATGGACTGCATCGCAATGCGAGGCTTGCGCAGGATTGGGTCGAGCATGGCGAAACCAACTTTCTCTTCGAGGTGCTTGACATGGTCAAACCCTGCGAAGACCCAACGTTCAATGCCGCACAGGAATTGGAAATGCTGGTTGGCCTCTGGCGCCAGGAAGTCCCTTGCCTTGGCGAATTCAGCTACGACAAACCGAGAGGCAAACCATGATGAACACGAATCTCGACTTCTGTTTGGCGCTACATCGTGCCCATGCCAGCCTGCAACTCAAGCTTGACAACGAGTTGGGCACATACCATGGCATCCATTTCAACGACTTCGCGCTGCTGAATTTGCTCGCGCAAGCGGACGGTGGTCGGGTCAGCATTCCGGAACTCGTGCGTCCGCTTGGTCTGCCTCAATCGGCTGTGCTGCGTCAGTTGATCGTGCTCGAAAAGATTGGCCTTGTGGTGCGCGAGGGTGCAAATGGAAATCGTCAAGTTGTGTTGCGTCCAGCCGGGCGTGCGCTGGTGAACGCCGCACGCGAGACCGCCGATAGCATTTGCACCGAAGCCGTTGAATCAATCGCCCCTGCAGTGGTAGCGACGGTTTCCGCAGCACTGGAAACGCTTGCACACACGCCAACCTTGGCACTCTCATGAATCGAAGCGCTCCCCAAAAGCGCACGACCCAAGAACATTGAAGGACCACACGCCATGCCCAAGACTAAAGCGAACGGAATTGAAATTGAATACGATTCTTTTGGCAATAACGAGGCGCAAGCTGTTCTGCTGATTTCCGGTCTGGGTACGCAGATGATTCGCTGGAGCGAAACGTTTTGCCAGATGTTGGCAGAACAAGGCTACCGCGTGATTCGCTTTGACAATCGCGACGCTGGCCTTTCAACGCACTTCGATAGCGCATCCATGCCAGATCTCGCTGCAATTGCCGACGCAGTCTCTCGCGGCGAAACGCCCAATGTCCAATATACGCTGTTCGATATGGCGAACGACGCAGTGGGACTTCTCGACTCGTTGAGGATCACACGCGCGCACGTGGTTGGGAGATCAATGGGCGGAATGATCGCCCAACTGATGGCCAGCGAGCATGGTGAACGCGTTCTCTCTCTGGTTTCCATCATGTCGAGCACTGGCAATCGTGATCTGCCGGGAGCCAGCCCTGCAGTGATGGCGGCGATGACATCGCCCGCGCCACATCCTTTGAAAGACGAACAGGGCTATCTCGCACATTGCGTTGCCTTTTCTCAAACGATTGCCGGGCGAGGCTATCCGTTCGACGAATCCGCTCAACGTGACCAAGCCTTGGCTGAAGTCATACGCGCATACAACCCCAACGGGTTTTGGCGGCAACTCGCCGCCATCGCAGCAACCGGTGACTTAAGAGAAAGACTGGCCAACATAACGACTCCGACGCTTGTGTTGCATGGGTCAGACGACCCACTCGTTCCTGCGGAAGCTGGAAAGGACACGACGGCCCATATTCAAGGAGCCCAACTACTGATCGTCGAGGGAATGGGCCACGATCTTCCACCCTCGTTGTTCGGGTTTGTGGCCGGCGTCATCGCAGATAACGCACGCCGCAGTTTCAACCCATTGGCAATTCCGAGAAAAATAGGCCTCTAGCCCTCGTGGAATATGCGCAAGCAGCTATCAAATAGATAGCGAGCAGCAGTTGCTGCTTCAGGCACAGACAGCCGTTACTCCGGCGCTTCCACCGACCCGCTGATCTACCGCTGCTACGAAATCGTCAGCGTCTACGGCACCACCATCAAGGAACTGACCCACGAAGAGTTTGGCGACGGCATCAAGAGCGCGAGCGCGACTCCAAAGGCGACCGCGTGAACGTGATGCTGTCCGGCAAGCGCCTGCCGCACAAGCCGTACTGAGGGGTTTGAATGCCTCGGTCAGGTGCGCGTTTCTGGTTTTCGACATCGACCCATTGGCTGTGTAGGTGGGTGATGGTCAGTTTTGGTGATGACTGTCTCGCCCCGTCTGACTGGGAACGGTCAGACGATTTTTGTTTTGACCGGCAACAGTCGCGCCAGAAACCGACCTTTACGGTTTCCATTCGTGTGATCGCAAATGGCAGATTGCGGGTATTCCCAGAACTACCGCCAATAACGGGAGTGGGCCAGGTGCAGTCTGTCAGTTCTGCAAGTTGCATGACTGCTTGAGACCCTTACCGGCTGTTCACACGGTATCGTCGTCAGTCAGGTATGCCGCGGTAGGAGTCAGTCAGAAAATCCAGCAAGAAATGCTTGTCACTGCCGTTGCAGTCATTGAAACCTAAGCGGGCCATCTCATTTGCAGACATTGAGACTGATGGTGACTGTTTCCGGATCAATTTTTGAATCTCCATCAATTGTGGAATTTCGTTAAGAAGAACGACAAAGCAAAGCTCTCAAGACCCTATACCGTGGGGTGCCGGGGCCATATGGGCAATGCGGCTGAATAGCTGCTCGTAGGCCACCTCCACCGGATATTTGCCGGTCAGGGCATCGCGGTTGCTTTGGAACGCGGCGTCCAGTTCTTCCCAGTCAGCGGGCGTGAGCGACTGGCGCGCGGCCGGCAGGATGACGCTTTCTTCCAGTGCCATGTGCTCACGGTAAAAGCGCAGGTAGCGGTCGAACACCTCCACAAAGCCTGGGCGGCGCAACTCCCCCATGAACCCCCAACCCATCAACAGGTGCTGCAGTTCGCGCACCGCGGCTTCGCCCTTGGAGTGGTCCATATCCAGCTTGGCAATAGTTTCAAGCGTCTGCGGCGCGCGTTGGGCCACCAGCGGGAACAGCAATTCGGTTTCCTTGCGGTGGTGCAGGCGCTCGGGAAACTCGTCGATGTAAAACAGCATGGCGCGCAGGCTGTCAAAGAAGCGGCCTGGCTCCTCACCAGGCCCTTTTCTTACCATCAGGCTCATCGTTTGCAACAGCACCGACAGAGCGTTGTGTTCGTCAAGAATCACCCGCAGGGCTCCTGGTGTTTTCATTTTTTGTTCCGGTAAGGTTGGCCTGTTCTCACACCCGCTCCAGCACCAGCGCAATGCCCTGGCCCACGCCTATGCACATAGTGCACAGGGCGTAGCGCCCGCCTGTTGCATGCAGGCGGTTCACCGCGGTGGTTGCCAGGCGCGCACCGGAGGCACCCAGCGGATGGCCCAGCGCAATCGCACCGCCCCAGGCGTTGACGCGGGCATCGTCGTCCTGCAGCCCCAGCATGCGCAGCACGGCCAGGCCCTGGGCGGCAAAGGCTTCGTTGAGTTCGATCACATCCATCTGTGCAAGCGTCAAGCCGGTCAGGGCCAGCACCTTTTGCGTGGCCGGTGCCGGGCCCATGCCCATGACGCGCGGGGCCACACCGGCGGTGGCCATGCCGACAATGCGCGCTCTGGGTGTGAGTCCATTCTTTGCAGCGCTGGCTTCGCCGGCCAGCAGCAGAGCACAGGCGCCATCATTGACACCACTGGCATTGCCGGCGGTGATGGTGCCGTCAGGACGCACGATCGGTTTGAGTTTGGCAAGTGCCTCCAGCGTGGTGACGCGCGGGTGTTCATCCGTATCCACCAGCAGAGCATCGCCCTTCTTCTGGGCAACCGGCACACCGACAATCTCGCGCGCAAAGTGCCCCGCCTGCTGGGCGGCCAGCGCGTTGAGCTGGCTGCCCAGAGCCATGCGGTCCTGTGCCTCGCGTTCAATCTTGTAATCGGTAGCCACGTTCTCGGCCGTCTCGGGCATGGAGTCCACGCCGTACTGCGCCTTCATCAACTTGTTGACGAAGCGCCATCCGATGGTGGTGTCGTACACGGCGTTGTTGCGGCTGAACGCACTCTCGGCTTTGGGCATGACAAAGGGCGCGCGGCTCATGCTTTCCACACCGCCGGCAATCATCAGCGTGGCCTCGCCGGCCTTGATGGCGCGCGCAGCCGTACCAATGGCGTCCAGACCGGAGCCGCACAAGCGGTTCACTGTTGAGCCGGGCACCTCCAAGGGAAGACCTGCCAACAAGCTGCTCATGCGGGCCACATTGCGGTTGTCTTCACCGGCCTGGTTGGCGCAGCCGTAGATCACGTCGGTTATGGCGGCCCAATCCACGTTCGGGTTGCGTGCCATCAGGGCGCGCAGGGGAATGGCACCCAGGTCGTCGGCACGCACGCTGGAGAGCGCGCCGCCGTAGCGGCCAAAGGGGGTACGAATGGCGTCGCAGATAAAGGCTTGGTTCATGTCAGTTCAATCGGTGTGATGGGATGAAAGGCGGCTCAGGCCTGTACGGGCAGGCCCAGCAGACGCTCCAGTTCGGCATGCTCCAGACCTTCGACCTTGTCGATCAGCTTCAGGCCGGTGGGCGTGCATTCCAGCGTTGCCAGATCGGAGTAAATGCGTTTGACGCAGGCAATGCCGGTGAGCGGATAGCTGCAGCTCTGCACCACCTTGCTCTCGCCCTTTTTGCTCAGCAGGTCCATCATCACCCAGGTCTGCTTGGCACCGATGGCCAGGTCCATGGCACCGCCCACGGCGGGGATGGAGCCCGCCTCGCCGGTGCTCCAGTTGGCCAGGTCGCCTGTGGCCGAGACCTGGAAGGCGCCCAGCACGCAGATGTCCAGGTGCCCGCCGCGCATCATGGCGAAGCTGTCGGCGTGGTGAAAGTACACGCCGCCGGGCAACAGAGTGACCGGCTGCTTGCCGGCGTTGATCAGGTCGTAATCTTCCTGGCCGGCCGGAGGGGCTGCCCCCATGCCGAGGATGCCGTTCTCGCTGTGCAGCACCACCTCCATGCCGGGTGGAATATGGTTGGCCACGGTGGTGGGCATGCCGATGCCGAGGTTGACGTAGGCACCGTCGAAGATGTCTTGCGCGACGCGTTGGGCCAGCTGGTCTTTGCTGCGCTTTTGGTAGAGGCTCATGGTCTGGTGTTTCTGGATGAGGGCTTTAGGCAGCTTGTTTGAAACCACCGGCTTGGGTGGCGATGCGGTCAATCCGGACGATGCGGGTGACGTGGATGCCCGGGGTAACCACCGCCTCCGGGGCTAAGCTGCCGAGCTCCACAATCTCATGCACCGTGGCAATGGTGCGCTTGGCAGCCGTGGCCATCACCGGGCCAAAGTTGCGCGCCGCCTTGCGGTAGACCAGGTTGCCCCAACGGTCACCCGCCTCGGCCTTGATCAGGGCCACATCGCCATGGATGGGATATTCGAGCACGTAGGATTTGCCATCAATGACACGGGTTTCTTTCGGCGTTCCGCCGGCCTGCAGGGCCAGCTCGGTGCCGTAACCAGTGGGCGTGAAGAAGGCCCCTACACCGGCACCGGCAGCGCGCAGGCGCTCGGCCAGGTTGCCCTGGGGCACCAGTTCGAGTTCGATCTTGCCGCTGCGGTACAGCGCATCAAACACATGCGAATCGGCCTGGCGCGGGAAGCTGCAGATGATCTTGCGCACGCACCCGGTCTTGAGCAGTGCGGCCAGGCCAGTGTCGCCATTACCGGCGTTGTTGTTGACCACGGTGAGCTCGCGCGCACCCTGCTCGATCAGACCGGCAATGAGTTCATTGGGAATGCCTGCGGTGCCGAAGCCGCCAATCAACACGGTGGCTCCGTCCTGCACGCCGGCCAGGGCCTGTTCAATCGAGGGCGCTATTTTGTTAATCAAAGACCTGCTCCTGTAATGCAAAAAATGACGGGGTCACTTCAGCTGCAACCTGCGAGCCGTGGGGAACAAAGTCCAACCCCAGCGCTGCTGCACAAAGCCCCACAGGCCTTGCTTGAAATAGACCGTCATGACGATGGCAAGTAGCCCCAGACCAATCAGGTACCAGGTGCCGTACTCGCTGAAAAACTTGTTCATGGCCCAGAACACCAGGGCGCCGACCAGCGGGCCTTCAATGCGTCCGATGCCACCGATGACGACCATGAAGATGGCAAAGGCCGACCAGTTGACGCTGAAGGCCGCATCCGGGCTGATGCGCAGGTTGCCCACAAAGTAGAGGGCACCGGCCAAACCGGCACCGAAGGCCGCGACGGCATACACCGCCAGCTTCATGCGCCCCACGGCAATGCCCTGGGAGCGTGCCGCCACCTCGTTGTCGCGGATGGCCAGCAGTGCCAGGCCCTGCTTGCTGCGCAGAAACAGATAGACCAGGCTGATGGAGGCCACCACGCAGGCCAACGCCATCCAGTAGGTAACGGACTCGCGGGTGGCCTTCTCAATGCCGCGCAAGGCTGTCAGCGTGGTGCCCGAACCGCCCCCCACCGCCGACACATTGGCAATGCTCAGACGCGCCACCTCGGCAATCACCCAGGTGCCAATCGCGAAGTAGCCGCCTTGCAGGCGGAACGCCACCCAGGACACGGGAATGGAAATCAGCCCTGCGACGATGGCGCCCAGCACCACAGCGACAAAGGGATTGACACCCCAGAAGTTGCCCAGCGACAGCATCACGTAGCCGCCCAGGCCGAAGAAGGCCTGCTGGCCGATGGAGACCATGCCGCCGTAGCCGGCCATCAGGTTCCACATCATGGCGAAGATGAAATAGCAGGCGATCTCCACAAACTCGCGCATCCAGCTGGACTCCCCCCAGAAGGGCAGGCTGGCCGCAAAGGCCACCAGCAGCACAGCAAAGGCGAGCAGCGCCAGGCTGCCGCGGGTGCCGCGCACCACGGTATAGGACGGATGGATGGTTTCCATGTTGCTCAACCTCGGGTTTTGGGAAACAGGCCCTGCGGACGCAGCACCAACACAAATAGAAACATCAGATGCCCGCCCCAGATACCCCAGCCCGGGTCCAGGCGAAAACCCACCTGTTGGGTCAGGCCCAAGAGCATGGCGCCGGCCAGCGTGCCCCAGAAGCTGCCCATGCCGCCCATGATCACGGCCTCAAAAGCGAATAGCAGCAGGGCAGGCCCGTCGGCCGGCGACACCGTGGTGCGTACGCCCTGCAAGGAGCCAGCCAGGCCCACCAGCACAAAGGCCAGGGCGGTGGCCAGGGCATAGACCTTGCGGGCATTGAGCCCCATCAGTTCGGCAATTTCACGGTCATCGGAAACGGCGCGAAAGGTGCGTCCGAGGGCGGTGGACTTGAACATCCATTGCAGGCCGGCCGTAACGGCCATGGCCAGCGCCAGGCTCACCACTGGCAGGAGCCCGACCGACAGCTCGGGGCTGAAGGCAATGCCCTGCGTGCTGAAGCCGCCGGTGTCGATGGAGCGCGGGTCGGCCGAGAACAACTCCAGCAACAGGTTTTGCACCACGATGGACATGCCGAAGGTCACCACCAGCGAGGGCAGCGGGTCCTTGCCCAGGGTGCCGTTGAGCACGTAGCGCTGCAGGGCGTAACCCAGCAGCCAGGCCAGAGGCAAGGTAGCCAGCATGGCCAGCCAGGGCGACAGCCCCAGGTTCACCAGCGTCAGCGTCGAGAAGGAGCCCAGGATGATGAAATCTCCGTGCGCCGTATTGGTCAGGCGCATGACGCCAAACATGAGCGACAGGCCCAGTGCAAACAGGCCGTAGAGCCCGCCCAACAGCACGCCTTGAATAATTGTTTCCATGCCTCAGACTCCGAAATAGGCTTGACTGATCTGCTCACGCGTCAGATCGCCCGAGCTGCCTTGCAGCGAGACCAGGCCTTCCTGGAAGCAGTACAGGCGTTGCGAAACACGCCGGGCCATAGACACGTCCTGTTCCACGATCACCACCGTCATGCCTTCGGCGGTAATCAGCGGCATGGCGTTGTAGATCTCGCGGATGACGATCGGTGCCAGGCCCAGCGATAACTCGTCGCACAGCAGCACCTCGGGGTTGCTCATCAGCGCGCGGCCCAGGGCCACCATTTGCTGCTGGCCGCCCGACAGCGAGGTTCCCGGTGCATGGCGCTTTTCTTCCAGAATCGGAAACATCTGGTAGAGCCGCTGCAGGCTCCAGGGCCCCTTGCGCTGGGCACAGGCGCCCATCAACAGGTTCTCTTCCACCGACAGCGAGGGGAACAAGCGCCGGCCCTCCGGCACCATGGCCAGGCCCTGGCGCACGATGTGGCCGGGCGCCATACCGCCTATGGCCTGGTCCTTCCAGGTAATCGACGGGCCGGCGGCCTTGACCAGACCGGTGAGGCACTTCAAAAAGGTGGACTTGCCGGCACCATTGGCGCCAATGATGGCCACCAGTTCGCCGGCGTGCAGTTCAAAATCGATGCCGAAAATGGCCTGGGCGTCGCCGTAAAAGGCCTTGAGCTGGTGGGTTTTCAGAACAGCGGCCATATCAAACCTCCATGCCCATATAGACGCGCTGCACTTCAGGGTCGTTCATTACGTCGTGGGGCTTTCCTTCGGCCAGTTGCTGGCCGAAGTTGATTACAAATAAACGGTCAGCCACCGACAGCAGTGCATGCACCACATGTTCAATCCAGATCATGGTCACACCGCTGGCCTTGATGCGTTGCAGTTCCTCGACCAGCTCAAGGGCTTCGTGCTCGGTCAGTCCGCCGGCGATTTCATCGAGCAACAGAAGCTCCGGTCCGGTGGCCAGCGCGCGCGCCAGTTCCAGGCGCTTGCGGTTCAACAGGGTCAAGGAACCCGCAGCCTTGTTAGCCTGCGGCATCAACCCGGTTTGCTCCAGCACATGCACTGCCGTGTCCCAGGCCGCGCGTTCGGTCTGGCCACCACCAAAGCTGGCGGCAGTCACCAGGTTCTCGAACACGGTCATGTTCCCGAAAGGTTGCGGCACCTGGTAGCTGCGGCCAATGCCACGTCGGCAGCGTAGGTGGGACGGCAGGGCCGTCACATCCTGGCCGTCGTACTCCACCCGGCCGGAGTTCACAGCCACATCACCCGAGATCAGGTTGAAGAGCGTGGTCTTACCGGCGCCGTTGGGCCCCAGTATTCCTAAGGTTTCACCCTTGTTTACGGACAGCGAAATGCTGTCTGTGACCTTGAGTGCCCCGTAAGATTTACTGACGGAATGAAGTACGAGCAGAGCCATACGATGCGTGCCTTGTTTTAGAGAGGCATCACGGCTTTGAGCCAGAAGGCCTGGCCTTCCGCCCGATTCACCACACCGGATTCCTGCTGGAATTTGGCAGTCACAAACCAGCCTTTGCCGCTGTCGTATTTGATGGATGGGCCCACAGCGAATGCCGCGCCCTTGTTGTTGGCCACCGTATTGCCGTTCAGTGTGTCATCGGTAGTCTGCTGGTACAGATAGCCGCCTATGCCCACTACCCAGCCATTGCCCAGACCCCAGCCCAAGGCGTAGTCGACGATCAACTCCTGGCCGTCCCGGTAACCGGTGGCATCGTTTTGGCCGTTGAAGGTGTACATGATTTTTGCATCGGCATTAAGGCCGTTGGGATCGATGTAGCTGACGCCATACACCGGCTGGATCGCCCAGTGGTTCTTGCCGATATTGGCCAGATCGGTCTTGCTATAGGCACCGGTTGGTGTAATCACATCAATGGCCGCCACGGTGTGCAGCTGGGGGCTGTAGTGGTAGCCCAATGCGGCTCCCAGCACGATGTCACCGTTGCTGCTTTTAGTCTGGCTCAGACCCGGTACCGTGACCGATAAGTTGACGATTGGCAGAATCGAATGGAAGGCCAGTGAGCCACCCATGACCGTTTCCTTGGTGACATACACAATGCGCGGCACCACGGCGGTCGCGGTCACCTTGAATCCGGGTGGCGTGGCATCGTTGCCGCTGTTGTCACGCAACTTGGAGGTGGTGTAGCTTTCCACGTAGGTCATGCCATACAGGCCGGGGGGAGGCAAGGCACAGCACACGAAGTTTTCGGTGCCGACCGGGTACACCGAGGTGCCGCCCTCGGTTGCGTTGGCCAGGGATGCGACCGCCAGCAAGGAGGTCAGCAAGGTGGAGAAGGTTGTCTTGTTCATGGGATTTATGGAGTTGAATGCAAACGTAGTTCGGGCGTGATGGGCTTAGATCAGGCGCAGGGCACCGCCCACGGGGATGTTCTTGGCTGCTTCGTTGTTGACCAGGGTGAGCTCGTACTTGTACTTTTTGCCCTTGCCCCACTGACCCAATACCAGTGGTGTCTTGCTGACGTTCTTGAAGGGCCCTTGGCCACCCCAGGCGACGTCGCCGACCACGGTCTTGAGCTTGCTGGCGGCTACCGCGTCGCGCACATCGCCGGCCTTAAGCGACTTGCTGCGCTTGAGGGCATCGGATGCCACTTCAAAGAGTGCGTGCGCAAAGGCCAACGGTTGCAACCACTGCTTCTTGGTGCTGGCTTCATACGCATCGGCCAGGGCCTTGGAGCTTTGTCCGGTCAGGCTGGAGGAGAACGGGTGCGACGGGCTCCACCACACTTCGGTGCTCAGGCCGTCACCCAGGTCACCCAGGGATTCAATCGCCATGGGGTGCATCAGGGCTTTGCCGAAGGACACCACCTTGGGGTTGAAGCCTTGTTGCTTGGCCTGGGTTAGGAAGGTCTTGGCATCCGGCGGGATGATCACGCCTGTCACAATTTCCACGCCTTCTTTTTTGAAGGCGGAAATCTGCGCGCTGAAGTCCTGCGTGCCACTCTGGAAACGGCCCGGGTCGGTGAGCGTGAAGCCCATCTGCGCCAATGGCTTGGGAAAGCCCAGTTCCTTGTCGCCCCAGGCATTACCGTCGCCGTCGTTGGGAAACAGAGCTCCCACCTTCTTGTTGGTCTTCACGCTCTTCCAGCCGTTGGTGAAATTGGCGATCACGTCTTCCAGGCCCCAGAAGAAGTGGAAGGTCCAGTTAAAGCCTTGGGCCGGATTGCCCTTGCGGCCAAAGAACCAGGGCTGCCATGGCACCACGCTGGAGATGCAAGGTATTTCGTTGAGTTCGCAGGCGTCGCTCACCGGGTTGGCGGTCTCTGGTGTGCCGGCCGTCAGGATCAGAGCAACCTTGTCCTTCAGGATCAAATCGTTGGCCACTTCACCAGCGCGGTTCGGGTTGGACTGGCTGTCCTTCAGAACGATCTGCACCTCGTGGCGCTTGCCGCCGATAACAATGCCGTCCTTGAAGGCGAACTTCATCTGCTCGATCACCCACTTGTCGGTTTCACCGAAAGAGGCCAGCGCGCCGGTCTGCGGCGAGACGTAACCGATCTTGACGGTGACAGCCGCGAAAACCAGAGGGGTAGCGCCCGCTGCGGCAACCGCGGCCAGGCCCTGTGCGAAATGTCTGCGTGTCATGCTCATGTCTATCTCCTGTTGTAAGAATGGGGACTCAAACCACGGCTGCCGGCACGCGGACCAGATGCAGCTGTGACATCACTTCATCAAACTGCTGTTGCAGCGTGTCGGCGTTGTTGGCGGTGGCGGCCACGTAAAAGTCCGGGCGCATCAACACGTACTTGGCGCCGATGTCGCCCAACCACTGGGCGTAGGTGCCGTTGACGTCCACGGCATCGCAGGCGGTGCCGGGCGCGCCGATCTTCACGGCGATGCCTTCGAGTAAAGCGAATTGCTCGCGCTGCTCTTCGGTCAGTGCAGCTGTCGGGTCGGTATCGAGGCCGATTAGCACCCAGCCCTGGCCTACGGCCTGGTCAAAGCGGTCACGCACGCCCCGGGCTTCCACCACGCCCTGCACCGACAACTCACCCGCATGGGCGGCATCTGCACACCAGGCACCATGGCCTAGGTGACAGATGTCGGTCGGCACCGGCTGGTTGTTGCGGGCGGCCAGATCGGCCTTCATGGTGGCGTCGCGCTCGGCTGCCTGCTGTTCGTCGGTGATGCAGATGATCTTGCCGAGTTCCTGGCTGAAGTTGATGTAGTGCTTGGCGTGCTCCAGGCGCTCGCTGGTGTAGCTGTCCAGCAGTTCGAGACCGGACTTGCCTTCAAGGATGGCGTTCAGACGCCAGCCCATGGCCACGGCATCGCGCATACCGGCACACATGCCTTCGCCGGCAAACGGGGGCATAAGGTGGGCGGCGTCGCCGGCCAGGGCGCAACGGCCCTTGTGCCAGACCTTGGCCCAGCGCGCCTGGAAGCGGTAAACGGCGCTGCGCTCCAGTTCGGCATTTTCCGGAGTCAGGCCCCAGGGCTGGAGCAACTCCCAGGCACGCTGTGGTTTTTGCATGTCTTCCGCCGTTTCGTTGGGCAGCAGCATGTATTCCCAGCGGCGGCGACCCGGACCGCCAGGCACGATTGTGGTGGGGCGTTTGGGATCGCACAGCTGCCACTGGGCAGGCGTGGTCTTGTATTCGCCCTTGGGGATCATGTCCAGAATCAGCCAGTCGAAGAAATAGCCGCGGTCTTCGTTTTCGATGGACAGGCTTTCACGCACAAAGCTGTTGGCGCCGTCGGTACCGGCCACGAACTTGGCACGAATGGTTTTGCATTCGCCGTTCATTCCGACTTCTTCCGGATTCTTCTTCAGCGAGAGGGTGACGCCGTCGGCGTCCTGCTCCAACCCAACGCCCTGCCAGCCGCGCAGCTGGGTGATGTTGAGGAGTGTGTCGGCAATGCGCGTGAGGCGCGCTTCCAGATCCGGCTGGTTAAACCAGTAGCGCACGCGCCAACCGGAAGCCGAAGTGCTTTGCCAGTCGACGATCTGCAGGTTCTCACCTTGCGCGTCTTTCCAGTAATACAGCTCGTCGTGAAAATTTATGGCCGCATCGTTCTCGGAGTCGATCCCCAAGGTGGCCAGGATGCGTGCAATTTCGTGGTCATAGGTTACGGCGCGGGGACGGCCGTAGGCCTGGGTCCAACGCTCGATCAGTGTGACCCGCTTGCCGCGCTTGGCCAGCAGGATCGCCAGTAGCGTGCCCACAGGGCCGCCGCCGACGATGGCCACATCCGTATTGAAGCCGGTGCTGCTTTGTTGGGTTGAAACGCCCATATCTGTCTCCTTTGGAAGTGAATGCAAGAACGCAAGTGCGATCCCTCGTATCGCCGGGGGCTAACGCCGTCCGACTGCCCCACTCATCAAAAAGGACACAGATCGCATTAGCCTAGAACCGAGTCAGAATTTAAGTCACAACTGAATGACGTTCATTTATGGTTTACCCTCAGTTATGGCATTGATTCTGAAAGACTGAATTCCACTTTTGTTGAATTGGCCCCTGAGGGGGCTGGTGTGACTCGGCTCGCTGGAGCGCATGGGACGGTGGTGTGGGTAAGGCGCTGCGGGCGAAAGCCGATTTGTGCCATTCAGGCAAGAGCGCGTTCGTATTAGACTTGTCGTCATTCATGAGGATTTACGACGCGATGGCAACAACAGAAGAACCGCAAGAGCCGCAAGAGCCAATGGGACGCGTTGCACGCAGGCAGCAGCGCAACCGCGAAGCCCTTATTCAGGCTGCCAGCGTTGTCATGACCGAAAAGGGCGTGGACGGCGCCACCATGCTGGAAATCGCGGAGCGCGCCGATGTGGGGGCAGGCACGGTCTACAACTACTTCAAGTCCAAAGACGACCTGGCCATCGCCGTACTGGAGGAAATGATGCACAGCCTTGCACTGCGCATTGAAGAAGCTACCAAGCCCTTTGAAGACCCGGCACAGGTCTACGCTTTTGGCATCCGTACGGTGCTGGAAACCGCCATTTCGGATGTGCGCTGGAAGCAGATGCTTTACCGGTCGGAGGTCATTTCAGATGCGCTGTTCCGGCGCATGGGCCCTTTTGCCATCCGTGATTTGCGGCGGGCCACCGATGCGGGTCGCTTCAAAATCCCCAACGCGGAGTTGGTGTGGCGGTTGACGGCGCACGCCATCGTCGGCATAGGCCTGGCCATCACCACCGATGCGGTGCCCGCATCCTCCATCGAGCAGGTGATCGTACGATTGCTGTGCATGACGGGCATTGGCTCGGATGCCGCAATCGAACTGTCCACCCGCCCGCGCCCGGTGCTGCCAGCCTAAAGCGGCTAATCCGGCCGCACGCCCTCAAAGGCGCACTGCAGCAGGGCGCGGATGTCGTTGCGCTCTGCCACACCAAAAGGTCGTGGATTCCAGTAGGGGTTGCTCACGGCAATGTCGGCTGCGCGGTCGAGATCGCTCTCTTGCATGCCGATATCTCGCAGGGAAACGGGTGCGCCATTGTCTTTGGCCAGGTCATACAACCCGGCGGCCGCGCTCACGTTGCCGCCCAGTGCGCGTTCAATCCGCTGCATGGCTTTCGCTGCGGCCTGCGCATTGAAGACAATGGCTTGTGGCAGGACCACGGTATGCACTTCGGCATGGGGCAGGTTGAAACTGCCGCCCAGGGTGTGGCACAGCTTGTGGTGCAAGGCCATGCCCACGTTCCCAAGTACCGAGCCGCATAGCCAGGCGCCATACAGCGCGTTGGCGCGGCCTTCGATGTCGTCACTCCGTTTGCGGATGGCGGGAATGGCCTGGGCGATGGCGCGGATGCCCTCTTCGGCCATCAGATCCATGACCGGGTTGCTGTCCTGCGCGTACAAGCCCTCGGCCGCGTGCGCGATGGCATTCATGCCGCTGGTGACACTCATGGTCACCGGCAGACTGAGCGTGAGTTCCGGGTCGTAAATGACGGTGCGGGGCAGGACGCGCGGGTCTTTGCCGGTCTTCTTCAGGCCGCCTTCGGTGATGCCATAAATCGGCGTCATTTCGCTGCCTGCATAGGTGGTGGGAATGGCAAGAATCGGCAACCCGGACTCCAGGGCGATAGCCTTGCCCAGGCCGGTGGTCGAACCGCCACCGATGGCAACGGCACAGTCCGCGCCCAGGCGCTTGGCTTCTTCCCGTGCCTCGCGCGCCGTCTCAATCGGCACGTGCATGACGGCACGCGCAAAGATGCCCGCGGCACGTGAGCCCAGACGATCGGCCACCATCTGCGCCTGTTGCACCTGCTCCGGGGTCGACAGGACCAGGGCGCGTTTGGCGCCCAGCAGTTCAATTTCCCGCTCCAGATGCGCGAGTGATCCGGCACCGAAGACCACCCGTGAGGGCTGGCCGTTGTAGACAAAGTTTTGCATGGGGTTCTTTACTGAGGATGGCCTGGGGCCATCAGGTGATTTCGTAGTCCACCTGGTGTCTGGCGATACGCATATCGCCAATCTCCGCCTTGACGCGCAGGTGTTCGGGATGGACGGCATAGGCGGCAAGCGCCTGTGCGGACTCAAATTCGCTGTAGAGGACCACATCGCAGGCGTAATCGACGTGGCTTTGGTCCACGCCGATGTGCAGCTGCAGCAGCCCGGGGATGCACCCGTTCAGGCTCTCGAAACTGTGACGCAGGGTTTCGATATGGCGGGCCTTCTGCTCGGAAGAGTCGGCGCGCACGTTCCACATCACAATGTGTCGGATCAAAAGGGGCTTCCGTCAGGGGTTGGCAGGAAAGCCGGCTTTTTGCGGCCACAGGTTGACGAAGGCGTGCACCGAGGTGCTGGCATACAGACCCGAGCCGTTGAAAGGCTCGGCATGCAACCAGGCCTGCGCCTCCTTGCGGGAGTCAAAGTCAATCACCAGCAAGCTTCCCACCATGGCCAGTCCATCGTCGCTGGTGAGCGGCCCGGCAAAGGCAATGCGGCTCTCCACCTGTGCCAGATAGGCCTTGTGTAGCGGGCGCATCTGCAGGCGCTGATCGGAGGCGCCGGGTTTATCCAAAAGCATGAAGCTGTACAACATGTGGTGCCTGCCTACTTGGAAGGGTTCAACATAAAGTCGTAGTCCAGCCGGTAGCTGCCATCGGCTTGCTCCACCCAGTCGGCCACCAGGGACTGGCGAACACCGAAGACCACGTCCGAATCCAGATACTGGTCACCATCGCGAAACACGTGCGTCACCAGCGTTTCATAGCCCTTGGCCTGAATCCGGAAATGCAAATGGGCCGGGCGCCAGGGGTGGTTATTGGTGGCCATCAGCATTTGTCCCACCGGGCCGTCATGCGGAATCGGATAGGCCACAGCAAGGGTGGAACGGAAGTGGAAATTGCCCTCTGCATCGGTGTGCAGCACGCCGCGGTTCTGCGCGTGATCAATGCCTGGATGCTGCACGTCGTACATGCCGTCGTCATCCGACTGCCACACATCCAGCGTGGCACCGGCCACCACCTCGCCACCAATTCCGGTGACCTTGCCGCGCACAAAACAGGGGGCACCCTTGGCGCCGTTCGAGATGTCATCACCCAGTTCAAAGTTCGGCGCACCCTCGACGTGGAAGGGGCCGAACACCGTGGCTTCGGTGCAGCCTGCGGGCTTGTCGTTGTTCATGGCCACGGTCAGCATGGACAGGCCCAGGGTGTCGGACAGAAGGATAAATTCTTGGCGCTTGTCGTTGGTGATGTGGCCAGTGCGGGTGAGGAAGTCAATGCCTTTTTCCCACTCGCCTTCGGTCAGCTTCACGTCGCGGGCAAAGCCGTGCAGGTGTTGGACCAGGCTGGTCATGATTTCCTTGAGCCGCGCATCCGGCGTGCTGGAAAAACGGGCAATGACGGCCTGGGTGATGTTGTCCTGGTTCAAGTTACGCATGTCTTTTGTCTCCTCAATATTCTTTGTGTAGGGGTTGGGCTGGTGGAGACCGAAGTCTATAATTTCAATATTGAGTATGTAAGGTATGAAAATGCAATACTCTTTTCCACAAATCGGAAAGGTTCGCTATGGATAGGCTCAAGGAACTGGAACTGCTGGTGCAAATTGCAGACACCGGGAGTCTGAGTGGCGCGGCCCTCAAACTCGGTCTGTCCAATCCGGCAGCCACCAGGTACCTAGCCGCACTCGAAACCCGCTTGAACGCACGCCTGGTAGAGCGCAACACGCGCAGGCTCTATCTGACCAGTGAGGGGCGCGAGCTATGCGAACGCGCCAAGTTCATCCTCACCGAGTTGCAAGAGGCCGAGGCCGCGGTCAACGCCAACACCCTGAACCCGACCGGCGTGTTGCGCGTGAGCGCTTCGCTGTCCTTTGCCATGCAGATGATTGCGCCGCGCCTGCCCAATTACCGCAAGCTGTACCCCAATGTACGCATCCATATCGAGACCGCCAACCGCTACCTCGACATGATTGAGAACGACATCGACGTTGCCATTCGCACGCGCGAGTCTGAGCCCGACAGCAACATCACCATACGCAGCCTGGCCAAAACCCGACGCGTTTTAGCGGCGTCCCCTGGCTACCTGGCCGCCCGGGGCGTGCCGCAGCACCCGGAGGCGCTGGATCAGCACGACCTGCTGCTGTATGTGTACGCCAATAACCCCAACGCCCTGCACTTCACGCGCGGCGCAGAAACCAAGATCATGACGGTCCAGGGAATGCTGGAATCCAATGACGGCCAGGTGCTGCGCGCCGCCGCGCTGGACGGACTGGGCATTCTGGTGCAACCCAACTACATCGTCTATGACGACATCGTTGCAGGACGGCTGGTGCCGGTGCTCAGTGAATGGGACCTGCCCCGGCTGCAAATCAATATCGCCTTTGCCAGCAGAAAGCATCTTTCAGCCAAGGTCCGATCCTTTATCGATTTCATGGTGGACGAGTTCGAGCAGAACGCCTATGAGCGTAAATGGACCAGCTACATGGGCCTGGATTCACCGAAAGATTGAAGTTGCTTAGCCTGACTTAAGCTGACTTATTTGCCCTTCAGACCGTCGGTAGATTTCAAACGGCAGTTTGCGGGTTTGAAAGCAAGGAACATCACCCTTGAGATTCGATGTATAAACACCTATACACCCAAACACTGGAGAAATCATGGAGTCAGTCCGCTGGAACATTGCTGTGTCGCCGGACACGGATCAGTCCGTACGCATGTTCATTGCTGCGCAGGGCGGTGGTCGCAAAGGCGACCTGTCGCGCTTCATCGAGGAGGCGGTGCGTTCCTACTTGCTGGAGAAGGCTGTCGAACAGGCCAAGACGGCGGCCGGTGGCATTGGCGAGTCTGACTTGAACGACCTGATCGACGAGGCGGTGCAATGGGCGCGTGAGCATTAATGCGGGTCATTCTGGACACCAATGTCCTGCTCGGCGCCCTGATTTCACCGCACGGAGCGCCTGACACCATCTACCGTGCCTGGCGCGCGGCCCGCTTCGAACTGGTGACCTCGACTGCCCAGCTCGACGAACTTCGGCGTGTGAGCCGCTACCCCAAGCTCAAGACCATCTTGCCAGCCCATCGCGTGGGCACCATGGTGAACAACATGCAACGTGCCATTGTCCTGGGCACTTTGCAGCCTCCCCCGGATGGCATGGACCTGAACGATCCGAATGACCTTTTCCTGCTTTCGATGGCATTGGCCAGCGAGGCAGATTACTTGGTTACCGGAGATCGTCGCGCCGGTCTTCTGCAGCTGGGGAGCGCTGGTCGCACGCGCATTGTCTCGCCTGTTACCTTCTGCAAAGAAGCACTTTGAGGGCATGCAGAGGAATCCTCATGATGTTCATGTCGCAACAGCTGCTGGTTTCTTGGGTTTATTTGGTCGTTTGCGAGCTGTTTTGAATTCGGCGACTACGGTGCCCACATCAACGCCTTTCGCGGCAAGCAAACGATCCAATGTCTTGCTCGCTTTCTTAAGCGAGGCAACGTCTGCCTCCGCTTGACCATGGGTCGGAATGAAGTAACCAACGGTTTGTCCATGGCGCGTCACCGCCACTGGCGTGCTGGACGCAATGAACTCGGCCAAGCCGGCACGAAATTCCCGAATACCGACCTTGGTGACTTCCATTTCTTGTTCCTTTGGCGTCAAACGTGGCATTTGTGAATCAAAGTGTACACAAACGGCAAAAGACCCATTGCCGACGTATACCGGATTCGCATAAAACCCACAGGAAAGAGGGAAGCTGACTTTCGATTTCGCCGGAAGCAGTCGCTCGCCGTCAGTGCCTAAAACTTGGAAGCAGTCAGCCAAACGGCGATGCCATTTTTCTTGGTTGTCCGGCTCCTGGGCAGCGTTAGAGGGTAGTCGCCTCCGGTTGCTTCATGGAAGTTCAATGACAAGGTTTGAATTACCTGCCAGGCGTCCAGGTATCTGTCGGTGCTACAAGAATGCATGCACAGCGCAAAACCAGTGATCTAGCCAGACGGTGGTTAATTCCACGCTGCTGTAGCCGTCATTTCTGCTTGGCAAGCCACTGGTCGAACCGAGTGATTTCTTTCTTTTGTGCAGCAATAATCTGCTTGGCCATCGCCTTCATGGCAGGTGATTTTCCTTGCGCAAGCTCAATTTTTGCCATGTCCACACCTTGTTGATGGTGAATTTTCATCATCATCGCAAAGTCCTTGTCGATGTCGCCGGTGATCTGCATCTTCTGCATGTTGTCCATGCCCGTCATCATCGCCTGCTTCATTTCTTCGGAGCCGATATTGCTTTGCTGCATGTGCCCTTGCGCCATGCTGGCAGATGCGCCAGGTGCGGGTGAGGGTTGCGCCTGTACTGCAGCAGACACGAGGCAGAGCGCCGTGAACGGCACCAAGCCAAACGCCCGGAGTGATTTGATCATGTTGGATTTCATGGATAGGTCTTTCAATATGGAATGGGGGCTAACGAGCCATGCTGGCACAGGCGTCAGCACAGCGTTGACAGGCTTGCGCGCAGCGCTGGCAATGCTCCATCGCGTGTTTGGCGCACTCACTGGCGCAACTTTTGCACACTTGGGCGCAAAGCGAACAGACCGCCTTCACGTGGTCGTCACTGCGTGCGATCGACGCGGCGGCAAGGCGGCACACATCGGCGCATTGCAAGTCCAGCGCGATGCAACGAACCATTGCTTTGGGGTCCTCCTCTTTAAGGCAAGCGCTGGCGCACTCAAGGCAGGCGGCGGCGCATTCGTTGCAAGTAAGTAGGCATTCTTTGTCGATTTGACTAAGCATTTCAATCTCCGGTAATCAATTGGACGGTCGGCAGCGCATCGTGGAGCCGTTTGCACCAGCAGTCTGTGCGCTGACACACTCAGAATCATGGAAAGAAAAGGATTCACCCCCAAGCGTCGAAGTCTGTGGCCGCGAAGGAGCGAGTAGTTCAGATCGTCGGCAGTCAGAAACGGGTCTGCTGCTGAAATTCGTTTGAAAGACTTGTCGGCACAGCCGTCACCCTCAAGAACAGGTTGTAAGCGGTAGTAGCCATTTGCGATCTGACTCCTCCAAACTGGCCATAGGCGCTGTCATAGCCCGGCGCTCGGACCGCCGTTGTGGGATGACTGTGATGCGCAAACGGTTGACGGTGTCGAAATCGAGCCGGATTGGGACCTGGCAGCCCAACCCGCGCCGGACCATGAGGTGGACCAGCGTGTCAACTGGTGAGGGATCGAGATAGCGATTTCGCAAGCGCTGTGGGTCAAGCTGAGTCTGGCACTTCAGAGAAGCCGACTTGCCGAAAAGCCTCTGGCCATTGGCAAACTGCGACCGCTCAAAAAGCGCAGCTCAAAGGCGTTTGGTGGCCCCAAACCCGTGCAATGCTTGGCTTCATGCGGTTGAATTTCCTATCCGTCACGGGCACCTCAGGCGTGTCCTGCACCAGATTGTCAGCATCGTCGCGGCTCCCGGTCAGCGCTCGCGCATAACGGCTCAGGCGAGGCACCCAGGTCAGCAGTTCGTCGTTGCCGCCTTGGCCACCGAAATAATTTCAAATGGCCGTGTTTTCCGGGTTTTGCACCTCGTCGCTGGCTGTTTACAGTCGCGCTGGAGTAGGGCGCCCTGTCACTTCATCATCATGCCGTCCATCATCATCGGCATATCTTTCATGCTGACCATGCCATTGCTGTCTTTCTTCATCTTGTCGAACATCGCCTCGTAATGTTTCATGAACTCCTCTTTGGAGATCATTCCGTCATTGTTGGTATCCATCATCTTCATGCCCATGCCGCCTTGCATGCCCATGCCGTCCTTCATGGCGCCATGCTTCATCATGCCATCCTGCGCGCATCCCGAAAAGCCAGCGCCAAAAAGCACCGCGATCAAGCCAGTAGAAATCAGTTTTTTCATAGTGAACTCCTGTTAATCAACAGACATGCCGGATTCAAATGCCAATAGTCGAATCGCCCCGACAAATAGCGACGCCCTCCTCGTTACTGGGTTCGACTAACCGTGACTTTAGCTGGAGTTTCAGTTTTCCGGTAGTTGTCGGCTATGAATTCTGGTTCGTGTAACGCGGACGCCGCGCGCGGTGAGAGTGAATCGAGAATCAGCGGGGCGGTGGCGTGTGATTCATCCCGATGAGGAAAATGCCCGCTGTGCGCAAACCAGTGCAGCCGTGCATCGGGAAACATGTCCATTGCCAGCCTTGCCCGACTTGTAAAACAGATGCGGTCGTGCCGGCCCCAGCCGGTGACCAGCGAGGCCTTGATCGACCCGCGCGGCGCAACCTGTTGTGTCTCGCCATATGGCCAACTCACAAAATTGGACCGGCGTCCGCTATGACCGCTTGGGACAAAATGGATCAACTCCAAGTGTCGCAGCGACCGATCGGTTACGCAGCATTGCCGCCATAGATTAAAAGACGGCGAACACCCACCTTGGTCCAAAATTGGGTTACCAGCAGTCAAGCCAAAACGACCGACTGCACTACCTTTCGAAACCGTCGTAGCATTGACGATTGTGAGAAAAACAGACCTCTAGCCCTCGTGAAATATGCACAAGCAGCTACTAAATCAATAGCAATCAGCAGTAGCTGCTTGGGGCACAGACAGCCGTTACCCCGGCGCTCCCACCTGTCGGCTGGGCTCTGCGCGGGCAAAGGCGTCCAGCGTGCTGCACTGGACCACGATGCGGTCGATCGTGGGGATGTTGGGCACATCAATCTTGAAGACCCGCATCACGGCCACCACGCTGGCCAGGCAGATGTCGGCCATGGTGGGCACGTCGCCATGGCAGCACAGGCCGGTTAGCGGCTCATTGGCCAGGCGCTGCTCCGCGGCGGCCAGCCCGGTGCCAAACCACTGGGTGTGCCAGCGCCGCCACGCGGCTTCGTCAAAACCGCCCTCAGTAGTGAGGTATTTTTTGACCCGGGCGCGGTCATGCCGGTCGGCGGGCAGCAACGCGGGCAGTGGCTTGGTTTCTTCCAAAAATTCCAGTATCGCAAGGGACTGCGTGATGGGTGCGTGCTCCGGCTCCGCCAGCGTGGGCAGGCCGCCCAGGGGGTTGATGCGCAGGTAGTCGGCGCTGCGCTGCTCGCCCGCGTCCATGTTGATGAACTTTTCGTTGGCCACCAGGCCCTTGAGGTTGAGCGCCACACGCACCCGGAAGGTGGCCGACGTGCGCCAGAAGGCATAGAGATCAAACACGGGGGAATCGGCCATATCAATGCAGCGTCAGTGGCAGCGAAGTCGTTTTCACCCGCACCACGGCGGGCCGCACTTTGTAGGGCACGGGTTCGCCACCGCAGATGTCGGCCACGATGGTTTTAACCTGGCGGGCTATCGGTTCAATGTAGCGGCTGGCCTGCCCGTGCACCGTGATGCAGTCGCCCTTGCGGTAAACGCCGCGCTCCATCTCGGCCTGTGTCAGCCCGTAGGCATAACAGATGTGGGCAGTGGAGTCGCTCAGGTCGCCGGGGTCGCCAGGGTTCGCAAGCACGATGCGACCCCGGTTGAGCCCCAGCAGCTCGGACATCAAATGCAGCATTTCGCGCATCACCACGCTGGGGGCCAGGCTTTTGCCGATCAGGCGCATCACTTCGCGCATCAACAGCAGTTCCTGGGCGCGCCACTGCGCATCGGCCGGGGTGGCCGCGTCAGCCGCAGCGATGGGGGGTGTCAGATCAGGATTCACGCCCTGTTACAAGCAAGAAGCTGGCCTGTTCCTTCTGTGCGGCGGCGTTAATCCGGATTTCAGCACTGACCCACCGCAGCATCCCCACGGCGCCAGCACGGGCTCAGTGCATTGCGGTCCCGCTGCGGGATGCCATCCATAGTGATTTGCGCAACCGCGGTGTCGAAGCCGCGCACGCCTTGTTTGTCGAGCTGCAGTCGCAGCACCCAGCCGCGGCGCTGGTTGGCGTTGTCGGTTTCCTTCATCACGAAATTACCCACGCTGTAGACGATGGGCTTGCCCTGGTAGTGCTCGATTTCCTGCGTGACATGTGGGTGGCCGCCAATCACCGCGTCGGCGCCGGCATCCACCATAAGCCGGGCCAATTCGCGCTGGCGGGCGTTCGAGGTCAGCTCGTTTTCCCAGCCCCAGTGCATCACCGGGATGACCAGGTCAGCTTTGTACACCGTGCGGGCCTTCTTGATGTCGGCGACCACTTGTTCGTTTTCGCTCCAGGCAACACCCGGTGCGTTGTAGTCGGCCTCAAAACTGCGCGGCATGAATTCGTCGTAACCCAGCAGCGCAATGCGCAGACCTTTGCGCTCGATGATGAGCGGGGTGTGGGCCTCTGCCAGCGTGCGCCCGCCGCCGAATTGGTCAAGACCGGATTGCTCCAACAGCCCCAGCATTTCAGCAAAGGCCTCGCGGCCAAAATCACCGGAATGGTTGTTGGCCAGTCCCAGGGCATCAAAGTGGCGCTTGAGTACGGGCAAGGTGCGGGGGTGTGCGCGGAAGGTGTAATTTTTGTCGCCTGCCGAGCCGGTGGTGGCCACCACACACTCCAGATTGGCGAGGCGAATATCGGCGCTTGCAAACAGCGCGGCAAAGTCGGCAAACGGGTCGCCTCCACGCTCGATCAGCTCGCCCGCTGAATCATCCAGCACGACATCGCCTGCGAAGACCAGGCTGACCGGGGCTGGAACTTCTGCCGCACAAACCAGCGTGCACGTGGCCAGGCACAGGGGCAGTGACAGAGACAGCATCCAACGGCGCAAACCGGGCTTCATGGCTGGACTCCTTCCAGCGTGCAGCTATACATCAGCTCGCGTTCAACGGGCCCGGAGAAAAGATGCTGCTCGCCCGTCAACAGATACGGTGCGGGCGAAGTCTGGAACGGCGGTCGGTAGGTGGCCTGCTGAACCAGGATGGGCTGGCGGCGGGCATCCAGGTAGGCGTAGAGCTTGATGTAGTCCACTTTGGCGGCCGTACCGACCATCACCGCCTTGAAGCGAAAGCGCCCGCCAATATCGACCGACTCCACCGGGTAGGGGTCGGCCACCGGGCGGGCTTCAATGACATGGGTGGTGCCGGCGTAGCTCACATCGCAATGCAGGAGCGGCGCTGCGTACACGGCAGGGGCCAGCAAAAGACCGGCAATTCCAAGGGTGGCTAAAAGGTTCGAGCGTGGGTGTTGCATGGCGTAGAGCATGCCGCACATTTTGCGCCGTCAGCGTATTCCCCGGATGTAGCGGAGTTGGTTGGCGTCGTTGGGGAGCGCGGCAGTTGCCATCCCGACAAATTTCTCTGCGATAGTGGCCGCCGGGGGCGTCGGTGCCAGGGTTGCCTCCAGCTTGGCGGCCCATTCGCCCAGGTCGGTGTGACCGTCCTTCTCGGCACTGGCCCGCGCGAAACGGACGATCTCTGCCGCGTAATCGGCATTGCTCGCCATCCACTCGGTGTCTGTGACGCGGCCGGTTTTACGGCGCAACAGCACGTGCAAGTGGGCGGCTATGGCGATTTTTTCACTGGGCAGCATGGCGGTCTCCTTCAGGTTCCCATTTGCTCTCGGTGCTGGGAAATGTCCAGCCCCGCGTCCTCGGATGCGTCATCCACACGCAAGCCAACAATCACTTTGGTAACCCACAGCAGCAGGATGCTCATGGTGGCGCTGTACAGCAGTACCGCGACCACTCCCAGCAGTTGGATGCCCACGTCACCCTGCACACCCGAGATGGTTCTGTTGGCCAGCAGACCGGTCATCAGGGCGGAAGCGGGGGTGACGAAGCCAGCCGCGGGCGTGATGGCGACCAATCCCGCGACCAGGCCCGAGCTCAGGCCAAGCAGGGACGGGCGTTTGCGCACAATCCACTCGCCCAGCATCCAGGCAATGGCACCGGCTGACGCGGCAATGTGCGTGACGGCCATGGCCAGACCCGCCCGGCCATCCGCGGCAACGGCGGAGCCGGCATTGAAACCAAACCACCCCACCCACAGCAGGCCCGCGCCGGCCATGGTGAATCCGAGGTTATACGGTTTGAAGGGTTCCTTGCCATAGCCTTTGCGCGGCCCGAGCACATAGGCGCAGACCAGCCCGGAAACACCCGCGTTGATGTGGACTACCGCGCCACCGGCGAAATCCAGCACCCCCATTGTTGCGAGCCAGCCACCCGGCTCCCAGACCCAGTGGGCCACCGGTGCGTAGACCACGATGGACCACATGCCAGTGAACCACAGCATGGCGGAAAAGCGCATGCGCTCCACCAGGGCGCCCACAATCAGGGCTGCCGTGATGATGGCAAACGTGAGCTGGAACATGGCATACACCGACTCCGGCACATTGGGAGCCACATGGCTCACCGCCACTTTGCCGGCCTCTTTGAGGTAGTTCAGCCCGCTGAACCACAGGCGGCTGCCGTCACCCAGCCAGGGGCTGCCCGGGGTGAAGGCGATGGAGTAACCCACAGCAAACCACAGCAGGCTGACCAGTGCGGCCACCGCCACGATGCTGGCCATGGTGTTGAGTACGTTTTTTCTGCGCACCATGCCACCGTAAAACAGCGCGATGCCGGGCAGCGTCATCAGCAGCACCAGTGCCGTACTGGTCATCATCCAGGCGGTATCGGCGCCGTTCAGGCTGTCCTGTGCTACCAGTCCAGGGTGGGTGGGGGTCTGCCCCCAGGCGGCAACACTGAAGCCCAGTGCGCATGCCAAGAGCCATTTGCGTCCGATTCGGTGCATCCTGTTCCTTTTTGACTTGTATCAAGTCATCAAAGCACAAGACGTGCCACCCCGGTGCGTTGCTCAGGCGTAGGTAATCCACGGCGCGTGTTCGGCGCTGTCCAGGTGGGGCAGGGTGTTGAAGGTCAACAGCATGTGGCGTTTGGGCGTGAAGGCAAACTCGGTAATCGCGCTGTTGCGGATGCGCATGTTGAGCGCAATCGTGGTCTCGGGCGCTGTACCCAGAATGTGCCCTACGGCGGTGGAGATGGGTCCGCCGCTGCTGACGATGAGCACGTTGCCGGTGTGGTTCTTGCGCACATGGTCCAGCGCGCTGGTGACGCCGTGCACGAACTCGGTGTAGGTGGGCATGCCGTGGGGACTTACGACTCCATTCATCCACTGGGTGAGGCCATCGCGCAGCAGACCGAAGTGGTGTTTGTAGAGCTCGGGTGTGTCGGGCTTTTCCAGTGGATGCGGGTGCACCGTCGCAATCACCGCTTCGCTGTCGTATTCGTTGAGCCCCGCCCAGGGCAGGGCCTGCGTATCCATGCCGGAGCCCTCGCGGATGCCTGCCCAGGTTTGCGCGTGGCGCTTCAAAGTGCCGGTCAGCACCGCATCAAACTGCAGATTTTTTTGCTTGAAGTACGCGCCCAAACGCACGCTTTGGCGCGCCCCGAGTTCGCTCAAATTGTCGTAATCAGCGGCTCCGAATGAAGCCTGCCCGTGTCGTACCAGATAAAGATTTCCCATGGAACGAATCTAAGCCCATTCGGGCATGGGCCCTTGTCAAGCATGCGACAACAGCTATCAATACGGTAGCAAAGGAGTCACCCGCCCAACAGCGTTTGTGCAAACACCGCGCTGTCCACATTGCCGCCGCACAGGGTGATGCCCACCGTCTGGCCGGTCAGCCGCTCGCGCTCCTGCATGGCGGCAGCAAAGCTGGCAGCGCCTGCGCCCTCGGCCACATTGTGGGTGCAGGCAAAAATGTCGCGCATGGCCTGGGCCACTTCAGCGTCCGTGACCTGCACGATGTGGTCCAGCTGGCCTTGCATGACGTGCAGCGCAGCAAGGTCTGCGGTACGGCAGGCCATGCCGTCGGCCAGCTCCGTGGTGACCGGCGCACTCACCACATGGCCCGCGGCAAGTGAATCGGCGTAGGTGGTGGCGTGTGCACTCACCACGCCGACGATGCGCGCCGGGTGACCCAGCGCGCGTTTGGCGGCGATGGCCGAGCAGGCCCCTGAGCCCTGACCGATGGGCACGTACACCACATCGAGGTGCGGTACGGCCTTGAAGAGTTCCCACCAGTAGGTGGCTACGCCGCGCAGCAGGTCCGGGTGAAAGCTGGGCACCATGTGTGCGCAGCGTTGCCCGGCCAGCGCCATGGCGTGTTCGCGGCTTTCCTGAAAATCGGTGCCGTGCTCAATCAGCGTGACGCCCAGCGCACGCATGGCGGCGTTCTTTTCCAGCGAATTGCCGTGGGGTACGACGATGGTGCAGGCCACCCCGTGCGCGCGTGCTGCCCAGCCCATGCTCTGGCCGTGGTTGCCGCGCGTGGCGCTGATCACCTCGCGCGGTAGGGTGCCGCTGCGCGCCAACTGGTCAAAATAAGTCAGGCCACCGCGAATCTTGAAGGCCCCGACTGGCGTGTGGTTCTCGTGCTTGACCCAGCAGGCCGTACCCAGTTTTTCCTGCAGCAGGGGCCAGGCGTATTGCGGCGTGGCGGCAAATTCGCGGTACACCACCTGGGCGGCGGCTTCGATGTCCTGGAGTGTGGGCAGGTTCATGGGTGCTTACAGCGCAACACGGCCGTCGATGCAGGTGACCGATTCACCGCCCACCCACACCTGGCCGCTGGCATCGCGCTCAATGAACACCCGCCCCTCACGGCCCAGACAGGTGCCCTGGCTGGCCAGGTAGCGCTCGGGAGCATGGCCATCGGCAATCAGCCACTGGGCCAGGCTGGCATTGAGGCTGCCGGTGACCGGGTCTTCGTTGATGCCAACGGGGGCGGCAAAGGCGCGCACTTCGACGGTAGGCTCCAGGGCGACTTCGGTGCTTTCAGAGGCCGGTGGGTGAGAAAAAGCACGCGCCTCGCGGTTGGAGCGTGCTATCAAAGCAGGAGCGTCTTGCGCAGGATCCACGTGGGCTACACCCACTTTTAGCCCTAAATTTTTGATCGCAAAGTGGTCAGGGGTGAGTTGCAGTACGGTCTGTGCGCTGTCGAGTAGCAGGCCCAGCCAACTGGTGCCGTTGTCCAGCACCTGCGCGGTCACGATGTGCTGGGCTTTGAGGCCCAGCGCGGCGGCCACCTGGGCCAGCACCATGGGGCTGGGGGCGCTGCGCCGGAGGGGTGGTGCGGCAAATGCCAGGCGGTTGCCTTCACGGCGAATGGCCACCAGCCCCACCTGGCATTCCTGCACGATGCGGTGCGCCGTTTGCGCAACTCCACCGGCCTCCAGCCATGCGTGGCAGCTTCCCAAGGTGGGGTGGCCGGCAAAGGGCAGCTCGCCGCCGGGCGTGAAGATGCGCACCCGGTAGTCTGCGCCCCCTTTTCTGCCGGCCTCGGTGGGGGGAAGAATGAAGGTGGTTTCGCTCAGGTTGGTCCACTGGGCAAAGCGTTCCATTTCCGCCTGCGAGAGGGCGGCCCCGTCCAGCACCACGGCCAGCGGGTTGCCGAAATAGGGTTTGCCGGTGAAGACGTCGACTTGTTTGAAGGGGCGCGATGTCATGCTGCTGCCTGTTCACGGATGGCAGACGCCAGTGCCGCCACACCGCGGTGGATTTCTTCCACGCTGGGGGTTACAAACGACAGGCGCAGCGTGCGCGGGTCGCCATGGTCGGCATAAAACGGCGCACCGGGTACAAAGGCCACACCCTTGTCCACCGCGCGCGGCAGCAGTTGCACCGCGTCCATGCCTTTGGGCAGGCGTGCCCACAGGAACATGCCGCCTGCTGGGGTGTTCCAGGTGAGGCGCTCGTCAGCGGGCACGCTGGCGTCAAGGCCAAAGTGGTGTTCCAGTGCCTCCAGCATCGCATTGCGTTGCGATTTGTAGAGTGCGCGGATGGTGGGCACATGGCGGTCCAGAAAGCCGCCTCGCATGACCTCGGTAATGATGCGCTGGTTGAAGCCGGGACTGTGCAAATCAGCCGCCTGCTTGGCCTGCAGCAACTTGGGAAACACCGCTTTGGGCGCCACCAGAAAGCCCATGCGCAAACCGGGTGCCAACACCTTGGAGAATGAGCCCAGGTAAATACAGCCCTCGGGGTTGCGCGCGGTGAGCGGCAGGGGTGGCGGGGTGTCAAACCACAGGTCGCCATAGGGGTTGTCTTCAATCAGCGGCAGGCCCAGCTCGGCGGCCGCGCTGGAGAGCGCCGCGCGGCGGGCCTCGTCCATGCTGCGGCCGGTGGGGTTCTGAAAGTTGGGCAGCACGTACAGAAAGCGTGCCTTGTCGGTGCCCGTGCCGCATTGCAGGCGCAAGTCCGCCACGTCCACACCGCCATCGTCACTGGCCACGCTCACCACCTGCGGCTCCATGGGCATGAAGGCCATGATCGCGCCCAGGTAGGTGGGCGACTCCACCAGAATGCGGCTGTCGGCATCGACCAGGATCTTGGCCACCAGGTCCAGCCCCTGTTGCGAGCCGGTGGTGATCATCACCTGCGCCGGGTCCACATTCCAGGGCAGTTGGGCCGCCACCATTTCACGCAGTGGCGCATAGCCTTCGCTGGAGGCGTATTGCAGCGCACCCTGTGGGTCGTCCTTCAACACTGTGGCACAGGCGGCTTCAAATTCCGCGACGGGAAACGTGCGGGGCGAGGGCAGACCGCCGGCGAAGCTGATGATGCCGAGCTTCTCCGTGACCTTGAGGATTTCGCGGATGACCGACGGGTTCATCTTGGCAGCGCGGTGGGCCATGGTCCAGAGGGTGGTGCTGTTTGTCATCTTTTAGAGTTTTTCAAGAAACGATCTGAAGCAGAAAGCGTATCACCACGTGGGTGGGTGTACGGGTTTGCAAAAACGCCACATGTCGCCATGGTGGGTTATGCCGGGGGCCGATTTCTGGGCCTTTGACAGTATGAGGCCCCTGGCATAACCCACTGTGGCAGGCACCAAGCAGGAAGCTGAGAGCGGTATTGGCTCTAGGTGTCATGCGAAACGACCAGGCGACTGCTGGTGACCGGCATTTTTTTGCCAACAAATACGGTGGCAATCACCGCCAAACTGAAGCCGACCGTAACGGCATCCAGCTTTTCACCCAAAAGCGGCACCGCAAACAGCATGCTCAAAAACGGCTGCACCAGTTGCACCTGACTGACCCGCACTGTGCCGCCCAGCGCCAGGCCCCGGTACCAGGCAAAAAACCCCAGCCACATGGAGAACACCGCCACATAACCAAAGCCCCACCAGGCGCTGGCCTTGAGCGGCGCGGTGGGCCAGGTCACGATGGACAGTGGCAGGGTGAGCGGCAGCGCTATCAGCAGTGCCCAGCAGATCACATGCTCGGCGCGCATGTGGTGCGACAGCCGTGCGCCAAAGCCGTAGCCCACGGCGGCGCACAGCATGGCCGCCAAGAGCAGGAGGTCGGCGAACTGGATGGTGGGGCCGCCACTGGATGCGCCCGCATTGCCGCCGGAGCGGAGCATGGCAAAAGCCACCACCAGTGCGCTACCCAGCGCGGCGCACAACCAGAAACCGGTCGAGGGACGCTGCCGGTGCAAAAACGCACCGACGGCCGCAGTGGCCAAGGGCAGCACCCCCACGATCACGCTGGCATGCACGGCTTCCACATACCGCATGGCCACCGAGGTAAACAAGGGGAAACCAAACACCACGCCCCCGGCGGTGATGGCCAGTGGAACCCAGTCGTCCCGGCGGGGCAGCGGCGCGCGCGTGGCCAGCAGGAATGCGGCGGACAGGGCTGCGGCCACCACGGCCCGCCCAAAGGCAATGAAGTAGCCGGACATTTGGGGCGCATCGGGCGTGCCCACGGCGAGTCGTGTCATGGGCAGGGTCACCGAAAAGATGACGATGCCCAGCAGACCGATCCACAGGCCCTTATGGATGTCGTGCGCGCTGTGGGTCATAGTGTGAGCATCCACAAGGCGGTTGCCACGAGTACCAGTGCCATGGACCGGTTGAACCACGCCAGGCGCCCGCCTGTGCCGTTGGGGCCGGACAGCCAGTTGCGCAGCAGCGAGCCGGCCAAGGCATAGGTGAGGTTGCTGGCAAAGGCATAGACCAGCATCACGGGCAGCACCACCGCCATGCGCTCGACCGCGTCAGCGCGCCCGGCGATCCAGCCGCTCACAATGGCCAGCGCCAGCATCCAGGCCTTGATGTTGACAAACTGCAGCGCCATGCCCTGCAGGAATGTGACGTTGAGATGGGCTGCATCGGCGTCGCTGAGCTGGCGCGACTGCGCCAGTCTGGAAGCCAGCCACAGCAGGTAGGCCACCCCGATCACTTTGATCGCCCAGCTCAGCAAGGGCACGGCCACCACCAGTGCGCCCAGACCCAGTGTGCACACCAGCAGCAAAGCGCCCCAGCCCACGGGTACCGCACACACAAAGGGCAGCGCCCGACGCAAGCCGCGGTTGGCAGCCAGCGCCGTGGAGAGGGTGGTGTTGGGTCCCGGCGTAAAGCTCATTGCCGTGGCCAATACCAGTAAAGCTGAAAATTCTTGTCCATTCATGTGGCAGACTTTATAGTCAAAACCAGCACAGAACCAGTACAGTTCTGCCGGTCAAATGTTTATCTGTATTGTTGGGCTGGGCAGCACAGGCCCATTCAGGAGCCATTCGCAACCAAGGTATGCCATGTTGATGAAGTCCGCATCCCAGTCGCTCACCGAGCAGTTGAGCAACCGCTTTGCCGAGCGTATTCGCACCCGCTTGCTGGCGCCCGGCGCACGGTTGCCATCGGTGCGACTGTGCGCGCAGCAGCAGGGCGTGAGTGCGTCCACGGTGGTGGCCGCGTATGACCAGTTACTGGCGCAGGGGCTGATCGAGGCGCGCAGAAACCGGGGATTTTATGTGCGGGAAGTGGCCGCAGCCCCCGAATCCATTGCGCAGACAGCTACTGATTTTGTAGCGCTTCCCATTCCCCGCAGTGGCTTTCAGGCGCAGCATGTGCCGGTCAATGCCACCGCGCTGATCCGCGGCATGTTCCATGGCAGCTCCGACAAGCCGCAACCCGGCATGGGCGTGTTTCCGCCCGACTGGCTGGAAACCACCTTCATGCCCGCCGCCGTGCGCAAGGTGTGCAGCAGCCGGGCCCTGCAATCCCTTTCGCTGCAATACGGGGAGCCTGCGGGGGACAGTGGCTTGCGCCAGGCACTGTCCCAGAAACTTGTATCGTTGAACGTGCCCGCCAGCCCCGGTCAGATTGTCACCACCGTGGGCGCCACCCATGCGCTGGATATTGTGAGCCGCACCCTGCTGCGCGCGGGCGACTATGTGATGGTGGAAGAGCCCGGCTGGGCGATTGAATTTGCGCGCCTGACCGCGCTGGGCATGCGCATTTTGCCGGTGCCCCGCAGGGCCGACGGGCCGGACCTGGAGGTGATGGCGCGCTACTGCGCGCTGCATAACCCGAAGTTGTTTGTGAGCGTGAGCGTGTTTCACAACCCCACCGGGTTTTGTCTCACGCCAGGTGGTGCCCATCGCGTGCTGCAACTGGCCAACCGGCACAACTTTCACATTGTTGAAGACGACACCTACAGCCATCTCGCGCCCGAGCACGCCACGCGCCTGTGCGCGCTGGATGGCTTGCAACGCACCATTTATGTCAGCGGGTTTGCCAAAATTCTGGCACCGGGCTGGCGCGTGGGCTTTCTGGCGGCACCACCGGACCTGGTGGAGCGTCTGATTGACACCAAGTTGCTGGCCACGCTGACCACGCCCGCCCTGCTGGAAAAGGCGCTGGCCTGGTGTATTGACCAGGGCCAGCTGCGCCGCCATGCCGAGCGCATCCGCACCCGGCTGGATCAGGCGCGCGGGCGCAGCGTCAAGCTGGCATTGGCCCACGGCTGCAGTTTTGCGGCACCCCCGGCGGGTTTGTTTGGATGGGTGGATACGGGAGTGGATACCGATGTGCTGGCGCAGCGCATGCTCGATGAGGGCTATTTGCTGGCGCCTGGCGCCCTGTTTCATGCCGAACGCCAGCCCAGCACGCTGATGCGCATCAACTTTGCGACGACCCAGGACGCGACGTTTTGGCAGGCGTTCAGCCGTTTGCGCGCAGAGCAGTAGTTCAGGTTGCGGCCAGCGTGCGCAGGAGCGCGCGGTTGACCTCGTCTGCGGGCATTTTGTGGGCCGCGCACACCTCATGGATCATGCCGGTATTACCGGACTCCAGGGCTGTCGCAACTTCCAGCCAGGCTGCATAAGGGCCGGTTTGCCCCACGATGGCCGAAGCAATACGCCCTGGCAGCGGCAGGCGGCTCATCGCGGCACCCAAGGGTTCTCCCAGCAGCAAATCCAGCTGCGAGAAGATCCCGCACAAAAACACTTCGCGGCGTAAATCGTCTGCGGTGCCGGCATCGGCCAGACGCTCCATGATGCGCGCGCGCCACACCATGGCGGCGCGAATCGGGTCCAGATTGGGGTCGCTACTGGCGTGCGGCATCTGCGCCATCAGCCAGGCGCGCAACTTGGAGTAGCCCATGACCATCAGACCCTGGCGAACGCTGTCAACCTCGCTGCGCGCACCCAGGTGCGCAGAGTTGGCATAGCGTAAAAAGCGATAGGTCAGCAGAGGCTCGTCACCCATGCGGTGCTCCAGTGCTTCCAGAGATTCGTCGGAATCAATGGCTTGCACCAGTGCCATCAGCACCTGTCGCGCTGGCTGGATTTGCCGAAAGCGGTAGCCGTGCAGAATTTCTTCCACTGGCCACCCTGCAACGCCCGCAACCCCCTGGCGGTCCAGTGCATGTTCAAGCAGCGCCTGGCTGGCCAGACCCTGGTAATAGCTGCCCGCGACAACCGGGCTGGCCATCTGGGGCGGCACCCCCATGCCTCCATCCTGTTGCTGGCGCAGCGATGCACGCAAGGCGCCCAGCGCCTGATGGGGGCTCAGTGTGCGCAGGGTGTGTTGAAACCATTTCGCGGTATCGGGCAGGGGGGCCGTGCCTGGCTCGCCGGTCCACACCAGCGGCAAACCGCGCTGCTGGGCTTTGCGGACACGTCCCGCAAGCAAGGCATCCTGCAGAAAACGATCGTCTATCTCGATCCACGGTCCTTGCGCCGGGGCGTGGTCCAGCAAGTCGCCGAGCAAAGCCATGGGCTGCGCATGCAGCAATAGCCGGGGTGCTGATTCGGGCCACAGCTCGGCAATTGCGCCGAGTAAATGGCGGGCATCAATGGAGCCGCCATGGGCAGAATCCACAAACAGCCGAACGCCGGTGCACTTGCGCCAGTGGTTCCAGACCGGCTCGTAGCCCAGCGTGATGCTGCCGAGAACCGAATCGGACATGCGCCTATCCGATGTAGTTAAACAGGGACAGCTTCTGAACCTGGGCGTAGGACTGCAGCGCCGCCTGATAGCCCGTTTGCTGGTTCTGAAAGTCGGAAATGCCCTTGACCATGTCCAGGTCCTCCGCGCGGGAGCGGTCACTCTCCAGCTGAATACTGCGTTTATCCTGATTGGAACTGATGCGGTCGGCACGGTTGAGCAGATCCCCAGCCTGGCCGCGCACCGCTGAAATGCGGCCCATTCCAATGTCGATGTTGCCCAGTGCCTGACTGACCGCTTGGGTGGCGGCATTGTTGTTGGCGGCGCTGCCGATGTCGCGAATGGCATCATCCAGGACGCTGAAAATGCTGGGGTTGGGGTCGATCTTGATCGTGTCGCCCACCGCGGGTGTGCCCTTGATGTTGAGGGCCAGCCCCGCCATGCCGACCACTGCAATATTGGCAGCCTGGGTTGACGGGTATCCGGGCGCCGTTTGGGCGGTCACCGTTCCGGGAGGCGTGGCGGTCAGGTTGTAGGACACCGAAGTCGTGCCGGGCACGGTGGTGGTGTCCACAGCCGTAATGGCAACCGAATAGGTCGCGCCATTCACCGCTGCGGCACTGGTCACCGACACACTGTCCGTTGTCAGAGTCCGGGTGCTCGGGATGGTACTGACGCTGACGTTGTAAACCCCGTCGCGATTGGCTTGCAGCATGAACGCACTGTCACCATCCAGCGCAAAGGGGATCGCAATTTCTGAACTGGCGGTTTGGCCCGGCAGCCCGTTGAAGGTGTAGTCGGGCGCCGCCGCCTGGGGGCCGACAAAAGGCGTCAATGCACTGGCCAGCGCGCCAAACAGGGGTTGCCCATTGGTGTCCTTGCGGTTGGCCAGCGCAAAAACCTGGTCGCGCAAGCCGCTGAGTTGTCCTGCAATGCTTTTGCGTTCGGATGCCGAGTAGGCGCCGTTACCTGCGCTGACCACCAATTCGCGAAAGTTTTGCAGCGCATCGTTGACGTCACCCAGCGTGCTCTCGGCCTGGGTGATGGCGCTTTTTTGTGCGTCGAGTGCGCGCTGGTCGGTCTGGATGCGCGAGATACGGGTCAGCGCACGCTCGGCCTGGGCGGCGGCGGTCGGGTCGTCGCTGGCAGTGCTGACGCGCTTGCCAGAGGTCAGGTGTTCCTGTGCATTGGACAGCGCGGTCTGGCGCGACATCAGGTTGCTGCGCGCCGTGTCGTAGGTGTTGGCAGAGCCTAGCCGTGAAAAGGATGGGGTGGTCATGTGCTTACTCCTGGTGCGGCCGGTCGATCAACGCATACCCTGGATCAATGTGTCAAAAATGCTTTGTGCGATCTGGATCATCTTCGCCGAGGCCTGGTAGGCCTGCTGGTATTGCAGCAGCTTGGCGGCTTCTTCATCCAGATTCACGCCAGAAACACCGGTACGTTCCTTCTCCAGATTGGATGCGATCGAGGTCGAAACCTCTGCTGCGTAGTTGGCGCTCTGGCCGCGGATACCGACTTGTGCAATCAGACCGGCGTAGCCGTCGCTCAGGGCAGCACCGTCAAACAAGGCCATGTCGCGCAGGCCCATCATGGCGCTGGCGTTGCCAGCATTTAATTTGAGGTCCAGCTTGCCAGCGGCTGCCAGAACCTTGCTGTTGCCCACCGTGAATGTGTCACCTGCTTTGGGCGAACCCTGCAAGGTGACGGACCACTGTGACAGCGGGTTCGTTGCCGGGACCGTGCCTTCTATGGGCACACCCGGTGTGTAGGTATAGGAAGTGGCGTTGGGGACCGGCAGCTCGTCGCTGCGGGTAAAGCTGTTGGCGCCCGTGAAGGTCAAAACGACCGGGGTGAGCGCGGGCGGGTTGGACCGCGCCGTGAGCGACACCTGCTGAAGACTGCCCGTGTTGCTGGTGCCCATGCTGCCCGCCACCGGGCTGGCTACCGCCAGGGCGCGGGGAGTCGAAAATTCGCGACTGATGTTGCTGGCCGAGGTGCTGAAGGGTTTGAGCAGGAAGCGGTCACCCGCTGCGGCAACGCCTGCGCCCTTGGTGATGCTGATGCCATCGACCGTGACCGGGTTGGTCACACCAAAGTCGAAGGCGGTTACCACACCATCCGAGCGGCGGGTGAGGGAGCCCTGGGTCGCGTTGCTGAAGTTGACCTCGTAGTCGGAGGCCGCAAATTTGGTGGTGTCACTGATCGCCAGCGCCAAACTGGTGGCACCTGCGTTGACCTGTGCGGGCGCGACGGGTGTCAACACGTTCTGGCTGCTGAACGCCGTGGGGCTGAAGATGTTGCCACCGGCGTTGCCGTCCAGGTCCAGACCCAGCGCATGCTGGGTATTCATTTCGGTGCTGATCGCCATGGTCAGCCGACCCAGCAAATTGCGGCCTTCCACCAGGTCGGTGTTCTGGAATCGCAGCAAGCCTGACACCTCGCCCCCACCCAGCGTGTTCTCGTCCAGCAGGGTCGTGGCACCGTTGCGGGTGATGGCCAGCTTGTTGCTCAGCGTGCCCCCGAATTCCTGCTTCAGCGACACAGGCGATACCGTCGTGCCCAGCACCAATGCCTGGCTGCCGCCGATAAAGATACCTACCGTGCCATCGTCCGCGGGAATGGAGCTGGTTTGAATGTATTGATTCAAATCCCGCACCAATTGGTCCCGACGATCCAGCAGGTCGTTGGGGGGCTGGCCGTTGCCATTCACCCGTGCAATCTGGTCGTTCACCCCCGCAATGCTTTTGGCCAGGCTGTTGATGGCGTCGATTTTCTGGGTGAGCTCCTGCGTGACGCCCTGTTGCAGGTCATCGAGCTGCTGAGAGGTGGCGCGCATGCGGGCAGCGGTCTCATCCACACGGGTCAGCACCACGGTTCGGGCGGTGAGGTCGGTGGGGGCGCTGGCAACGTCCGAAAACGCGTTGAGCATGTCGTTGATGGAGGCGCCCAGGCCGCTGGCGCCGCCGGGAAACAGGCTCTCCAGCTGCTTGAGTTTGTCGGCTCGGGTGGTGTCTGCCGATTGCGTGGCACCGGCCAGGGCCGACTGGCGCGTCAGGAACGCGTTGAAATTGCGCTGGATGGTCTGTACATCGACACCCTTGCCGATGTATCCCCCCCCCGTGAACTGCCCCTGAACGGTCTCCAGAATGACGCTTTGGCGGGAGTAACCCGGCGTATTGACGTTGGCAATGTTGTTGCCGGCGGTCTGTAGCGCAACCTGGTTGGCCTGCAGTGCCCGTGTGCCGATGTTGAGTATTCCCATGGTGGAGTCCTGTGTCAGGCCTGCGCGCGACGGATCTGCAGCGTGGTGTTGATGGCACGGCTGAGCTTGGCCGCATAGTCCGGATCCGTGGCGTAGCCGGCTTTTTGCAGACCGCTGGCAAAGGCGTGGGCAGAACCGGTTTGTTCGCGTGCCTTGGCGTAGCGGGGGCTCTCGGAGATCATGCGGGCATAGTCTTTGAACGAATCGGCGTAGGAGTCATACGCGCGAAAACGCGCCACTTGTTTTTGGGGCACGCCGTGGACATATTCGGTGGTGGTGACTTCGGCCACCTTGCCGGTCCAGCTGGCACCCGCCTTGATGCCGAACAGGTTATGGGAGGACGCTCCTCCCTTCTGCTTGATCTCATGCTTGCCCCACCCGGTTTCATGACCGGCCTGGCCCAGCATGAAGCCGGCGGGCAGGCCGCTGGCCCGCTCGGCCTCATTGGCTGCGGCGGAATGCTGGTTCACAAAGCTGGACTGACTCTCGCTGGGTGCGCGGGTGGTTTTGCTTATGGCTGATGACGGGGCCGATGATGGCGAGACCGCCGCGCTTTTACTGGTTTGGGAAGCGCCCGCAGGCGGTGTGCCCATCTGGCGGGTCAATTGCTGCTCGATCAGGTCCGACAGACCGCCCGACTTGCCGGACATCTGCACGGCAAACTGCTGGTCCAGCAGGTCGGTGCCCAGGTCGCCGCCGGGGCTGTCAAGCATGCCCGACTTCATGGTGGCTTCACGCATGCTTTTGATCAACTCGCGCATGAACAAGGACTCAAACTGCTTGGCCGTCTCCTTGATGGCGCTCTTGCTGTTCTTGCCCGCCTCCAGTTTGAGCGCGCCCAGCGACTGCGTGTCGGCCGAGAGCGCCTGGGGGTTGGAGATGGACCCGTAGCTCATGTCAGATCACCTCAAGTTCGGCGTTCAGCGCGCCAGCGGACTTGATGGCTTGCAATATTGCCAGCAAATCCTGCGGCGTAGCGCCCAGCGAGTTCAGTGCCTTGACCACATCCGCCAGTTTGGTGGCCTCAGGCAGCTGAATCAGCTTTCCGGGTGTCTGGTTGATGTCGATGTTCGCCTTCTCCACGACGACGGTCTGGCCACCGGTGGACAGGGCGTTGGGCTGGCTGATGATGGGGGTGGAGGAAATAGTGACCGTCAGATTTCCGTGCGCAATGGCACACGGGCCCAGGGTGACCGCCTGGTTGAGCACGATGGAACCGGTGCGTGAATTGATGATGACCTTGGCAGCCGCAATGGAGGACTGCACTGGCAACTCTTCCATTTCTGCCAGAAAGGTAACCCGATCATTCGGGTTGACAGGGGCATTGACCTGCACGGTTCGACCGTCGAGCGCCTGGGCCACGCCCTCGCCGAATTTGCGGTTGATCGCCTGCGCAACCCGGTGGGCCGTCTGGAAATCGGTGGCATTGAGGCTCAGACTGACGGTGGGGCCTTCCTGCAAGGCGGTCGGCACGGAGCGTTCAACCTGCGCGCCGTCCGGAATGCGACCCACGCTTAGGTGGTTAACGGTGACCTTGCTGCCACCGGCGGCAGCGCCTGCACCGGCCACAATCAAATTGCCCTGCGCGAAGGCGTAGACCTCGCCATCCGCTCCCTTGAGCGGCGTGCCAATCAGGGTTCCGCCTTTGAGGGATTTGGAGTTGCCCAAGGAGGAGACATTGATATCCAGCGTTTGCCCTGGCCGGGCAAAGGCGGGCAGCTGGGCTGTTACCAGCACCGCCGCGACGTTTTTCATTTGCAATTGGGCCAGTTGCGCCGTGGGCAAGGTCAGCCCCAGTTGTTTTAGATAATTGCTCAGGCCCTGCGTGGTGTAGGGCATTTGCGTGGTCTGGTCACCCGTTCCATCCAGGCCAACCACCAGTCCGAAACCCGTCAACTGGTTGCTGCGCACGCCTTCAATGGAGGCGACTTCCTTGATGCGGGCAGCCTGAACGTTCCCGGTGAGCGCCAACCACAGCGCCATGGCCAACACAACCAGTGGGAGCAGGCCGGTGCGTGTCGATGGGGTGATCCGAGGTTTCATGTGCAGAGCCAGTAAGCAGGGCGATCCGACTGGATCTGTTACCCCTCGGCACTATTCTGGATAACTTTAGAAAGGATGAAAGTTCAAAAAGAACCGTGATAACCAGCCAACTGTTTGGGCTTCACCTTGCGGACCGCGACCGCGCGACTCCACGCGCACGTTGGCCACCTGTGTCGAGGCAATCACATTGTTGGGTTGCAGCAGCCGGGGGTCCACCGTGCCCGAGAAGCGCATGACGTCCACATTCTGGTTGACGCCAATCTGCTTTTCACCGGCCACAATCAGGTTGCCATTAGGCAGGACTTCAATGACCGTAGCGGTGATCGACCCGGTGAACGTGTTGGCCGCCTCCGTGCCGCCTTTGCCCGAAAAGTCATTGTTCGTCTTGGCTGCCATTTCCAGGTTTTTGAGGTCAACGCCGATCAGACCCGGTAGCGGTGGGGTGATCGCGGTGTCGATGGACGTATTGCGGTTGACCGTGGATTTCGAGACCTGGCTGGCGGCCAGGCTCTCCACGATCTGAATCGTCACCGTATCGCCGAGCAACCGTGCGCGGCGGTCTTCAAAGGTCGGGCGGTAGCTCACGGGCTGGTAGATGCTGCCGTTGTGGGGTCGCGGCACCGCCGCGGCGGCGGCGGGCGCAGCCACCAGCTTGGGTTCGGCAAAATCGACGGACACCTTTTGTGGCAAGGGCGCACACGCGCCACACAACAGGCCCAAGGCACTCAAACTGGTAAGAAATAGGCCTCTGGCCCCCGTGGATAGTGCGCCAACAGCTACGTTTTTCATAGCAATTCTCACAGCTGCCCGAGTTTTTGCAGCATCTGGTCCGACGTTTGAATCGCTTTGGAGTTCATCTCGTAGGCGCGCTGGGTCTGGATCATGGTGACCAGCTCCTGCACCACATTGACGTTGGAGGTTTCCACAAAACCCTGCATCAGCGAGCCGATCCCGTTGGTGCCCGGTGTACCCGCATTGGGCTGGCCGGACGCCGCGGTTTCGGCATAGATGTTCTGGCCTTTGGGCTCCAGCCCCGGCGTGTTGACGAAGTTGGCCAGTGCAATGGTGCCGATGGACTGCGGCGCGGTGGACCCCGGAATCGAGGCGGTCACGGTACCGTCCGTGGCGATGGACACATTGGTCGCATTGCTGGGAACGGTGATGCCATTGGATACGGGCAGACCACCGGCCGTGACCAGGCGCCCCTGGTTGTCAATCTGAAAGGCGCCATCGCGGGTGTACCCAATGGTGCCATCCGGCATGGTGAGCTGGAAGAAGCCATTGCCCTGGATGGCGACATCCAGGTTGTTGCTGGTCTGCTGCAAGTTGCCCTGCGAAAAATTCCGGCTGGTGGCGACGGTGCGCACACCCAGGCCCACCTGCAAACCGGTTGGCAAGGTGGACTGCTCCGAGGTGTTGGAACCCACCTGGCGCAGGTTCTGGTACATCAGGTCTTCAAAAACCGCGTGCGACTTTTTGAAGCCGTTGGTCGATACGTTGGCCAGGTTATTGGAGATGACGTCCAGCTGCATTTGCTGGGCTTCCATGCCGGTCTTGGAGATCCACAGTGAATTGATCATGGCAATAGTCCGTGTTGGGTGAGAGGGGGATACGCGCGCTTAGCCTTGCAGGCTCAGCAATTGGCCGGCGGATTTGTCGTTGGACTCGGCGGTTTGCAGCAGACGCATCTGCGTTTCAAACTGGCGCCCGGCCTGGATCATGCTGACCATGGTTTCAATCGGGTTGACGTTGGAGCTTTCCAGCGCGCCGACCTGCAGCCGGGCGTTGTCGTCGTTGTTCAGGGGGTCGCCTGAGCGCGCCCTGAACAGCCCGTCTTCGCCCCGCTTCAACGGGTCTTCGCCGGTGGGGGTGACCATTTTCAGACGCCCGATTCCATTGGCGGGCTGGTTGCCTACTTTGGCGCTGATGTTTCCATCGTTTCCGATGGACAGTTCGGCGCCCGCAGGCACGGTAATCGGGGCGCCGCCATTGGACAGAACCGTCAGGCCACTGCCCGTGACCAGCGTGCCATCTGCCGTTACGTCGAAGTGCCCGTTGCGGGTGTAGGCCTCATTGCCATCCAGCCCCTGGACACTGAACCAGGAATTGCCTGCGGTCATGGCATCCATGCTGCGGTCGGTGCGTTGTGCTGATCCTGGTGCGTCCAGGTAGCCCGCAGTGGACTCCACGGCGAACACCCGTGTAGTCGCACCTTCGCCGAGTAGCGGCACAGCGCGATACGTGGACATTTCGGCGCGAAAGCCGTTGGTCGATGCATTGGCCAGATTGTTGGACAGGACCGCCTGGCGGTTTGCTGCCGCGTTGGCGCCCGACATGGCTGTGTAAATGAGACGGTCCATGGGGTATTACTCCGTTGCGTCGTGTGCGGGCGGTTAGCGCAGATTGACCAAAGTAGACATGACCTGGTCCTGGGTTTTGATGGTTTGCGCGTTGGCCTGGTAGGCGCGCTGCGCGGTCATCATGTTGACCAGTTCGGCGGTGAGGTCCACGTTGGACTCTTCAACAGCCCCAGCCCGTAGTGAGCCGAACTTGCCTACGCCCGGGTTGCCCTGCAGCGGTTGACCGGACGTGAAGGTTTCAACATATTCACCGCCTCCTACGGGTGTCAGCCCCTGCTCGTTGCGGAAGCCGGCAAGGGAGATCTGACCTCTGGCCTGCGTTTGTCCATTGGAATAGCGGGTGGTGATCGTGCCGGACGGTGAAATGGTGATGCCCGTCAGCTCGCCCGAGGTATATCCGTTCTGGGTCAGGTTCGATACGTTGAAGCCACTGCCGAACTGGGTCACTTTGGATACATCCAGCGTGGCGGCAATGCTGGGTGTAATCAGTGACGGTGTGGCGATCGTCAATGCTTGCGGTGCTGCCGGAGAGGTGAGCTTTCCTGCGGCATCAAACTGCATCTGAAACAGCGGGGCGCCGCCCGTGGGCACATCGTAGACATTCCAGTTGTCGGTTGTTGTGGACGCAACGCGTTCGAAATACAGACTGACGGGTACTTTCGCTCCCTGCGAATCAAAGGCGGTCAGCGAGGTGCCGTAGGTGGTGCGCGGTGTTGGCGGAACGGCGACTGCGGCTACGGCAGCACGTGAATCCAGATTGAATTCAGCCGTGATCGTTGTGGTGGCACTGGCGGCAATGGGCGCGCCGGTAGGCAACGTCATCTTGACAGGCGTAATGCTGGTGGGCGCTCCGAGCAAATCGGTGGTGTAGCCCATGACATTGGCACCGGTATTGGTGATGATGTTGCCATCCTTGTCCAGTTTGAACTGGCCATCGCGGGTAAAGGCCGTTGAACCGTCGGTTTTCGTGACCTGAAAAAAGCCACCGCCGTTGATGGCCACGTCCAGGTTGTTGCCCGTGATGTTGATGTTGCCCTGGGTAAATTGTTGGGAAACGGTGGCCACGGCCACCCCGATTCCGGCGGTTGAACCGCCACCACCACCGCTACCAATGGATGAGGCCACCAGATCGGCGAATTCGGCGCGGGATGATTTCATTCCCACTGTATTCGCATTGGCAATGTTGTTTCCGATGACGTCCAGACTTTTGCTGGCGGCGTTCAAGCCGGAGAGACCTGTTTGAAAACTCATGGTGTATTCCTTTTACAAAATGGCTTGAATGGTGTCGTAGGCCACCGGGTCACGCCCTTTGAGTTGCACACTCATCGCAGTGCCCGTGTTGCCAATAGAGACGATGGTGTCGCGAACAAGGGATGTGGCAGACACGGCTTGTGTCCCGTTCGTAGCGGTGACTTTGAAAGTCGGGCTGCCCGAGCCGGTGTAGTTGGAGGCGTCCCACTGGAAATCGTGACGGCCCGCCGTCATGGCGCCCAGGTTCAGCGTATCGAGCAACTGGCCGCCCGGGGACAGAATCTGAACGCTCACTTTGTCGGCGTTGGAAGGCAGGTCAATGGCTCCCTTGGCGGCGCCGGCGTCCACCGCAAGCGTGTTGCCGTTCACCAGAACGTCGTGCCCAATCAGTGACGCACCTTGCAACAACTGCATGGAGTTGAATTGCGTGCCAATCGACTTCATGGTCTCGTTGAGTTGCTGAATGCCGGTGACCGTGTTGATTTGCGCCATCTGGCTGGTCATCTGCGCGTTGTCCATGGGGTTCATGGGGTCCTGATTGTTGAGTTGTGCAACCAGCAGTTTCAGGAAGCGATCCTGCGAAGCGGTGGCATCGCTCTGGGCCGTTTTGGCGGTGCTCGCAGTTCCGGTCAGTGTGGACGCGGTGGTGGATGAGGTAACACTGGTAGTCATGTTGAGGTTCTTTCAGGTTCACTGACCCATTTGAAGGGTCTTGAGCAACAGCGTCTTGGCGGTGTTCATGACCTCGACGTTGTTCTGATATGACCGGGAGGCGGAGATCATGTTGACCATTTCCTCCACCGGGTTCACGTTGGACTGCGTCACATACCCGTCCGCGTCGGCCGATGGGTGCGTCGGGTTGTGTGTGCGACGCATGGGCTCGTTGCTTTCCTTGATGGCGTTCACGCGTACGCCCGACGAGGCGTCTGACCCCATGGGTACGGTTTCAAACACCACTTGCCTGCTCTTGTAGGCCTGACCGTCTGGCCCGGCCACCGCATCGGCATTGGCCAGGTTGCTGGCGACAACGTTGAGGCGTTGCGCCTGCGCACTGACCGCGCTACCGGAGACGTTGAAAATGGAAAACATGGACATGGTTTTTCTCCGTGGTCTGGTGTGCTGGCGCTACTGCCCTTGAATGGCGCTCAAGATCGCCTTGGACTGGCCGTTAATAAAGCGCAGGGTGGCTTCATAGCGAACGGAGTTGTCGACGAAATTGGCGCGTTCGCGGTCCAGATCCACACTGTTGCCGTCCATCGCGGGTTGCGTCTGCACGGTGTAATCGAGCCGGGTACTGCCCCCCAGACTGCCGGTGCTGGACTGCATCGCGATGTGCCGGGAATGGGTCGTTCCGTCAGGTGATCCGCCCGATGGCGCGCTCGGAGACAGTGACAGGGAGCTCCCCCCCATGGCGGCGTTCATCGCTTCCTTGAAGTTGATGTCGCGCCCGACGTAGCCCGGCGTGTCGGCGTTGGCGATGTTGCTGGCGATAACGCGTTGCCGTTCTGCGCGCAGCACCAGGGCTTTCGAATGAAAGTCCAGCGCGTTGGTCATGTTGACAGGCATAAATCACCTTTTAAGGGAGGGTTTTCAAGCGGTATGGCAAGGCGCAACCGTTTGACGTGGGGCAATTATGAGAAAAGCTTTAGTTTTCTAGCGTTTGAATACAGGGGCGAAAGCCGGGTAATTGGGGGGTTTGCTGTCTTGCCGGAATCTCTATAGTTCTCTGGCGCAAGGAGCCAAACATGTCTTATCTATCCCGTCAAAACTTATTGAAACGGCTGTCCGCCGCAGTCGCGTGCTGCATGGGCGTCTTCCTGCTGTCTACGAATGCAACGGCACAACAGCAGCCGGGCACCGAGTTCCAGGACATCACACAGACATGGTTGCGCAGCGCGGTTGCTTCTGCGCAACCCGCAGGCCCTGCGGCGCTTCGCATGGACGTGACGGTAGGCAGCCTGGATAGCCGGTTGAAACTGGCTGCCTGTGGAAATATCGAGCCCTACCTGCCACCCGGGTCACGGTTGTGGGGCAAGACCCGCATTGGACTGCGCTGTGTGGACGGTATGAGTCGCTGGAATGTTTCGCTACCCGTAACCGTCAATGCGTTTGGCAAGGCTTGGGTGATCAAAGGGCAAGTGCCTGCGGGCACTGCCTTGACCGCGGCGGACGTGGTGGAGGTCGAGGTCAATTGGGCGGAGGAGGCCAGCCCGGTTTTGAGGGATCCGGCGCTTTGGATGGGTCAGATCGCAACCCGGTTGCTCACGACGGGGCAAACGTTGCGCCAGGGCATGGTCAAGCCGGCACAGGTTTTTCAAGCCGGTGCGCAGGTCCGTGTGCTGGCTCAGGGGTCCGGGTTTCAGGTGACTTCTGACGCGCAGGCCCTCTCCGCAGGTGTTGTGGGTCAGCCCGCCCGGGTTCGCATGGAAAGCGGGCGGGTGACGTCCGGCACAGTACTGGATACCCGAACAGTGCAAATTGACCTGTAAGTTCCGGATTTCATGCAAATAGTTCTAAAGTCAGTCATGATTGGGTCGATAGCATATGCACGAGGCTACGCGTATCGTAGTTTTGGAGAACGCAATGAAAATCGGTCAACCCCAAGATACTTCTGTTTCAGCAACGCAGGCCAACACGGCTACCGCCCAAAAAGCAGGGCAGGGGAACAGTGCGGCTGGAGCCGCCAAAGCGACGGCAACCGAAAGCACCCGGTCAGCCGGTGTGGCAGTTACGGTGTCGAATCTGGCGCGCGGTCTGGAAAAAGCCAACCGGGGCGAAGCTGCGGACGTGGACACCAAGAAAGTGGCGACCATCCGGGCTGCGATTCAGGATGGAACCTACGTGGTCAATCCCGAAGCCATTGCGGACAAATTACTCTCCAACGCGCAGGAAATGCTCAACCGAACCGTACGCTGAAGCCGCGCGAGGCCTGCGCGTACCCCAACGTGCAAAGGCCCTGAAATGTCAGTTATTACTTTAGACGATCAACTCGACCTCCTTGAACTGCAGTTCACCGAGGTCGCTTCTGCGTTGGTGGATGGCAATCCCGATGCCGTTCAGTCTGCCGGAGCGAGGCTGCAACATCTGGCGGTGGGGCTCGTTCAAATGGCCGATGAAGTGGGGCGGAACCGGCTGGCAGCGCCCATGCGGGCGCAACGGATCAGGGCGTTGGCAAAAGGACTGCCGGCTTTGCGTGAGAACTTGTTGCGCCGTGCGGCGTATGTCGATCGCGCACTGGAAGTGGTGGTGCCAACCGCTCCCCCGTCTACCTATGTGGGTCGCAACACCTACGGAAGCGCCATGCGCCAATCCGGCGCTTTCAACGTTCTATCCGCTTAATCCGCCAGCACGCATCGCTGGCGGTTTCAATGTGACCGCATTTTTGCCCGCAGGCGGGCTATCGACTGGCTGTGCAACTGGCATACGCGGGATTCGGTTACATCCAGAACTGCGGCGATTTCCTTCAGATTCATGTCCTGTTCGTAATACATGCTCATGATGAATTGCTCGCGCTCTGGCAATCCCTTGATGGCCAGCACCAACGATTCGCGCAGACGCTGATCCCGCAACATGTTCAGGGGGTCGGCTGCGGTGTCTGCCACATGGCGGTCCAGGTAGCTGTCATCGTCCTCGCTGTTGCGCGCCATGTCTTCCAGATACACCAACTGGGTTCCGCGAACCTTTCCCAGCAGGCTCTGGTAATCCGCCAGGGGCATACCCAGTTCGGCTGCAATTTCAGACTCCACCGGACTGCGGCCCAAACGGTGCTCAAGGCGGCGCATGGCCACTTCAATGTCTTTCTGGCTTTTGCGGGATCCCCGTGACATCCAGTCGTTGCCACGCAACTCGTCAAGCATGGCGCCGCGAATACGCTGGGTGGCAAAGGTCTCAAACTGCACCCCCTGAGCCGCTTCATAGCGTGTCAGTGCGTCGGCCAGTCCGATCAATCCCACTTGAATCAGGTCATCGACTTCCACACTAGGGGGTAACTTCGCCATCATGTGATGCGCCAGGCGCTTGACCAATGGCTGGTACTGCCTGATTAGCGCGTTGCGATCGAGCTGCCCCTTCGCGGTATACATCAGTGTCTCCCTGTGAATCGGTCAACGCTACTCAGCCTGGGACCCGGGCTCATGCCCGCCATGGGCGAAAAATCGGTGCTGAGCGACAGAGCATTCTCCATCAATTGCAGAGCCAATCGCTGGATTGCCCGACAAGTGAGGTCTTCGCTGGTTGACGCTGGAATATTGATGGCCTTCACTTCATAACCCAGAAAATTTCTTGCGCAGTCCGCCAAGCTGGAGGAGCCAGCGACTGGCTTTACGCTCGTGGTCCGTTTTGGCTCAGGGGTCAAGTTTACGATGGTAGGCTCCAATTTGCCATTGATCAACAGGCGCTTCAGTGCAAGATAACTGGTTAGCAGCGAAGTTTTCGAAGTAGACAATGCCAGAAGGGGTTCGACGCCACTTTCACCCAGTATAGGAACCAACCATTCAACCCGGCTGTACAGAATGACGATGCTTTCCTGATGAAACAAATCGCCCAGCCGGTGCTGGCGTTGCGTTCTGCTCGCGGGCAGTGCGCACAAATCCTGGATGCCTTTGCCCGATGGGATGACCGTCCAGGCGGGGGCGTCCTGATTCTCGGCTCCGCGCCAATACGCGTTTCCCAACAGCTGGTCCAGACCCGGATTGGCATCGGACTCCAGCGTGGTTGCGTCCAGCACCGTTACCGCGTAGCCCAGTTCCGCCAGAGTCCAGCAAAGCCGCCAGAGCAAGGGCAACTCAGCCTGCTCATCGCCATGGCTCACCATGGCGATCATCCGGGGGGCCGACGGCATGACCAGCCCCATCAAGCCCGCAGCCTGGTTAACAGGACATTCAAGCATTCAGGTGCCCCTGTGCCAAGGCTTGGCCCGTGGACTGGCTGAAAAAGAAACCCAGGTCGCTGATCTTCGGGTCGTATGCCGAGTTACCAGAAGTGCGCATCGACATGCCCACCAGTTTGGATGCGCTGGGTGCCTCCCAGTCCTCGGGAACCCTTTGACCGTTGGTGACGCCGCGAAGCACGAGTTGGTGGCGTATCGCCGCATCGATGGCAGGGCCGAGTTTTACGGCCTCGTCGATTTTGGAAAAAATAACCTGTTGTGCGTTTGCCTGTTTGAACGAGGAAACCACGTCGTCCAGCGTGTCGCCATGTCCACCTGCGTTCAAAACCAGAAGACGTTTGACGTCGGGCAGATCCAGTAAATCCATCATTTCGCGCTTGCGCGGATCCCGGGGCGCCAGACCGGTCGTGTCAATGAGCACCATTTTTTTGTTGGAGAGCAATCCGAGCAAGTCTTTCAGTGCGGCACGGTCGTGCGCCAAATGCGCGACGACGCCCAGCATCTTCCCGTACGTGCGCAGTTGTTCGTGTGCACCCACGCGGTAGGTGTCCAGTGTGATCAGTCCCACGCTTCCCGGCCCGTGGGTTCGTGCGCACAGTCCGGCAAGCTTGGCCGCCGTGGTTGTCTTGCCAACGCCGGTGGCACCAATCAGGGCAAACGTGCCTCCCTCATCCACCAAGGAGGGGCCTTTGGCATCTGTCTTCAAATTGCGTTCCAGCACGTCCACGACCCAGCGCACGGATTCGCCCGCATCCATTTCCTGGGGCATGCGCTCCAGGATCGCCCGTGACAGGTTGGGGGAATAGCCGGCGCGGATGAGTTTGAGCATCAGGTTCGCCTGAATCGGGTTCTGGCGCGCCTGCCCCAGCCAATTGAGGGTGTTGAACCGGTCTTCGATCAGCTCTTTCATGGCATGCAACTCGGCCGCAATGCCTTGGGGCACTGCGTTTGACTGGCTTGTCGGTGCCGGTGCCTGCGTTTTGCGAATGGGTGCTGCTTTGGGTGCTGAAACGGTGATTGCCGGAATGTCCTGGGTTCGCTCGGGCGAGGCTGGGCGTGGGCGGTCCTGTTGCAGATCCTCTGAACTGGTCGACTCGTTCTGGCTAACCGCTGTTTCGTGGCGACGGCGCAGCATGCGCTCGCGAACGTAGTCCTGAAAGGACAAGGTGCTCATGGCCAGTTGCGCCGCATCATCTTCGACCCGGGTGATCACTTCCTTGGCACCGGCGCTGCTGGAACTGCCGTTGTTGCGAGTTGGGTTGCTCGCTGCCTTCTGTGGCTGGGAGCCATCGTGGCGATCCAGTGCAGCCAGAGCGTTCTCAGCCGTGGCGACCACTTCCACACCGTTCTCGGTCGGGCGATTGGAGAGAATCAAGGTTCCCTCCCCAAACGTCAGACGTGCTTTGGCGAGTGCTTCGCGTGAGGTGGCTGCGGTAAAGCGTTGAATGTTCATGATGATGCGCCTCTCAAAATCGGGCCGATGCGGATGGTGTGGGTTTCAGGAATTTCGCTGTGCGCCAGTACCTGCAGGCGGGGAGCCACGCGGCGTACCAGACGCGAAATTGCGCTGCGGATCTGATCGGGTACCAGCAAACAGGCGGGCACACCGATCTCTTCTTGTTTCAGGGCCGTCTCAGCCGCATGACGGGTCAGCATATCGGCCACGCCAGGGTCCAGAGCCGGACCGGATGCGTTACCCAGCGCCTGAACCAGCAGGCGCTCCAGGCTGGGATCAATGGCGATGACGTTCAGCTCGCGGGTCGATCCATAGATTTGCTGGACGATCGCCGGTGACAGTGCTACGCGCACCCGACGTGCCAATTCAGCCGGATCACTGGTGGAGCTGGCGTGCTCGGCAATGGATTCAATGATGGTGCGAATGTCGCGGATATGCACCGACTCATCCAGCAGCAATTGCAGCACTTTCTGGAAAACGGCGATCGAGACCATCTTGGGGACCACTTCTTCGATCAGTTTGGGGGCCAGTTTGGCGACGTGTTCCACGAGTTGTTGGGTCTCTGTTCGGCTGAGTAGTTTGGATGCTTGAACCTGCATCAAGTGTGACAAATGGGTTGCCATCACAGTCTCTGAATCAACCACGGTAAACCCGGCCATTTGCGCCGCTTCCTTCTGCCGATCGTCGATCCAGTGCGCGGGCAAGCCAAATGCCGGGTCGGTCGTCGCCGTTCCAATCAGGGGCGTGGTGACGCCACCCGGGTTGATGGCCAGAAACATGCCGGGGAATGCTTCGCCCTCTCCCACAATGACGCCACGCAGGGTAATGCGGTAGGCACTGGGCTTGAGCTCCAGGTTGTCGCGCACATGTACGGGTGGAGGCAAGAAGCCGACTTCTTGCGCAAACTTGCGGCGCACCCCTTTGATACGGGTGAGCAAATCGCCTTGGCGGGTCTTGTCAACCAGTGCAATCAGACGGTAGCCCAACTCCAGTCCCAACTGGTCTACTGGCTGCAAGTCGTCCCATGACGCTTCGCCGTCCGATGCAGGCGCTGGTGCTGCAGCTTGCGGGTCTACGGGCAGCGGCTTGTGGGCCAGCATCCAGGCGCCATACGCCAGAACCGCAGCGATGGTAAGAAACACAAAATGCGGCATATTGGGTATGACACCCAGAATGAACATGATGACTGCCGTGATGCCCAGAACCCGTGGGGACGCAAACAGCTGTCCCACAATCTGCTTGCCAATGTCGTGTTCCTTCCCGACGCGCGACACCACCATCGCGGCGGCTACGGAGATCAGCAGCCCGGGGATTTGTGCAACCAGCGCGTCGCCCACGGCAAGCAAAATGTAGGTGTTGGCCGCCTGCGAGGCGGTCAGGTCATGCTGCAGGATGCCGATCGCAAAGCCGCCAATGATGTTGATCAGCAGAATCAAAATGCCGGCAACCGCGTCGCCCCGCACGAACTTGGATGCACCGTCCATCGAGCCAAAGAACTCTGCCTCTTCGCCCACTTCCGCCCGGCGGCGCTTGGCCTCTTTTTCGTCAATCAGGCCCGCGTTCAGGTCGGCGTCCACGGCCATCTGTTTGCCGGGCATGGCGTCCAGGGTAAACCGGGCAGACACCTCGGCGATGCGCTCGGCGCCCTTGGTCACCACCACGAAGTTGATGACCACCAGGATGGCAAAAACGATCAAACCGACGGCGAAATTACCACCAATCAGGAAGTGGCCAAAGGCCTCGATCACGGCGCCTGCGGCACCCGCGCCAGTGTGGCCTTCGAGCAGCACCACGCGAGTGGATGCCACGTTGAGCGACAGGCGCATCAGCGTGGTGAGCAAGAGCACGGAAGGGAAGGCCGCAAAATCCAGTGGCCGAATCATGTAGGCTGCCACCATCATGACCATCAGCGCTACGGCGATGTTGATCGTAAAGAAAGCGTCCAGCAGAATGGGCGGCAGCGGCAACACCATCATGGCCAGAATGGCGACCACCAGCATGGGGGCGGCGGCACCTTGCACCACGCCGGAGTTGCTGGCGTACCAGTTCTGGAAAGACTTCAGTTGTGCGTTCATGCGGTGACCGCCTTGATGGTTTTCGACAGAGGATCGAGCTCAGGTGGAACAAACGGCTCAGGCACTTCGCCTGGCATCGGACCATCGCCACGCATGGCTGCGCGCAGCTTGTAGACATAGGCCAGCACTTGCGCCACCGCGGTGTACAGGCTGGAGGGTATGTCCTGGTCAATCTCGGAGTTGGCATACAGCGCGCGTGCCAGCATGGGCGACTGCAACACGGGGATGGAATGCTGTCTGGCGATGTCCCGAATCTTCATGGCCAGCAGGTCCGCACCCATGGAAATCACTTGGGGGGCCCGCATCGTTTTTTCGTCATAGCGGATGGCAACGGCAAAGTGGGTGGGGTTCATCACCACAAAGTCGGCTTTGGGCACGGAGTTGACGCTGCTCTTCTGCGACATTTCACGCTGCTTTTGGCGAATCTTCTGCTTGATCTGCGGGTTACCGTCCGACTCTTTGCCCTCTTGCTTCACTTCCTGGTGCGACATTTTCATCTCTCCCTTGTGCAGAAACGCCTGCAAGGGCACATCCACCACGGCTGCGGCCAACAGCAGCAACAGCATCAGGCCAAGCCCGCTGGTCAGCCACTCTGTCAGGTGCTTGATGGCGGAGCTGGATGGCTGCAATACCAAAGACGCGATAGTTTGCAGACCGTTACTCAGGAATATTCCGGCAATGGTGAAAAGGATGGCGGTGAGGAAGGTCATCTTCGCCACGTCCACCAGCTTTTTCTTGGTGAACAGATTGCCAAAGCCCGACAGGGGGTTGAGGCGGCTGAAGTCGGGCATGACGGGCTTCAGGCTGCTAACCCAGCCGCCCGAAGCCACCGATGCCACAATGACCGCTGCAGTGATGATGAGTGCAAACGCCGCGCAGCCAGCGAGGCCGATTGCGGTGGCACTCTCCAGGCGCTTGAGCATGCTGCCGGTTTGCATGATCGTTGCCGCATCAAAGGACAATTGCTGCCCCATGCTCTGCTGCAAACGTTCAAACAGAATGGGGGCAAGAATCAGAACGCAGGCAGAGCCAGCGCCGAGAACAGCCAGATGTTTCAGATCTTCGGAGCGACCGACCTGGCCGTCTTCCCGCGCCTTCTTGAGCTTGCGCTCGGTGGCGGGTAAATTGCGATCTTGACTACCTGATTCCATGGTGGCGGGGCTCTGAAGTTGCCACCATTGTCGCGAGCGACCCCCGGAACTAAAGGTCAATAAGAGGGCGAATGCCCCGCTTAATTCAAAAGACTCAGAAGCCCAGGCTGGCCAACAAATCGTCGACCTGTGACTGGTCAGTTACCACGTCAGGATTGCCCTGCGGATTGACTACCGGGCCGTCAAGCGCCGGCACATATTCGCCATGCGCCACGGTCACTTTGGCGGCCGCATCAGCGGGTGCAGTCTGTATCAGCAATTGCACCAGTTGCTCTTCAATGGTGGCCGCCAGCATGACCACTTTGGCGATGACCTGACCCGTGAGGTCATGAAAATCTTGCGCCATCATGATTTCAGTCAGATGCGCGTCGACCTTCTTGCTGGACTGCTCTACATCCGAGACGAAATTCGTCACAAGGCCACTGGCCCCGACAGCACCTGGGTCTTCGTTAATCAATGCACCAATGCGCCGCGTTTCAGTGGCCATGTGGTCGTTTTGCGCCTTGGCCTGATCGACCTGATTCAGCACTTTTTCCGCCGCTTCACCCGTCAGTTTGGCGATGTAGGAAAGGCGGCTCTTGGCATCAGGGAGTTCGCCTGCCCAGTCCTTGACCTTTTCGGTCAGACCCAACCCGGCAAGCGAATCATGCAACTGACGGGTCAGCGCACCAATTTGCTGGTGGACATCAACCACTGGTGCATGGACTGTTGCGGGTGACGGGCTATCGACGGACATGGCTACTTCAGTCCCATTTTGGTGAGGATGTGGTTGACTTTGTCTTCCAGCGTCGCCTTGGTAAAAGGCTTGACGATATAGCCGGCAGCGCCTTGCTGCGCTGCCATGACGATGTCTTCCTTGCGGGCTTCGGCGGTCACCATCAACACCGGCAGGTGCTTCAGCTTTTCGTCTTTCTTGATTTCTGCCAGTAACTGGAACCCGTTCATATTGGGCATGTTGATGTCACTCACCACGAAATCAAAAGTGGAGCTGCGAAGCTTTTGCAGGGCCACTACACCATCTTCGGCCTCGTCCGCTTCAGCGTATCCGCTTTCTTTGAGCAGGTTGCGGACAATTCGCCGCATGGTGGAGAAGTCGTCGACGACTAAAAAGCGCAGTTCTTTTGACATGGATTACCCTTTCCCGGGTGTATTACGTATATTTGCAAGTATGACTGAATTTTGGCGGGCATCAGGGCGTTGCCTTGACCGTGGTTGCCGTCTGGGCTGGGCTGACTTCGGTTTCCACTTCTACAGGAACTTTTGCGCCCCCAAGGAGCCGCTCCTCGGCGTCCTTGGTCATCACCAAAATGCTGATTCGCCGGTTGGTTGGGCTCAAAGGGGCTGCAGGGTCCATCGGCAAGCTCGATCCCATGCCCACCACCCGGGCCAATTTGTCTTCCGGCATGCCCGCTGCGGCAAGCTCCCGGCGGGTTGCATTGGCTCGGTCTGCCGACAACTCCCAGTTGCTATAGCCGCGCGCCGCGTTGACATACGTGGAGCGGTCGGTGTGGCCATCCAGACTGATCTTGTTTTCGACGTCCAGTAAGGCAATGCCCACTTCACGAAGAATATCCCGCATATAGGGCTTGACGCTGGAGCTCCCGCTGTCAAACATGGGGCGCTTTTGATCGTCCACGATCTGGATCTGCAGGCCGTCTGGCGTGATTTCCATCCGGATTTGGGAGGCGAATTCCGCCAATTTGGGGTTGCTGGAAATGGCGCTGGCAATCTTGGCGCTCAGCGCCGCCAGCATTTTGGCGTCTCGTTTGGCTACTTCGGCCTTCAGCTTTTCGCCTGACATTTTTTTGGCAGTCCGGTCGGCGCCATCTCCGCGCTTGGATTGTCCGGAACTTTGGGTCAGATCGTTGCCGCCGCCATTTACCACGCTGTTGCTGGCGCCCGCACCGCTGCCGCCCTGCATGGCCACCTTCAGCGGCGACTGAAAGTAGTCCGAAATGCCTTTTTTGTCGCCTTCCGATGTGCTGCCCAGCAGCCACATCAGCAAAAAGAACGCCATCATGGCGGTCACAAAGTCGGCGTAGGCGATCTTCCACGCGCCCCCATGCACCGCGTGGCCGCCCTTCTTGACCCGTTTGATGATGATGGGCTGGAGTTTTTTTGCGTCCGTAGCCATGCTCAGATCCCCATGGCCTTACTTCTTCTTGACATAGGCTTCAAGTTCAGCAAACGTGGGGCGCTCGGTCGAATACAGCACTTTGCGACCGAACTCAATGGCGGTAGACGGGTTGTAGCCCTGCATGCTGGCCAGCAAGGTGGTCTTGATGCACTGCAGCTCTTTGCCGTTTTCTTCCACCTTTTGCTCCAGCACACCGGCCAGAGGCTCGGCAAAGGCATAGGCCAGCAAAATCCCCAGGAAGGTTCCCACCAGGGCAGAACCAATCATGCCGCCCAGCACCGCGGGGGGTTGGCCCACCGAGCCCATGGTGTTCACCACGCCCAGAACAGCCGCCACAATACCAAATGCGGGCAGGCCACCGGCCACGCGTTGCAGGGCCGCAACGGCTGCGTGCTCTTCATGGTGGTGGGTGTCAATTTCGCTGTCCATCAGCGATTCGATCTCGTGGGCGTTCAGGTTGCCTGACACCATCATGCGCAGGTAATCGGTGATGAATTCGACCACATGGTGGTCGGTGCCCACTGTGGGGTATTTCTTGAAAAGCTCCGACTCGTGCGGCTCTTCCACATCTTTTTCAATCGCCATCAGGCCCTCTTTGCGGGCTTTCTGAAGAATGTCAAACATCAGCGCCATCAGCTCCATGTAGCGGGCCTTGGTGTATTTGCTGCCTTTAAAGCAGGCTCCCAGGCCTTTCATGGTGGCTTTGACCACCTTCATCTGGTTATTGGCCAGAAAAGCGCCCACCGTGGCGCCGCCAATGGTGATCAACTCAAACGGCAACGCTTTTAGGATCACCATGATGTTGCCGCCGTGAAAGATGTAAACACCAAACACGCAAACCAGGATAACCAGCCAACCAATAATTACAAACATAGAAGGATTGTGACAGCGAAGAAGGCGGCTTCAAGGGTTGAAGAAGGCGGCTTTTCAGGGCCTGAATCCATCATATCGGCCGCATCTGACGTTGCTTGAATTGCCCCATGTGACGGGGTGTCGATGAGAATTTAGTGCCAAATAGGCATCTAGCCGCCGTGGCTGTTGCGTAGGTAGCTATCAAAATAATAGCAATTGGCATGGCGGCGTCAAACCTCTAGCGCTGCCAGCCAATGCGCAGCAACCCTGATTTGAATTCGCCCACTGTCCGACTCCGCCCTGCATTCGCGGACCAATTGAATTGCTTGTGCATTGGCCCACTGCTTCGCAAATAGCCGCATGGCATTGACCTCTTGCAGGCGCGAAAACTCCAAAATGTCCTCGCGCACGCGCCCGATAAAGTTGTCTGTTCGCCAGCGTTGCGCGTCCGCGTCGTGGGTGGCCAAGGCTGTACAGCAGGTTCCGAAAGGCCACCGTCCGCCATGCGTCCCCACCTCCTCGCCTTATTTATAGTTTGCAAGAACAGGTGATGCATCGTAAGATTTTTTTCGTTGAATTGTATTTTTATAAAATTTTCATTCCGACCTGGAGGAATAAATGCGCGGACGACTCATTGGGTATGAATTTCTGAAAGACTCGCTGGGCACCTGCGCCTTTCCGCAGGATCGGCCAGCCCAGGTCAGTTCGGTTACCAAAATCGCGGAAATGCCCGGCTTCCTGGCGGTGCCTGCAGTGGTTGCCCCTGGCGGGGATGACCCGATGGGGCATCTTCAGTTCGCTCTCAAGCATGAAGGCCTCGATTTGCAGGCTGCCATACTGGCATTGAAGCGCATGGATGGACACCATGTCGGCCAAGCTTTCCTGAATAGTCCAAGCAGCCTTTATGGGCGTCAGATCGCCTTTCTGTGGGAGTTGGCAAACGGCCAGGAGCTCAAGGACCTGCCCGCTGCAACGGGCCCGTACACCCTGCTGTTCAATCCAAAGGAATTCATCACGGGCCCCACGGTTCGCAACGCCCGGTGGCGCGTTGATTTCAATGGGGTTGGAACGCCTGGCTTTTGTCCAACCATACGAAGGACGCCTGGGTTGCAAAGTCTGCTGGGTAACAACATCCTTGAGCAAACCAAAGAATTCATTGCTACGCTGGATAGATCCATCCTTGACCGTGCTGTTCAGTGGGCTTACCTGAGCGAGACAAAGGGCTCGTTTGCCATTGAAAACGAAACGCCAACCTCCAGTAAGGCCGATGCATTTGCCGCACTGCTGGCACAGGCCCATACGCCCGAGATGATTACCGAAAACTATTTGGTTGCACTGCAGAACCTCACCGTGGGCAATCCACTGGACAAGGCGGTGCAGTTTCGTCACGAACAGAACTGGCTCCGCAATGCGTTACCGGGCGCCATGGGTGTGACCTACCTGCCGCCCGCGCCTGAGTTGATGCTGCAAATCATGGCCGAAATCATGGCGTTTTCCAATGACACCGATGCGGGCATCGATCCATTGGTACGCGGTGCCCTGGCCAGCTTTGGATTTGTGTTCGCACACCCCTTTATGGACGGCAATGGCCGATTGTCGCGCTTCTTGTTCCATAAAGTGGTCTGCTCCAGTGGGCTGCTGCCAAACGGACTGGTCCTTCCCATTTCGGTGGCCATGAAGCGCAATGAGGACCAATACCTGCAGGTGCTGCAATCCTTCTCTAAGCCAGCGCGTGATCTTTGGCAGGTTACGGCCATTGATGATGTCCGCATGGATGCCCAGTTCAATGGTGACCCGGCTATCTATCGCTACTGGGATGCAACCCGCTGTGTGACGTTTGGCTTGCGAATGGCGCAAGAGGCATTGGACCTGGATCTGCGCAAAGAAAGCGACTTCCTGCGGCGCTTTGACGCGGTGTACAAGGCCATCAATGACGACCTGGACATGAACAACAATGACTTAACCCTTATGGTTCGACACTGCCTTCAAAACAATGGCCTGCTGTCCAACCATAGACGCAAGCAACTCATTGCCAAAGGACATCCTGCGGAATTGATTGACCGTGCACAGGAGATCGTTATCGTGGCGCTGGAAGAGTTCGCGGGAAAATAGGCCTTTAGCCCCCGTATCCATTGCGCAGACAGCTATCAAAAGCGTAGCATCTAGTGCAGCAAAATGCCACCCGCCACAGCACCTTTACCAGCCCGAGCAGGCGGCGTGCACAAGCCGCACTCGTAGTGGCGGGAGTTTTCATAGGCCTCGCTCACAAAGTGGCCACCGCATTTGGAGCACTTGGTCATTGACAGCATGTTGTTGTCGATGAACTTCACCAGGCGCCAGGCCCGGGTAATGGAGAGCAGGGGCTCCACGCCGCAGGCGGTGATTTGCTCGGTGTAGAGCTTGTAGGCCTTCATGATCGCGTCAATGTCTTCCATGGCGCTCACCTTGGTGAGGTACTCATAGGTGTTCTGGAACAGCGATGCATGGATATTGGGCTGCCAGGTCAGGAACCACTCGGTAGAGAAGGGCAGCTGACCTTTGCTGGGCGAGCGGCCGGCCACTTCTTTATAAAGGCGCAGCAGACGCTCATAAGACAAGTCCGTCTCGCTCTCCAGCACTTGCAGGCGGGCGCCCAGTTGAATCAGCGCTACGGCGCGTTCTACCTGCTTGGAATCGTTCAATACGCTTTTGGTGGCCATGGTGCTGCTCTTGGGTTCTTGTTTAACGGGCTAACTTACATGGCTTCGGCGTAACGCCCGGCCATCAGAATGCTGGCGTGCAGCTTGGTGGTGGCATCGTTGTCCACCTTGCTGGCGGTGTGGTTGGTCAGCAGGTTCCACACCATGTCGTCATCCACCCTGAAGCGGCACAGCAGCATGTTGCCCGAGGAAATTTTCATGACCTGTGCGGGCGACAGCGCGCCAATCATGTCGGCCGACTCTTCCGACATGCCCAGGCGAAACAGGGCTTCGGCCTTGTCCTGGCGGATCAGGCTTTGGGCCAGCATCAGGTAGGTCATGTTGGCTTCGCGGATCTCGGTCAGCATCTGTTCGTTGGTCATGTGGGGCTCCAGACTTGATTCGTTGAATTGGGCGGTGTTTGGTGGCTATTTGCCGTGCCTTTCACCATGGGGTTGATTCTGAAACCCCTTGCGCAAAACTTGAATCGGCGTTTGGATGTTTGGTGTGTAGGCGTTTTTGCTGCCGCGTGTAGGGGAACTTCCTACAAAACGATGGTTGCGCACAATACTGCGCCTAACCGGCGGGCAGTGAATCGACTTCTTTCAACATCCACATGACATGCCAAAAAGCATCGCGCTCGCCAGACTGAAGCGTGACACACAGGGCATCGCAAGTCAAACGGTGCGCGATGCACACTCCCATTCTCAGAGCTGATTGATGTAGGCTGGGGGGGGGGGGGCTCCGGCGGCCTGGCAGGGGCCCCGAAGAAGAAATCAAAAACACAAAACAGTCGAGGAAAGCAGACAGAAAAACCGGACAATCTAATGGCTACAAAAGCGGACAGTTCTACTTGCTCTCAACACACCATGCCCCTTACCCAACCCGCATCTACCCCTGCCGCTGCTCCTCAAGCACTGCTGACCACCTTGGTTGACTTGTTTGAAGCCCAAGACTACCCAGCAACGCATGCGTTGGCCAAGCGGGTGGCGCTTGAATACCCCAGTGAAGCCTTAGCCTGGCGGGTTTTAGGTTACGTTTTGCAAGCACAAGAAAATTATGCCGATTCAATTGCGCCACTCAAGCAAGCGCTGGCTATTGCTGCAGATGACCCCGTAGCGCAACACAATTTGGGTATGGCGTTGGTGGCCCTAAACCAGGCTGACCAGGCACTACCCTACCTGCAAGAAGCTGTGCGACTTAACCCGGGTTACGGCAAGGCGCTGGTCAACTTGGCCATGGTTCAGCAATTTATGGGTGATGTAGATGCTGCGCAGACCAGTTGCGAAGCTGCCTTGCGTGTGGACGAACAAGACGCGTCGGCTTACGTCCAACTGGGTAAGGTATTGGAAGAAAAGGGCCAACTCTCTCAGGCGCAAGCGTGCTATTACCGTGCTGACATGGCGCACGAGCCGCGGCGCGAGGTGGCGCACAGCAACGTCTTGTACCTGCTGAACCACGACGTGCTGGTAGAGCCCCAGCATTTGTTTGAGGAACACTTGACATTTGGCCAGCGGTTTGAAGCCCCACTACTTACGCAACAACACCCCCACACCAACAGCAAAGACCCTGGCCGTGTTTTACACATTGGGTTTGTGTCTGGTGACTTGAACCACCACGCACTGGCTAACTTTTTGGAGCCCCTGTTTGAGCAACTCTCCAAGAAAAGCAGCATGAGGCTTCATGCTTTTTATACAAAAAGCCAAGACGACGAATACACCCAGCGCATGCGCCAACAATTTCACTCATGGCACAGCGTGGTTGACCTTGATGATGCTCAACTGGCGGAGTTGGTGCGTGCTGAAAAAATTGACATTTTGATAGACCTGGCAGGCCACACAGCCAAAAACAGGCTGCTGGCATTTGCCCGCAAACCTGCGCCTATTCAGGCCAGTTGGCTGGGTTACCTGGGCACTACAGGTTTAAGAGCCATGGATTACTACATCTGCGATGCCCATTGGATTCCCCCTGGCGAACTGGACTGGCAGTTTGTAGAAAAAATGGCTTATTTGCCGTCGGTGGTTACTTTTAAGCCGCATGCTTTGTCACCCCCAGTAAGCTCCCTTCCTGCCTTGACGCATGGGGCCATTACCTTTGGCAGCTTTAACCGAGTCAACAAAATAAATGCGTCGGTGATTGCGCTTTGGAGCATGTTGCTGCGCAGCATTCCATCAGCAAGCTTGTTTCTGTGTGCTACTGAAAACGAAGCTGAAGACAAATTAATTAAAGACTTTGAAGTAGTAGGTATCTCAGGAGAGCGGCTCGCATTTTGTCCCCGTGTAGCCACGGCTGATTACCTGGCGCTGCACCATCAGGTAGATATTTGTCTCGACACTTTCCCACACGCTGGCGGAGCCACTACCGCCAACGCTGCCTGGATGGGGGTGCCCACGTTGGGCTTGGCCGGGCAAACACCCCCCAGCCGCTTCAGCGCTGCTCTGATGCACCAGCTGGGACTAGATGATTTTGTAGCGGGAAGCATTGAAGAGTTTGTGCACATAGGCCGCTATTGGTCACAAAACCTGGCGGCGCTAGCCCAACTGCGCGCCAGTATGCGGCAGCGGTTTGCCACAAGCATGCTTGGTCAGTCTGAGGCGTTTGCAAGTTCGTTTGATGCTATGTTACGAACGATGTGGCAGCGTTGGTGTGAGGCGGACGCGGTCGAAACTATCAATATCAATAGCAATTACTTTTTTCCCGCCAACCCGAATGGGCGCGTTGAAACAATCTTGTCAGCGCTGCCGCATGTTGTGGTGATAAGTGCCAGCAAACTTTCTGAGTCGACTTTTTGGGCGCAATCTGCGTTGGGTCAATCCATAAAGCGGCTGGTGCAACAGGGTGAGAATATTTCTGTAGACATCGCATTTGAAAACGCACGCGGATTGCCTGAAATATTTAACGCGGCTATAGAGCGTGCACACGACGAAGACATTCTCGTTTTCATTCATGACGATGTCTGGATTGATGAGTATCATTTTTCGCAGGCTGTAACTGCTGGACTTGAGCAATTTGACGTGATTGGGGTGGCTGGAAACAAAAGGCGATTACCCAATCAGCCTGCATGGTGTTTTGTTGATCAAAAGTTGACTTGGGATGAAAAGTGCAATCTAAGTGGACAAGTGAGCCACGGTGAAAATAAGTTTGGGAAGGTGTCAGAATTTGGTGCTATTCCTGCAGCTTGTGAATTGCTGGATGGCGTATTTATTGCTGTGCATAGGAATAAATTAATTACCCATAAAGTCAAATTTGACCCATTGTTTGATTTTCATTTTTATGACATGGATTTTTCCCGGACTGCGAGAGAATCAGGCTTAAACCTTGGGACTTGGTTAATACAACTTACACATCAAAGTGGTGGTGCTTTTGGCACACCCCACTGGCAACGAAATTTTGTGATTTATCAACAAAAATTCAATGAAAAATTGCAGCCAATGAAGCAAACCCCCCTTCATGATAATTACAATCCTGATTTATTAAAGATAATTCCGAAAAATTTGAAAAGAATTGTTGAAGTAGGTTGCAGTAGCGGCGCTCTTGCCCGAGCATATTTATCCAGTAATCCGGATTGCGAATATATTGGCATTGAAATCGACGCCGATTACGCATCTGTAGCAAGCAACTTTTGCAGCAAAGTTATTATTAAAAATATCGAATCAATGGATGATGAAGATTTTTTAAGTTTGTGTACGGCAGATGCCTGGATATTTGGTGATGCACTTGAACATCTTTATGATCCATGGACTGTACTTCAGAAGATAAAAAAATACTCTCCACCCGGAACCCTCATCTTGTCTTGCATACCCAATGCACAGCATTGGAGCTTGATCGCTAATCTTGCTTTGGGAACGTTCAGATATCAGGATAGTGGTTTACTGGATAGAACACACATAAGATGGTTTACCCGTCTGACCATGATTGAACTTTTTGAATCAACGGGTTTTACTATAACCGAAGGTTTTCCGAGAATTTTTAATGAACCGGGCAGTGAATTAATATTGCCACATATCGGGTCGCTCGTCAAAGCTTTGGGTGGTGATGCCAATGAGGCCATGCAGAATGTCATGCCACTGCAATATATTATCAAGGCATCTGCAAGATAATTTATTTGGCGGATTCAAGCACGAAGTGCAACCCGGGATAGGGATTGATGAAACACCTCTGTAGGTGTCTTGAATCCCAATCGCTTACGGGGTCGGTTATTCAACCTGTTTTCGATCATTCTAATTTCCTCGTCGGTGATATTTGCCATCGCCCGTTTCTTGGGCACATATTGCCGCAGCAGTCCGTTGAAGTTTTCATTGGAGCCGCGCTCCCAGCTTGCAAAGGGTCTGGCGAAGTACCCCGTGCTGCCTAAAGCCTGGTCAATCTGGGCATGGCCACAGAATTCTTTGCCGTTGTCGTAGGTCAGCGTTTTGACCCTGGCTTTGTAGGGCTTGAGCATCCTGATGATTGCTGCGCCCACCAAGTCGGATGTCTTGTTCGCAACCTTCGCTATGACCGCATACCCGCTCTTGCGCTCCACCACCGTCACGATGGCCTGTTTATGGTTTGCACCGATCACGGTGTCGCACTCCCAGTGACCGACTTGCTTACGACCCTCGATGTGCAATGGGCGCTCGCTCAGGGGTCTGCGATTGGGAATTTGGCCCCTGCGATCACGCCCGCTGGCGTACCGCTTTCTCTTCTGTTTCTGGCAACGCAGGTTCTTCCACAGCGTGCCGCCGCCGGCCTTCTCCGCATAAACGTGCTGGTAGAGCGTCTCGTGGCTCACAGGCAACTTGCCTTCGATCTGTTCAGGACTCCATTGCAATTGCAGCAGCACAGTGGCTTGCTCCTTTACCCACGGGGCCAACAGTGCGGCATTGCGACTGCCCTGGGCACGTTGACGCGACAGTTCACATGCCTGTTTGGGCCGGTAGCCACGGCCACCCGCATTGCGGCGCAACTCACGGCTGATCGTGGACTTGCTGCGGTTCAGCAAATCTGCAATCTGTGTGATGTTGTGTCCGGCTTTCATGAGGCTGAGAATCTGATATCTTTCAATCTGGCTGAGGTGTTTGTAGTTCAATTGGCAACTTCGACTTGCAGGTCTAGAAGCCTTGAATGCTAAACATCCGTAAGCGCGCGGCAAACCCATCTTGTTGGAGGCGGCAATAGTTGGGAGCATGGTGTCCACTTCAATAAGGTGGACACGTGCACACTTCAGTCATTCAATTACCCGGTGCTGGCCGG
>NZ_JBWMBC010000012.1:0-73503 GCF_056521285.1 Rhodoferax sp. GT1R46
GCAACAGCATGATTGGCGAGTTGCTGCCACATCGCTGGACGCCGCCAACCGCGTCACCCTGACTGTCACCACCACTGCAGGGCCGCGGTCAATATGGGTTTGCCGCGCGCTTACGATGTTGGCGTCTTTGGGTAGGGTAATTTCTACCAGCGCTTCATGCTTTTTCTTGCACAACACGATGCCGACGGTGGCCGCCTCCGTGTCGGTTTTGACATAGCGGTCAAAGTAGTTGACGTACATCTGCATCTGGCCCAGGTCTTGGTGCGTGAGCTTGCCGAGCTTCAGGTCGATGAGCACATAGCAGCGCAGCAGGCGGTTGTAAAACACCAGGTCCACAAAAAAGTGGTCGTCGTCAAAGGTGAAGCGCTTTTGCCGCGCCTCAAACAAAAAGCCCTTGGCCAGCTCCAGCAAGAAGTGTTCGATCTTGTGGATGATGGCCGACTCAAGCTCGGATTCAGAAAACCGGGCCTGCTCTGACAGGCCCAAAAACTCCAGCACCAACGGCTCTTTCAGCAGATCACTGGCTTGGCTGACGATTTGCCCTTGTTGGGCCAGTTGGCGAATGCCGTCTTGGTCGCGGCTCAAAGCCAGGCGCTCGTACAAGCTGCTTTGGAACTGGCGGCGCAGCTCCCGCAGGGTCCAGTTTTGCTGGGTGGACTCGATTTCGTAGAAGCTGCGTTCATCCGCTTTTTTGATGCCGAGAAGGAAGACTTAGTGGGACCAACTGAGGGTGAAGGGGCGTTTGCCATTGCCTGCAGCCAATAGGTCAGACAGTGTCTGGCTTATTGGGCGCAATGTCTGGCCATCAGAAAAGCCAGACGCTGTCTGGCCAATTCGAGGCGCGTACTGCACATAAAACAGCCGCATGAGCTTGAGGTTGCTGAGCGAGAAGCCACTCCCAAATTCGGCAGTCAGGCGTTCGGCCAATTGCTTGAGCACTTGTATGCCGTACTCCGCACGTTCATTGCCTTGCTGTTCAAACTCCACAATGTGCCGCCCAATTTCGAAGTTGGTGTGAACCTGCACCAGATCGACACCGCGGGCAATGGTGCTGCGGGCGGATTCGATCAGCGCGCGGATGCTGGCATAGAGCGTGGACTCAGCGTCGATGGCGGCGGGGAGGCGAGGCGTCTTATTCATGGCAGTTCCTCAAAAAACGGTTGGGATACGCTGATGGCTGTATTTTTACACAGTATTTCTGGCTACCGATTTGCTCTGCTATTGATAGCTGCTCGCGCATATTCCACGAGGGCTAGAGGCCTATTTCATCCTCAAGCCTGCGGCAAATACTGATCCAGCAGCACCTGTACCGCATCGGCCTGCAATACGTCCCGGCGGCGCTTGAGAGGGTCACGGTCCGCTTGGCCGGCCAGCCACCGTTTGAACGCCACAAACGTGGCCGGGTGCACGGCATTCATGCGCGCCATGGTGCCGTTGGTGGCGACGATGACCGCGGAGAAGCCCGGCGGGTCGTCACCGGTCTGTTCCCGGCGGATGATGTCCACTTCAAAACCGTCATTGTTCACCGCGGTGTATTTTTGACTCTGGCGCATGCGAAAGCTGGAATCCACTTTTTTGAGCACGCCCAGCATGGAGCTATCTACCCGAGCCAACTGGGTCGAGAAGATGATGCGCTTGCGGGTGTTCCAAAGCAAATCAATGTCGCGCGTGGCGAGGGCTTCGGCATCCAGCCGCACGCCGGCGGCGGCTTCATACGCATAGAGGGCATGGGTGCCGACGACGCGAAAGTGTTCGCTGAGCTGCGTGCTGGCCAGGCGGTTGAGCAGCGCCACTACCAGCGGGTCCACCCGGCTCACGCGCAGGGCGCGATTCATGCGCTGTTGCTGGTCCAGCGCCGCCTTCAGGCCGGTCAGCCGCTCGGCACTGGCCTGCTTTCTTTAGGTGAAGTTGTCGTGGCTGACCTGCGTCTCGGGTGTGCGAGGGCCCAGGCTGGTTTCCGCCCCAGCGGGCGTGGTGCGCACCATGGCCGATGCCTTGCAGTGCGCTAGGCGCTGGCCTCCATCCGCAACCTGAAGGAATACTCGGCCCGTTTGCCTCGGCAGTCAGCCCACACGCCGGAACGTCAGGTTGATGCGCCGCCGCCCCACCAGCGCATGTGTGCCATCGGCCAGTGGCTGCACACCGTGAAAGGCCAGCCGGGACGGCCCGCCCCACACCACTACGTCGCTATGCACCAGCCGGTAGCGTTGCGGACGGTCGCGCCGGTCCAGGGTGCCAAACAGGAAGACGGCCGGCAGGCCCAGTGATACCGAGACGATGGGCGCGGTGAAGTCTTTTTCGTCCTTGTCCTGGTGCAATGACAGTTTGGCCCCCGGCGCATATTGGTTGATCAGGCAGGCGTTGGGCGCAAAGTGGGCATAACCCGCCTGCGCTGCGGCGCGTTGGGCCAGGTCGGCAAAGCACGCGGGCATGCTGGGCCAAGGCTGACCGGTGTGCGGGTCACGCGCGGCGTAGCGGTAGCCATGCGGGTCCGACACCCAGCCCAGTGCGCCGCAACTGGTCGTCGCCACCGTCATGGTGTGGCCGCCGGGGGTCTGCATGTGGCGCAGGGGCGCCTGGGCGGTGAGGCCGTCCAGGGCGTGCAGCAGGGCTGCGTCCAGGTGGCGGGCAAAGCCGTGCAGCAGCACCGCGCCGGGGGCCAGGGGCGTCGGGGGCGCGTCGGCGTCGGGTGGCAAGTCGTCGAAAAGGTCATTGGTCACGGTGCCAAGGCTACCTCAGCCTTCCATTACTATCTCCACTCCCCGTAACAAGCCCTACAAAGGATAAAGCGATGTTCAGTCATGTGATGGTTGGTTCAAACGATCTTGAAGTCTCCAGAAAGTTTTACGACGCGCTGCTCGGCACGCTGGGCATTGCCCCGGGCGTTGCCAACAAAAACCGCTATTTCTACCGCAGCCCCACCGGCACTTTCGGCATTACCACGCCCATCAATGGAGAGCCGCCCACCCATGCCAACGGTGGCACCATTGGCTTCGCCATGCAGTCGCCCGAGCAGGCCGATGCCTTCCATGCGGCCGGCCTCGCAAATGGCGGCACCACTTGCGAAGACCCACCAGGATGGCGCGATGGTTCTGTGGGCAGGCTCTACCTGGCCTACTTGCGCGACCCGGACGGCAACAAGATCTGCGCGCTGCACAGCGCTAAGTGAAGAACCAGGCACTGCCCCACGCCGTTTCCCGCCTGCGCACCGAGCGGCTGGCGCGCAGCGCTAAACCCTTTCTGGCCCGCGGTGGCCCGCGTGGGGAGCGTTGCGCGGGTTGCCGCCTGGTGCCCAGCCATTGCATTTGTGCGTTGCGGCCCGCTGTGCCCACGCGCGCCGGGGTGTGCCTGCTGATGGCCGACATCGAGCCGCTCAAGCCCAGCAACACCGGCTGGCTGATTGCCGATGTGGTGGCCGACATTTTTGCCTTTGGCTGGGCGCGTACGGAGGTCGACCCGGCGTTGCTGGCCTTGCTGGCCGATCCGCAGTGGCAGCCGTATGTGGTGTTTCCGGGGGAGTTTGTGTCGCCAGAGCGGGTGGTTACCGTTGTGCAAAAGGCTGACGACGACAACGCCACAGACGGCCAATTGGCCAAGCGCCCCTTGTTTATTTTGCTGGACGCCACCTGGCCCGAGGCGCGCAAAATATTCCGCAAAAGCCCCTACCTGAACCATTTGCCCGTGCTCAGCCTGCACCCCGATCAGCTCTCACGTTACAAGCTGCGCCGCTCCCGGCGCGATGACCACTTTTGCACGTCTGAAGTTGCGGCGCTGTGCCTGGACCTGGCCGGTGAGACCCATGCAGCGCAAACGCTGGAAGCGTATCTGGATGTGTTTACCCACCACTACCTGCAAGCCAAGCGCCAGTTGCCTGCCGACCTGGACGACGCGGCGCACCAGCGTTTGTCTGGCTTGGCTACTGGGCAGCAGCCTTTTGCACTTCTTCCCATTGGTGCTTGGGGATGTGGCCGGTAAAGCGCTCCACCACCATGTCCATCACCTCCGCATTGATTTCATGGGCCAGGAAGGGGATGACGTCGGCGGTGACATCGCCCCCCAGTCCCACCAGGCGTTCTGCTGCAGACACACAGTGGCCGTAGTGAATAACCGGGTCTGACTTGCCGTGGATGAGGTGCAGCGTGGTTTTCTCGGGCGCGTGGGTGGGCAGCTGGGCATAGCGCCCCGATAGCGCGACAACACGCGCGACCAATCCCGCCTCAGCCTGCGCCGCCTCCAGCGCCATGATGGCGCCTTGCGAAAACCCCACGATGGCGGTGGCGGTCGGCTCCACGCCGCTGTGTTGCTGCCAATAACGCAGGTTGTGGATGAAGGCGGGCATTACCTCGGCAACGCGTGCAGGGCGGTTCTCGTCAGTAATGCCTTGCACCGAAAACCATTGGGCACCCATGCCTCCACTGCTGAGGTCGCACGCAAAGGGAGCATGCACGCTCACGATGAAGGCACTAGGGAACTGCGCCGCCAAGTGCTGCCCCAAGGGGACCATGTCTTGTGCGCTGGCGCCCACGCCATGGTGCAAAACCAGGAGCTGTTGCGCGGCTTGGGAGGGTTGCTGGATGATGATGGAATCAGACACGGTACAGCCTTGCGAAGTAAATAGAACGATCAGCACCACATGGGTGCACATGTCAAGCGTACAAGATGCCGGATCCGCTCCGCGCGTTCCAGCCATTTGACGGTTGTCAAGCGCGGCCCATCCAGCCGAGACGAAGGGCCGGCAAACGAGCCTAATTGACGCAGTTGAATCACAACCAGTTTTATTAAGGGAGTTGCAGATGACCGCCATGATGAAAGCCGCCGTATTTATTTCCCCGGGTCGCATTGAGCTGGCCGACAAGCCGATACCTGATGTGGGGCCCAACGACGCGTTGGTGCGCATCACCACCACCACCATTTGCGGCACCGATGTGCACATCCTCAAAGGCGAGTACCCGGTGGCCAAAGGCCTGACCGTGGGCCACGAGCCGGTGGGCGTGATTGAAAAGCTGGGCAGCGCGGTGCAGGGCTACACCGAAGGCCAGCGCGTGATTGCCGGGGCCATTTGTCCCAACTTCAATTCCTATGCCGCGCAGGACGGTGTGGCGTCGCAGGATGGCAGCTACCTGATTGGCCAGGGCCTGTGCGGCTGCCATGGCTACAAGGCCACCGCCGGCTGGCGCTTTGGCAACCTGATTGATGGCACCCAGGCGCAGTACGTGCTGGTGCCCGATGCGCAGGCCAACCTGGCCCCCATCCCCGACGGACTGACCGATGAGCAGGTGCTGATGTGCCCCGACATCATGTCCACCGGGTTCAAGGGCGCGGAAAACGCCAACATCCGGATCGGCGACACCGTGGTGGTGTTTGCGCAGGGCCCCATTGGCTTGTGCGCTACGGCTGGTGCGCGTTTGCTGGGTGCCTCCACCATCATTGGCGTGGACGGCAACGACCACCGTTTGGGCATTGCCAAAAAGTTGGGAGCAGATATCACGCTGAATTTCAACAACTGTGACGTGGTTGCCGAGGTGATGAAGCTCACCGGCGGGCGGGGTGCAGACTCTGCCATTGAGGCGCTGGGCACACAGGCCACATTTGAGTCGGCCCTGAAGGTGCTTAAACCCGGCGGCACGCTGTCGAGCCTGGGCGTGTACTCCACCGACCTGACGATTCCGCTGGGTGCATTTGCCGCAGGCTTGGGTGACCACCGCATCAACACCGCGCTGTGCCCTGGCGGCAAGGAGCGCATGCGCCGCCTCATGAATGTGCTGGAGGCCAGCCGGCTCGATCTGGGTGTGATGGTGACGCACCACTACAAGCTCGACGACATTGTGGCGGCCTACGACCTTTTCTCGCACCAGCGGGACGGCGTGCTGAAGGTGGCGATCAAACCCTGGTAGGCGCGAGCTGGGGTACGAAGCGTGCCGCCGGATTTGCGGCCAGAATGTGGGCATGAACAATCTCTCTACCTTCCCCATTACCCACAAATGGCCTGCGCAGCACCCTGAGCGGCTGCAGCTGTATTCGCTGCCCACGCCCAATGGCGTGAAGGTGTCGATCATGCTGGAAGAAACGGGCTTGCCCTACGAGCCGCACCTGGTCAGCTTTGAGAGCAACGACCAGATGTCGCCCGAGTTTCTGTCACTCAACCCCAACAACAAGATTCCGGCCATCCTCGACCCCAACGGTCCCGGCGGCAAGCCGCTGGCGCTGTTTGAGTCGGGCGCCATCCTGCTGTATCTGGCGGAGAAGACGGGGCAGTTTCTGCCCAAAGATGCCGCGTTGCGGTACGAGACGATTCAGTGGCTGATGTTCCAGATGGGCGGTATTGGCCCCATGTTTGGGCAACTGGGCTTTTTCCAGATTTTTGCCGGCAAGGACTATGAAGACAAACGCCCGCGCGACCGCTATGCCGCCGAAAGCCGCCGCCTGCTGGGGGTGCTCAACGCGCGGCTATCCACGCGCACCTGGATGATGGGAGACAACTACACCATCGCCGACATCGCCATCTTTCCCTGGGTGCGCAACCTGATTGAACGCTACAAGGCGGATGACTTGGTGGGTATTGACGACTTTGCCCATGTGCAGCGCGCGCTGGCAGCGTTTGTGGCCCGCCCTGCAGTGACACGGGGTCTGCTGATACCGGCGCGGGCCTGATTCAGCTCTTGGTGTACCAACCCCAGGGTTGGTCGCTGGTGCATCGGGTGATTTGCTTGGTTTCCAGGTAGTTGTCCAGGCCCCAACTGCACGCCGGGCACCATGCCGTCTCCTATGACAATGTGCTGGCTTGCCTCTACCAGCCGCGCCAGAAAGCGTTCGTACAAACCGCGTTGTACCAGCACGCGCGAGGTGGCTGAGCAGACTTGGCCCTGGTTCCAGAAAATGCCAAACATTACCCATTCAACGGCCTGCTCCAGGCTGCTGTCGTCGAAGACGATGAAGGGCGATTTGCCGCCCAGTTCCAGGCTGATTTTTTTGATGTCGCGCGCTGCGGCCGCCATGACCCGGGAGCCGGTGGGCACCGAGCCGGTAAAGGCCAGCTTGTCCACGCCGGGGTGCTCGGCCAGTGCCAACGCGGTGAGAGGTGTTAACTCGGATGGCTTGAGCGCCACGGTGCAGCCCGCAGCCAGTGCAGGGGCCACTTTCCATGCGGCCATGAGCAGCGGGTAGTTCCACGGAATGATTGCACCGGCCACGCCCAGGGGCTCACGCACCGCCCGGGATTCAAAACGGTCGTCCGGCAGGGCAATGGGCTGCACGCGTTCGGTGTCCAGTGCCTCGGCCAGCTCCGCGTAGTAGTCAAAGCAGGCGGCGGCGTCAATGTCCTGCGCCGTGGCGGCAGCAACCTGGGCGATAAGTGCCTGGGTGGCAGGGTTGTAAACCGCCAGGGCTTCTCCCAGAGCGGCCGATGTCCAGCTGCCGTTGATAAATAACTTGTCTTGCACGTTGCAGTCCTTTTCAATAAATTTCAGTGCCATGTTTCCACTAGCTTAGCCATGCTGTTACCGGGTTGGCCGCATGAAGACCTTGCTGCCAGACTGGAGCTGCGTGGCCCTGGCGGCGGCGAAATGTTTCGGACGGTAGCTCGTCAAACAGTGCGCGGTAGTCATGGGCAAAGTTGCCAAAGTGCCAGAAGCCGAAACAGGTGGCCGCCTCGGTGACGGACGCAGCGTCTCGCAACGCCCTGCGCACGCGGTTGAGCCGCTCTACGCGCAGGTACGCAACGGGGTTGATTTCCAGTGCATCCTGAAACGCATATTGCAGGCTGCGCCGGCTCACGCCCAGTGCGGCCACCAGTTCGGCGACCGACAAGGGGCAGTCACTCTCTGCTTGTTCCATCAGAGCGCGCGCAGACTGCACAAGGCCCCAGCTGCGTGAAGGGCCGACTGCCGCAGCACTGTCGTGCACAGGCTCCGCGTCCAGCAGATCCGCAATTCCAAAAACCATGGATTTCTCAAACGCGTCACAGACCGCGGGAGTTTCCAGCAGGTGCGGGTTGGTGCCGACGGCTTGAAAGATGGCGCGCAGTAGTTGGCGCATGGCGTCCAGCCGGCCGTCACCCATGTCCATTACGGTGGCACGGGGGCCGAGTTTGACTGCAATGCCGCCCAATGCATCCCGCAGTGCGGGGTTGGTAAAACGACCGGGATAGAACTCGATGTCCACCACGACGTGGCGCTCGGGCGAGCGGAACTCGAATCCGTCGGGGTCCGAGAAAACATGCAAGCCGTCCACATGACTGCGCTGGCCGCACAGCCGCGAATGGCACCGGTATCGATCTCCATGACGCCGCCTTCAAACGCACCAGCAGACAGTTGGCAGTACGACTGATTCCACGCGTGCAGCATGGAGGCCTGCTGGTCAAAGTCCTGGCAATGGAAGACATTGAAGTGCCTGTTTTTTGCTGTGGGTACCCAATTCATGCATTGACTCCAGTCAGGCGTTGCGGTGATGCCTCGCCTTGAGAACTTAGCAGTAAGCAAGTCTTTTGCCAATTCTGGATAGTCCCCGCTTTGTGAAGTCCATAAACTGAATTTTCGGGTCGCAAATGGCCTCAACAAGGAGCAAGACAATGGCAGGTAGGTTGGCAGGTAAGGTGGCGCTCATCTCGGGTGGCGCGACAGGCGCCGGGGGCGCGGCATCGAAATTATTCGCCGCAGAAGGTGCGCGCGTGGCGGTAGTGGACATCAATGTGGCAGCCGGCCAGGCGGTGGTGGCAGAGATTGTGCAGTCCGGCGGTGACGCTGCATTTTTTGAGGCCGATGTGTCCGACCGGGCACAGATTGAGCGCGCCATAGCGGGCACGAATGCACGCTTTGGCACCATCTCTGTGCTCTTCAACCATGCGGGCACCATCATCGTGAAGCCGTTTCTGGATACCAGCGACGACGATTTCGACAGGCTGATGGATGTCAACGTCAAGAGCATGTTCATGATGACGCGCGCAGTGTTGCCGCAGATGCTGGACGCCGGCAAAGGCAGCATTGTGTGCACCGCGTCCATATCGTCCGTGGCCGCCACACCACTGGAAGTGCTGTATTGCATGACTAAAGGAGCGTGCGCCATGCTGGCGCGCGCGGTAGCGGTGGAGTACCGCGACCGCGGCATTCGTTGCAATGCGGTATGCCCCGGCTTTATCGACACACCCCACGGACAGCGCGAAATCGCCGCGCTGGCGCAGCATGGTTTTGATTCCTCGGTGGAGGCGCTTTCGGTTCAGCAGGGGCGCCTCTGCCAACCCGAAGAGGTGGCCAAAGCCGCCCTGTTCCTTGCCAGTGACGATGCCAGTTTCGTCAATGGCGCCCATCTGTATGTCGACAACTGTTTTACCGCGGCTTGACTTTCAACTTAATCGCAGAAAGGTCTGTTTATGAATGCAATCTCTCCCTCCGCCATGGATGCGGACGTCAAACTCCTCCATGAAATGGGCTACGCGCAGGAACTTTCGCGGCGCATGGGGCGCTTCTCCAACTTCGCCGTGTCGTTTTCGCTGATTTGTATTTGTCGGGCGGCATCACCTCGTTCCAGATGGGCTTGTCTGCAGCGGGTGGCGCGTCCATCGGGCTCGGTTGGCCGTTAGGTGGTTTGTTTGCGATGATCGTGGCTGCGTCGATGGCGCAAATCGCATCGGCCTATCCCACCGCGGGCGGGCTTTACCACTGGGGCTCCATTCTGGGTGGCAAAGCCTGGGGCTGGATCACCGCGTGGTTCAATTTGCTTGGCTTGGTGTTTGTGGTGGCCGCCATCAACTTCGGCACCTATGACCCCTTCTTCAAAACGCTGATAGCGCCCCTGTTTGGCATAGCGCCCGAGTCGCTGGGCTGGGTGCACCAGACCATTTTTCTCACCGTGATCACCGGTTTGCAAGCGCTGCTAAACCACTGGGGAATCAAGTGGGCCAGTCGCATCACGGATCTGTCGGGCTACCTGATTTTTCTCGTGACGGTGGTGCTGGTGGTATCTCTGGTGGCGTATGCGCCGGGCAAGCTGGACTTCAGTCGCCTCTACACCTTCACGAACCTCACGGGTACCGAGGGTAGCGCCTGGCCTCAGCAAACACTGGTCATGGCCTTTTTGTCCGGCCTGCTGCTGACCGCGTACACCATTACCGGTTTTGACGCTTCGGCCCACACGGCAGAAGAAACGCATGATGCGGCCAAAAACGTGCCCAAGGGCATCATCAGTTCGGTACTGTGGTCGGTGCTATTTGGCTACGTCATGGTGTGCAGCTTTGTGCTGGTCATGCCTGACCTGACCGCGGGTATGAAGATGGGAACGGGATTTTTTGAAGCCATTCTGGCGCCTATTCCTGCGCCCTTGCGCATCAGCATTGAAGTGCTGATGTTCTTCATCAACTTTGTGTGCGGTCTGGCTGCAGTGACCTCCTGCTCGCGCATGATGTACGCCTTTGCCCGCGACGGCGGGCTACCCGGTTCGCATTGGCTCAAGCAGGTGCACCACGTGCACCGCACGCCCGGGGCGGCCATCTGGGTCACCGCCATTCTGGCGATTTCAATCACGCTGTATGGCGATGCATTCACCGTGCTGAGCGCCGGTAGCGCGGTGTTTCTGTTCATCTCGTACGCCATGCCGATTGCCGCCGGACTCTTTGCCGAAGGCAAGACCTGGACCAAGAAGGGCCCATTCACCCTGGGTGCCTGGTCCAAACTCTTTGCCGTTCTGGGTACCGTGGGCGCTTTGGTGCTGGCGTATGTCGGTATGCAGCCACCCAACGAAAAAGTGGCCTACGTGAGGATCACACTCTTCGTGTTGCTCAATGTCATCTGGTTTGGCCTGGGCGTGCGTAACCGCTTTGCCGGTCCGCCCATTGGGTTGCGCATCGCAGAACGCCAGTCGCACATGGACGAAATTGAGGCGGAGTTCAAGGCCTAGAAAACGCAAGTTTGGGGCGGCAGCAGGGTGCTGCTAGGATGCCAGAGCTATTTCTGCCAACCCTGCGAGACCCCTCATGATCCCTTCCGATGACAATGCCGCTACGTATCTGGAGAAACGGTCTCTGTTGCTGCTGCTGATTGCCGTTTCTCTGGCGCTGGGGTGGATTCTGCTGCCGTTTTATGGGGCCATCTTGTGGGGCTTCATCATTGCGCTGCTGTTCACGCCCCTGTACCGCTGGTTGCTGCCGCGGTTGAAATTCAGGCGTAACACGGCTGCCATACTGACCATGCTGGCGGTTTTGCTGGTGGTTGTTTTGCCTTTGATTTTGATTGCCGCCTCGCTGGCGAGCGAGGCTACTTCGGTCTATCAGCGTGTGCAATCCGGCGAGCTGAGTCCGACGCTTTATCTGCATGGCGTATTTGATGCGCTGCCCGCTTGGGTGAAGTCGTTGTTGGACCGCTTCGGGTTGGCGAATTTCGGCACACTGCAGCGCCGCTTGAGCGCCGCATTGACCGAGGGCAGTCAGTTCATCGCCACGCAGGCGCTCAGCGTGGGCCAAAACACATTTGATTTTGTTGGCAGTGCTTTCATCACGCTGTACCTCGCTTTCTTTTTGATTCGTGACGGCGATGCCGTGGCGCGCTCCGTGCTGCATGCGATCCCGTTGACATCTGCGCACAAGCGGGAACTGCGCAGCAAGTTCACCACCGTGATCCGGGCAACGGTCAAGGGCAATCTGCTGGTAGCCGCCGTGCAGGGGGCGCTGGGTGGTCTCGCTTTCTGGTATTTGGGGGTCAGTGCGGCGGTATTGTGGGCCGTGCTGATGGCTTTTTCTTCGCTGTTGCCAGCGGTGGGTGCCGGGCTGGTGTGGGTGCCGGTTGCCGTTTATTTTTTCTTGACGGGTGCCATCTGGCAAGGGGTGGCGCTGACGGCCTGGGGCGTGTTGGTGATCGGGCTGATTGACAACCTGTTGCGGCCCATGCTGGTCGGCAAGGACACGCGCATGCCCGATTACGTGGTGCTGATCACCACGCTGGGCGGCATGGCCGTTCTGGGGATTAATGGCTTCGTGGTGGGGCCCACGATAGCGGCAATGTTTATCGCGGTGTGGCACCTTTACGTGACCACGCGGCCAGGGGAAGCGGCTGACTAGAGAGTTCCACGCAGTGGGTGGATGAATTTTTTGTAAGGGGGCTTCATGGTTATACTGTATTTTTATACAGTATTTATATGGAGATTGTTGACCCCCATCCTGCCTACGCCGAGCTGCATTGCCTGAGCAATTTCAGCTTTCAGCGGGGTGCTTCGCAGCCTGAAGAACTGGTGGAGCGTGCGGTTGCGCTGGGCTATAGCGCGCTGGCCATTACCGACGAATGCTCGGTGGCGGGCGTGGTGCGTGCGCACGGCGAGGCGCGAAAACCGGGCTCGCTGGGTTTGAAACTGCTGCTGGGGGCTGAATTCCGGGTCAGCCGCGCCGGCACGGATTCGGGTTTCACCGTCATTGCCCTGGCGCACCATTTACAGGGCTGGGGCAATTTGTGTGAATTCATCACCGTGGCACGGCGGGCGGCGCCCAAAGGCGAATACCAGGTGGGCTGGAGCGGTCCGGAGAACCAGGCGCTGTGGGCGCGGTTGCAGGGATGCGAGATTCTTTTGGCCTTCTCATCTGCTATCAATATAGAAGCGGCTTGCGCAATAGCGACGGGGGCTAGAGCCCTGTTTGGCTTGAATTTGTGGTTGGCAGTTCCAGCGCGCCTGGGCCCGGACGACGCTTTGCAGTTGCACCGTTTGCAGCAGCTGGCGCAGCTCACCGGCGTGCCGCTGGTGGCGGCAGGCGATGTGCGCATGCATGTGCGCTCGCGCAAGCCCTTGCACGATGTGCTTACGGCCGTGCGCCTGGGCAAACCGGTCGCCGAATGCGGCTTTGCGCTGCAGCCCAATGCCGAGTCGCACCTGCGCTCCCGCGCGCGCCTGGCGGCGATTTACCCAGCGGCACTGCTGGCCAATACCTTGGTTGTGGCGGAACGGTGCAACTTTGGTCTGGAAGCGCTGCGCTACCACTATCCGCTCGAAGCGGTGCTGCCCGGCCACACCCCGGCGCAGACGCTGCGCCAGTACACACAGGAGGGCGCGCAGATACGGTACCCGCAGGGCGTTCCTTCCTCGGTACAAGGGCAACTGGAGCATGAGCTGGCGCTGATTGCCGAGCTGAAATACGAGATGTATTTTTTGACCGTGCATGACATCGTGCGCTTTGCCCGCGAGAAAAACATCCTGTGCCAGGGCCGTGGCTCGGCGGCCAACTCGGCGGTGTGCTACTGCCTGGGGGTGACCGAGGTGGACCCGTCGCGCAGCAGTGTGCTGTTTGAACGCTTCATCAGCCGCGAGCGCGATGAGCCGCCCGATATTGATGTGGACTTTGAGCACCAGCGGCGCGAAGAGGTCATTCAATACATCTATGCCAAATACGGCCGCGAACGTGCCGCCATTACCGCGGTGGTGACCAGCTACCGCCCGCGCAGCGCGCTGCGCGATGTGGGGCGCGCACTCGAGATTCCAGATGACCTGATAGCGGCACTGGCCAAGGAGCATCCAGGCATGTACAGCCGGGCGGTGCTGGCGGAGCGTCTGCAAGCGGCCATTGACCGGCTGGGGCCCGGGTTCCAGGTGCCACCTTCCGAGAGGCTGGAACTGTGGGTGAACCTGAGCACCCAGCTGCAGCGTTTTCCGCGCCACCTGAGTCAACATGTGGGCGGCTTTGTGCTCACCCAGGGCCCACTCACCCGCCTGGTGCCGGTAGAGAACGCGGCCATGCCGGACCGATCCATCATCCAGTGGGACAAGGATGATCTGGACGCCGTGGGCCTGTTGAAGGTGGATGTGCTGGCCCTGGGCATGCTCAGCGCCATCCGCCGCTGTCTGGCGCTCATCAGCCAGTGGCGCGGCAAGACAATGCGCATGCAGGACATTCCGGCTGAGGACCAAGCTACCTACGACATGATCTGCAAGGCCGATACCGTGGGCGTGTTTCAGATCGAAAGCCGCGCGCAGATGAGCATGCTGCCGCGCCTCAAGCCGCGCTGCTTTTACGACCTGGTGGTAGAAGTGGCCATCGTGCGACCGGGCCCCATTCAGGGCGGTATGGTGCATCCGTATTTGAAGGCCCGTGCCAACCCCGAAGCCGTGGAGTACGCCAGTCCGGCACTCAAGGAGGCTCTGAAACGCACCCTGGGCGTGCCCATTTTTCAGGAGCAGGTAATGCAGGTGGCCATGGCCGCCGCCGATTTTTCTGCCGGAGAGGCGGACCAGTTGCGCCGTTCCATGGCCGCCTGGAAACGCAAGGGCGGCGTGCACAAGTTCTACGACCGGCTGGTGGGCGGCATGCGCAAGAATGGCTACACGCAGGAGTTTGCCGACACGCTGTTCAAACAAATAGAAGGCTTTGGTGAATACGGATTTCCCGAGAGCCACGCGGCCAGCTTTGCCTTGCTGGTGTATGTGAGCTGCTGGCTCAAGCACCATGAGCCAGCGTGCTTTTTGGCCGCCATGCTCAACAGCCAGCCGCTCGGGTTCTATGGTCCTGCGCAACTGGTGCAGGACGCCCAGCGCCACGGTGTGGATGTGCGTGCAGTGGATGTGGCGCACAGCGATTGGGATTGCACGCTGGAGCCCGGTGGCCATGCCCAACCCGCCATTCGCCTGGGCCTTCGTATGGTCAGCGGCTTGCGCCAGAGAGTGGCGGACGGCATTGCAGCGGAGCGCGCTCAGGCACCATTCACCAGCACCCAGAACCTGGCGCTGCGCTGCAGCCTGAACGAGGGTGATCTCAAAACACTGGCCAGTGCGGACGCGCTGCGGTCCCTTTCCGGCCACCGTCGCCAGCAGGTATGGGACGCATCGGCCCTGAAACCCGCCCCCGAGCTTCTCAAAGGGGTCCCTGTGGACGAAGATGATTTGCTGTTTATTCCAGCCGAAGAGGGCGAAGAAGTGGTGTTTGATTACGCTGCGGTAGGCCTCACTTTGCGCAGCCACCCCTTGGCCCTGCTGCGTGCGCAACTCTCAAAACAGAAGCTGCTGACAGCTAGGCAAATGGCGACCATGCCCAGTGGTCGCCTGGTGCGCGCCTGCGGAATTGTCACCATGCGCCAGCAACCCCAAACTGCAAAGGGTGTGGTTTTCATTACGCTGGAAGATGAGACCGGCAGTGTGAATGTGATCGTCTGGAAATCCGTCAAGGAGCGTTTTCGCCAGGAGGTTTTTCGCGCACGCCTGATGGCGGTGTATGGCGTGTGGCAGCGGGATGAAGAGAGCGGTGGTGAAGTGCGCCACGTGATCGCCAAGCGCCTGGTGGACCTGACACCGATGCTGGGTGAGCTGGCCACCAGCAGCCGGGATTTTCACTAAGTGCGTCGTTTTTACGCACCCATGGCGACGGGGTTTTGCGATGCAGTCATACTTTGTTACAAAAATTTGTGGAGTTGATTCGCTTCGTGCGCCATCGAACAGACGCTTAATGCGTGTGTGAATAAGCTGCAGTTCAGGGATCAGATCTTTGCAGGCTAATTTTTTTCACAGGACAAACACATCATGAAGCAACTCAAACTTATTTCCATCTTGCTGGGTGCCATCGCTTTGACTTCCATCGTGGGCTGCGCATCCACCAACAAACAGGAAAGCGCGGGCCAATACGTTGACGACAGTGCTATTACCACCCGGGTCAAGACGACGATCTTCAACGATCCGTATTTGAAGTCAACCGAAATCAACGTGGAGACATTCAAAGGTCGTGTTCAGCTCAGTGGTTTTGTGAATTCCCAGGCAGCCATCAATCGAGCAGTTGTGGTGACCCAAGGCGTTGCCGGCGTGACATCTGTCAAGAACGACATGCAACTCAAATAGGGAAATTTAGCCATACCGTGCGTCAGCAGTTCAAATAGAGGCCATCCAATGAGAATCCACCACACTGTCACAGGCTTGCTCCTTACTTCGTTGCTGGTCGCGTGTGGTGGGGGTGGGGGTGGGGGTGGGGGTAGCGCGCCAGTGACGACAGGTCCCGTCATTTCAACGCTGTCATTCCCGTTTCAAAGCGCAAACAGTGCGCTCATAGCGAATGGGTACACAAAGACTTACACCATATCGGGGGATTGCACAGGAACTGCAACAGATACCGCGATGCCCGCTGCGGCGGTGACAGGCGGAGCAACCTTTGGTTCTGGTTCAACAGTCGGGCAGCAATCAGTGCAGCAAACGCTCTCCATCAACTTCACGAGTTGCACCGCGTCGTCCAGTGTGTCAACGGCGATCAGCTACTTTGACAGCAACTACACGCCCCAGGGCAGTGTAGCTAGCGCCATTTCTCGCGTTTACCTGACGCCCCCTGTCATTCCGGCGTCGGTAGTCGTTGGAAGCGGGGGGCGTATCGGGACATTAACCAATTACGATCGATCGCCCACTCCAGCTGTCATTGGGACAACCGATGTGAGTTACCTTGTGGTGCCCGAAACAGCCACCACGGCCATTTTAAATTTGACGTCCGTTAATGCCGATAATGCCGGCACGGTCATCAGTACCGAGCAGGACCGGTACCGGATTGGCATCACGGGAGCATTAACCCCGATTTCCATCGACATTCTCCAAAATGTCACAGCCGGTCCGAAACATCTGGTTTTCCAGTAATTCAGCCAGCCGCCTGCAGGGGAATCAACCTGTCGACAGCGATAGCGCTGTCCAGCGCATCAAGTAACTCCTTGCGCACCTTGAGTTTCGTGTTCTTGTGGGCCGACATATTGAGCGTTTTCAATTGCTCCGCCACCTCGTTGGCAGCCGGCAACAGTTGGTCCGCCGATTCGACTCTGTCCAGAAACCCCGCGGCCAATGCGCCCTGCGGGTTGAACATCTCGGCATTGATGACGCTGCGCTGAAATACGGGTGTGCTCAGCCGATCACGCGCCAGGGCAATACCCACGTGGTGCATGGTCATGCCAATCCGGACTTCATTGAGTCCAATGTTGAACGGCCCCTCGACACCGATACGGTAGTCGGCTGATAGCAGCAAAAACGCCCCCTTGGCCACGGCATGACCCGGGCACGCCACGATGACCGGAAACGGGTGTGCGAGCATGCGGCGCGCCAGTGTGGACCCCGCAGTCACCAGGTCCATGGCCTGCTGGGGGCCGGACACCATGACCTTCAGGTCATAGCCGCCGCTCAGAATGCCGGGCCGACCGGTCACGATCACGATCGCACGATCCTGCTCGGCCTGGTCCAGCGCACGGTTGAAGTCGGCTATCAGATCGGGGGAAACAGCATTGACCTTGCCGTTGTTCAGGGTCAGGGTGGCCACGCCATTCTGCAGGCTGTAGATAACCAATGGGTTCATGATCAAGGTCCGGTCGGTTGGAAGTTCACCAGTCTAACTCCGGGTGCGGGCTTCAAGCCGATCGGCACCGACCTGTTTTTGTGCACGGTGTTGGTGGACAATCACCGCCAAAGCGGGGTTGCACCACCCCCAGCAAAGACCACCTGACCACCCCGCATGAATTCCCTCATGACCCTTTTATCGAATCCTTCCGGCTGGAAACGCCGCGCCGCTTTCGGCGTGGGCGGCATCTTCTTGCTCTGGGCATTGGCCTGGCTGGCGGTTCCGCCCTTGCTCAAGAGCCAGATCGAGGCCCAAGGCAGTGCGGCGCTGGGCCGCAAGCTCACCTTGGGCGCGATCGATTTCAAACCGTGGACACTGGAGCTCACGCTGACCGATCTGGCCATTGCCACGGCCGATGGACGCGACAGCCAGTTCAAAGTGGCCCGTGTGTATGTGGATGCCGAGCTGGAGTCCATTTTTCGCCTCGCGCCGGTACTGGATTCGGTGGTGGTAGAGGCCCCCGAATTGAAGCTCACGCATACGGGTGGCGGCCATTACGACATCGATGGCATCATTCGCCGCCTGAGCGAGCCGTCGCCCGACCCTGCATCGGGTCTAGTCCATTTTGCGTTCTACAACCTGGAACTGCGTGACGGCAAGGTGGACTTCACGGACACACCCATGGCGCGAGAGCACAGCCTGCAGAAACTCCATGTCACCGTACCATTCCTGAGCAATCTGGATGCCAAGCGAGACATCAAGGTAGAGCCGCGACTGGCGTTTGTGCTCAACGGCAGCGCGTTTGACACCGCTGCCCAGGGCACTCCTTTTGCGCAGATTCGCAAGGGGGACGGCAAGCTGAAGATCACCGGGCTGGACCTGGCGCCGTATCTGGCCTATCTGCCGGTGGGTCTGCCCGTGCAACCCAAAGGGGCGGTCATCGACGCCGATCTGCGCGTGGATTTTGTGAAGACGCCCAAAGTGGCGCTTTCGCTGTCGGGCACCGTCAAAGTGTCTGCCCTGAAGCTGGCGGATGCCAGCGGCGCAGACCTGCTGGGGGTGGAGTCGATAGCGGCCACCTTGTCCGATGTACGCCCCCTGGAGCAGGTGGCCAAGCTGGCGTCGCTGGAGCTTACCGGTCCGAAACTGCGGGCCGTGCGCAACCGTGCCGGTGCGCTGAACCTGGATTTTTCGCCTTCCTCATCGTCGCCACATGCTATAAAAAAAGGAGCTGCTTCCGCAGACTCTACGGGGGCTACGGGCTTAAATGACCCTAAATCCCCGGGTGCGAAGGCCTGGACGCTGGAGCTGACACGTTTCGCCCTGCACAAGGGCGAAGTGAGTTGGGCCGACGAGAGCACCCGGCCCCATGCCCGCATGGCACTGACCGATGTGGAGTTGCAGGCCGACGCCGTTCACTGGCCGTTTGCGCAGACCTCCGCCCAGTTCTCTGGCTCGCTTGCAGTGGCTGGCAAGGGCCAAGTCGCTCAGTTGACATTTGGGGGCCAGGGAACCGATGGTGCGGGCAAGGTGCACGCCACCGTGGCCGACTTCGGCCTGGTCAGTGCAGCGCCCTACGTGGCACTTTATCTGGAGCCCCGACTCCGTGGTGCGATGGATGCCGAGCTGGACGCCGTCTGGCAGGCGGACGGCGTGCAGGTGGCCGTGCAAAGGCTGGCCTTGCGCGACGCCGTATTGCAGTCCGACAAAGGCGGCGATTTGGCCAAACTCAAGGCGCTTGACGTGACCGATGCGCGGATCGACGTCAAAAATCAAAGCGTTCGCATCGGAAAAATCGCCTTGCGTTCGCCCAGCGGCAGCGTGCAACGCGGGGAAGACGGGCGGTGGATGGTGGAGCAATGGCTCCGGTCTTCTCCCGCCGCAGGAGAACCGGCAAAAGCCGGCAAGCCGTGGCGTGTCGCAGTCGACGATCTGGACATAGGCGACGGCACCGTGGCGTTCGCAGACCATAGCCTTGCCAAACGGGTGCGCCTGTCGGTCTCAAGCCTGAACCTGCGCATGCAAAATCTGGCGTTGGACGGCAAGAAGCCCGCGCCATTGGCGGTGTCCGCACGCATCAAGTCGGGCCAGACCGAGCCGGGCACTTTGGCCTACAAGGGAACAGTCATGTGGGACCCGGTACTGGTGCGGGGCAGTCTGGACATGCGGAACATTCCCGCGCATGCGCTGGCCCCCTATTTTGCAGACCAGCTCAACGTGGAGTTGCTTCGCGCGGATGCCAGTTTCAAAGGGCAGGTGCGCTACGCCCCCGGCCCGGCGGGCGACCGGGTGGACCTCAAGGGTGATGCTGCACTGGACGACTTTCGCGCCAACAGCATTGCGTCGGGTGAGGGTGCCCTGCGGGTGGGCGAGGAGTTGCTGAGCTGGAAGTCGCTCACCGTGCCCGGCGTACAGCTGGCCCTGGCCCCCGGAGTGGCGACCCGGCTCACGGTGCGCGAGGCCGCATGGGCCGACTTTTTTGCGCGGGTGGTGGTCTATGAAAATGGACGGCTCAACCTGCAGGACGTGGTGAAAGACCGCAACGCACCGACGGCGGCCACGCCCGATTTGGCCGCATCCGCTCCCGCACCCGTTGCGCCGGTGCCCGTTGTCCCCGTAGCCGCGGCCACCACCCCGCTGGGTGCCATCATCCAGATCGGCCCCATCAGTCTGGTCAATGGCAAGGTGCTGTTTTCGGACCGTTTCATCAAGCCCAACTATTCCGCGGACCTGAGCGAGCTCACGGGCAAATTGAGTCAATTTTCATCGGTGCCCGATGGCGGCGTCATGCAGCTGGCTGACGTGGATGTGCGTGGGCGTGCCGAGGGCACCGCTTCGCTGGAGATAACCGGCAAGGTCAACCCGCTGGCGCGTCCCGTAGCGCTGAATATTCATGGCCGTGTGCGTGATCTTGAGTTGCCACCCCTGTCACCCTATGCGATCAAGTACGCAGGCTACGGTATTGATCGTGGCAAGCTGAGCGTGGATGTGAACTACGCCATCCTGCCCGATGGACAGCTCACGGCGACCAACAATATTGTTCTCAACCAGCTGAGATTTGGCGACAAGGTGGAAGGGGCACCCAACAGCCTGCCGGTCAAACTCGCGGTCGCTTTGCTGGCAGATCGCAACGGGGTGATCGACATCAACCTGCCCGTCAGTGGCTCCATCAACGACCCGCAGTTCAAGCTGGGGCCCGTGGTGTTCAAGCTCATTACGAACCTGATTGTGAAAGCGATCACGGCACCGTTCAGCCTGCTGGCCAGTGCATTGGGCGGAGGCGGGGATGAGCTGGGAACGGTTCCCTTTGCAGCCGGTAGCAGCGTGCTGAGCGCGGACGCGCGGGCGGGCTTGAACAAGGTGGCCAAAGCCCTTGCCGACCGACCCGCCCTGAAAATGACCGTAACCGGTACGGCATCGCTGGAGGCTGAGCGCGAGGCCGTCAAGCGGGAGCGCCTGGGCGCGCTGCTAATGGCCGAGAAACGCCGCCGCTCCGTGGTTGCCGGGCAGGATGGCGCAGAGACGCCAGCGGTAACGGACGCGGAGTACCCCGATCTGCTTAAGGCCGTTTACCGGCGCGCCGACATCCCTAAACCGCGCAACTTGGTGGGCTTGACCAAAGACATCAGCGTGGTCGAGATGGAGTCGCTGTTGATGACCAGCATGGGTGTGACGGAAGACGACCTGCGGGCGCTGGCGTTGCAGCGCGGGGTGGCGGTCAAGGACTACCTTGCGGCCCGTCAACTGCCAGCCGAGCGCCTCTTTTTGGGGGGCGTAAAAGTGATTGCTCCCCAGAATGGCTGGAAACCGCAGGCCGAGTTGAGCCTGACGGCCAATTGAGCCTAGCGTTCTTCAAGTTCGCCATTGGCGTGCAACGCGAAACGGCCTTTGTCACGCGGGTGCACCGGGTTGTTCTTCGGCCAGGGCCAGCCGCCAAATTCAGTGGCGCGGTAGTCGGCAAAGGCCTGGTGGACTTCGGCCTGCGTATTCATGACAAAAGGGCCGTATTGCGCAACGGGCTCTGCGATCGGCCGGCCTTGCAGCACGAGCAATTCGCACACGGTATCTCCTGCAACCAGCTCGACGGACTGGTTGGCCTTTACTTCAATCGCAGAGCTCGCGGGTACGTTCTGCCCGTCAATGCGCAGGTGTGAACCGTTGAAGAAATAGAGTTGACGGCGTGTGTCAGCCCGCTGTGCGGCCGGAATTGTCCAGTGCGCGCCGGCTTCCAGACGGATGGTGAAGATAGCGACTTCGGAATCTACCTCTGATGCCCATGAATCGGGCGGCGGAGGGAGCCCCTGGACCTCGTTCAGTGATCCGGCAATGCACACCACGTCGCAGGCTTTGCCCTGCGCATCGGTGGCGTGCACACGGGCGATTTTCTCGTGCCAAAACATGGTGAAGTGCGGCTCGACCATCTTGTTCTTCGCCGGCAGATTCAGCCAGATCTGGAACAGTTCCAGCGGGTTCGGTTGGTCTTGCCGGGTGAGGGGAAACATCTCGCAATGCACGATGCCTTTGCCTGCGGTGAGCCACTGCACATCGCCACCGCCGAAGCGCGCCGTGGCGCCCACCGAGTCGGAGTGGTCAATCAAGCCCTGGCGCACGATGGTGACGGTTTCAAACCCCCGGTGAGGGTGCGACGGGAATCCCGGAATGGTGGACCCGTGGTACATGCTCCAGCCATCCTTGCCGGCAAAATCCTGGCCGATGTTGCGGCCCGCCAGAGAGGCATCCGGCCCCATGTCGGCATTACCCTTCGGATAGGCATCGTCGTGGTGCACACAAAACAAAAAGGGGTCAAGCGTTTGCCAGGGAAAGCCCAGTGGCTGCACGTTGAGGATGCTGGTTGCGGACATGGTGGTATTCAGTATTGGTTGCCGGTACGCCCATTGTCCGGGAAACGCCGGCCTCTTGTTATCAGCCACTAAGATACACATGTTTTATACGCATGTTTTCTCTTTGCAGGCCTGCCTCTTTTGTCACTTACACCGTCTCTTCGCTCTGTTTATTGGCGCCTGTTTTTTGCCGTGCTGGCCGGTGTTGTCATTCTGGCGCTGGATAGCCTGCAGCGCTCGCCATCCCTGGACGCTGCCGCTGCCGTGTGGATGAACCCTGCTATGCCGGACGTACGCACGTTGCAGGAGACCGCCCGAGGCGAGATTCCCATGCCTGCCGGTGCCGCCGCTGCACATGCCAGTTCCCTGCTGGTGATGCCCGAAAAAAATCCTGCCGCGTTGACGATTTTCTGGTTTTCGGGAGAGCGCGAGAGCGGCCCCCTGGTGCAGATTGCGGCGTCGCAATTCGACCGGGCCACCCAGCAGTGGTCGCCTCCGCGCTTTGTGGTCAATCGGCACGAAATGGGCAACCAACTGGGCTACGGTGTGCGTCGCCTGGGCAATCCGGTGGCGTGGACGGATGGCAAGGGCCGAATCCATCTATTTGTGGTTGCAACGGGGTGGGGCGGCTGGGCAGCCGCGCGCATCCTGCATGTGCGCCAGACCAGTACCGGCAACGGCTTGCAGGAGCTGGCCTTTGAGCCGGCTCAGGTGTTGCCCTTGTCCTGGTTGTGGAACACCAGTTTTCTGGTGCGCAACGCGCCCCTGCCTCTGGTCGACGGCGGCATGGTGTTGCCGGTTCATTTTGAACTGGGAATCAAGTACCCAGTCGCCCTGCGTTTTGACCGGGAAGGCACGTTCAAAGGCATGGTGCGGATGTCGCAGCGGCCCTACCTGTTGCAGCCGGCATTGATCATGCGGTCCCCTCACGAGTGGCTGGCGGTGATGCGCGACGAGCGGCCCAACGGAAAGATAGGTGCGGCAAGCACCGTCGACGGTGGCCAGCACTGGAGTGACTTGCCCGATTTGGCACTGGACAACCCGGATGCGGCTGTTGCGGCTGTCGGCATGGCGCCGGGTCAGATGTTGCTGGCCCACAACTCGTCGCCGGGTTCACGCGCCAAGCTGGATCTGAGTCAATCAAGCGATGGACGCCACTGGACGCGGGTCCAGACCCTGGAGCACGGCGCGTCCGAAGACGAGTTTTCTTACCCGGCCATGGCCTGGGCCGACAGCAGTTTGTGGATCAGCTACACCGTGGATCGCCAGCGCATTGCGTGGCAGCGGTTTGCGGTGGGTTCTGCGCAACCGGGAGCCAAGCCGTGAACGCGGCAGGTTGGGGGTGGGTCACCCCGTTGCTGTCCAGCGACTCACCTCTGTTGCCCACAGCCTGGGTGATGCAGTGGGCACTGCACTTGTCGTGGAGTGTGGTGTTGGCGTGGCTGGGTGCCAGCGTGGTGGGGTATTGGTCGCAGCGCAAGCCGCTTCTATGGAGTACGGCGCTGGGGCTGGCATGCTGGTCATGGATACCGGGGCCCTATGCTCCCGTGCACTGGCTGGGCCTGGCGTTTCAGGCGCCCAGCCTGGTGACCGTTTTACTGTGTGCTGTGAACCTGCACGCGCGGCTCTTTTCTGCCCGGACTTTGAAACGGTCTGCAGAGCCCACGCCTCGGGCCTCTCTGGCGCTGGCTGCGTTGGGCGTGCTGGCGGGCTGGGCCTTGCTGCTCGACACCTTCGCCTGGTTGCCGGTGCAGCTCTACCAGTGGGGCTTTAGCCCGGCTGCGTCCGCACTGATGTTGCTGGTTGTTTTGGTTCCGTGGGTCATTGGCCGCGCCGAAAGAAGAGCGGGCATCATGATATGGGTGGCACCGCTTGCTATCGTGTTGTTCGTGGTCTTGCGGCTGCCCACGGGCAATCTATGGGACGCCGTTCTAGATCCGTGGCTGTGGATTGCGTTGCATGTGGTCGCAGTTCGGTACTATTCAGTGCGCCGCTGAAACTTCGCTTTGAGTGCCCCGCAACTGGCGACGAAGAATTTTCCCCAGATTGGTTTTAGGCAGGGGTTCGGTGCGGAACTCGATGATCTTGGGTATCTTGTAGTCCGTCAGGTGCTTGCGGCAATGCGCCAGCAAGTCTTCCTCAGTCAGCGCAGGGTCGGCTTTGACTACGAAGATCTTCACCACTTCACCCGACCGTTCGTCGGGCACGCCAATGGCGGCCACTTCCTGCACGCCCGGGTGTAACGCCACGGCATCTTCAATCTGGTTCGGAAAAACCTTGAAGCCGGAGACCACAATCATGTCCTTCTTGCGGTCGGTGATCTTGAAGTAGCCGCGCTCGTCCATGAAACCCATGTCGCCCGTGCGCAGCCAGCCGCCACGGGTAAAGACCTTGGCGGTTTCATCCGGCCGGTTCCAGTAGCCGGCCATGACCTGGGGCCCACGTATACAGATTTCGCCCACTCCTCCCAATGGCATTTCCTGGTCATCTTCGTCAAAAATGATGGCCTGGGTCGACGGAAATGGCATGCCGATGGTGCCTGTCCACTCTTCGATATTGAGCGGGTTGCAGATGGCGCCGGGCGACGTCTCGGTCAATCCATAGGCTTCGATGATGGGCACGCCGGTTGCCTTCTTCCAGCGCTCGGCTACCACGCGCTGTACCGCCATACCCCCTGCGTTGACCACCTTCAGTGTGTGCAGATCTACCTCGGAAAACTCAGGCGCATCCAGCAGCGCCCGGTACAGGGTGTTGACACCGACCATGGCCGTCACCGGATACTTTTTGAGGTCGTGGATGAACGCATGCATGTCCCGTGGATTGGTGATCAGGACGGTATGGGCGCCGATCTTCATAAACACCAGGCTGGAGTTCAGTGCATAGACGTGGTACAGCGGCAAGGGGCAGACAAACACTTCCTTGCCATCCAGCAGGTCATGGGCAATCCATGCACCCACCTGCTCCAGGTTGGCAACCATGTTGCCGTGTGTCAGCACGCCGCCCTTGGCGACTCCGGTCGTACCGCCGGTGTACTGCAAAAACGCGGTGTCGCTGTGATCCAGCGCAATGTGCTGCAGGGTCTCTTTCGCACCCGTGCGCAAAGCGGCGTTGAATTCCGTGGTGTCAGCAATGTCCCAGGATGGAACCATTTTCTTCACGTACTTGACCACCACGTTGGTGACCAGTTCTTTGACCACCGGCAGCATATCGCCGACTTCGGTCGTAATGACGTTCAGGCTCAAAGTGGGGTTTTTTGCCAGCACCTCCTGCAAGGTATGCGCAAAATTTTCCAGCACCACGATGGCAACGGCCCCCGAGTCCTTGAGTTGGTGCTCCAGCTCCGGCACGGTGTACTGCGGGTTGACATTCACGACCACCAAACCCGCCCGCAACACGCCGAAGAGCGCCACGGGATATTGCAGCAGGTTGGGCATCATCAGGGCCACGCGGTCCCCTTTGTGCAGCCCCAGCGTGTTTTGTAGATAGGCGGCAAAGTCTCGACTGTGGAGGTTGAGTTCAGCGTAGGTGAGCGTTGCGCCCATATTGCTATAGGCTGGCAAATCGGCAAATCGTCCGCAACTGGCCAGCAATACTTCGCGTAGCGAAGCGAACGCGTTGACATCCACTTCGGCCGGGATGCCTTGGGGATAATTCTTGATCCAGACTTGCTCCATGGTGGCCACTCCTGCGACGTATCAACAGGACTTACCGCAACCATTGCCATAAGGCCCTGCCGAGAAATGCACTATGGGGAAAACGCGCGCGAAACGCTTTGCGTATTATCAAAAAACCGATGAAAACTCAGCCCTCTGCCGGGGTTGTTTTGATGACCAGCCACTCGTGCCGAAACAACCACTCCTGCGGGTACCAGAGATTCTCCTGGGTGACTTCACCTTCCTTGTGTCGGCTTTTGACATGCCAGCGCGAGCCTATCAGCCGGCATTGGGGCACACAGCTGGGTTCTGGCTGGTCCAGGCTGTCCTGGAGCCACACCACGGCGTCGAATTGGTCTAGCAGGTAGGCCAGGCGCTCGACCGGTGGCATCTCGGGTGCGAGCGCTCCCGTGTTGCGTCCCTCGGCATCAAAGGGGGTGATATGTGCGCCCGGGAGCACAAAGTGAAAACGCTCATATTGGCCTGTGAATCCGTTGGGTACCGCAACGCGCTTGCCCTGCAGCTGGCTTTGCACTGCGGCGCTGTAGTGGGCGCCGGAAGTGCTCAAGGGTTCGACCATCAGGCCGAAGGTCGCGTACAAGGCCAGGCAGGCCACCAGCGTGGCCGCTCGACACCACTGTTTATGCAAAAATCCGGCGATAGCCCCCGTCAAACCTGCGCAGGCAGCTATCAAAGTCATAGCGGTTTGGATGGGGGTCGCAATCTGCATTTCACCCATGACCCAGCCGATGCGCGCCAGCATGACGAGTGCGGGCACTGCGATAACGAGGGTGATCCAGAAACCGGGTTTGGGAATCTTCTCCCATGCCAGTGCCATGACGATGGCCAGTGCCGGCATGGCTGGAATCACATAGCGTGCCGAGCGTTGGCTGGGAATGGTGAAGACGATCAGCCACACCGCCAGCCAGGCCAGCAGAATCCACAGGGCAGGGGAGAGCTGCGCATAGCTTGCGCGCTTGAAGGCGCGCGCCAGGCCCACCCAGCCAAGCCCCAGCACCGCAAAAAACAGCAGGCCTGCGTTTTCCGGGTAGGCCAGGAGCTGCGTCCACATCGGGTAGGCACCAAACAGTGCCGCGTGCCAATAGCCTTGCCCGCCCGACATCTTGCCGGCATTCTCGGCCACCACAAACTCCTGCCACACTGCAGAAGGGTCGGGATCCAGCACAAACCACAGGGCAAATATGCCCACGGCGATGACGGTGCTCCAGGTCACGCCCAGCGTCGTTTTGAAGGCAAAAGGCCAGCGCAAGGGGCGCTCGATCAGCAAGACGGCGCACCACAGTGCGGCCGCCGCGGGCGCGGCCAGGGCAAATGATTTGTAGGCGCAACCCAGACCGACCGCCATGCCAAACAGCGTGTAGGCCCAAAACCCTAAAGTCCGCGGGCCACTGCCACGCAGTTGCAGCCACAGAACCCACCACAGGGGCAGCGCCAGCCAGAAGGTCTCTGGCGCGGACGTCAAATACACCCGGCCATAACGGAAAGTGGAAAAAAACAGAAGATACAGCGCTGCCGCCAGGCACGCTGTACGCAAGCGCCCACTGATGCGGTGGGTGAAGAACGCCAGCAGGGCGGTGGTCAGAAAAGTGTAGATGACGCTGGGCAGGCGCAGCGCAAATAGGGACCATTGCTGACCCCAATCGCCTGCCGCGATGGCCTGCCAGATCAGCAGAGGTGGCTTGGTGTTGCGTGTGCCGATCAGCTCGGACTGCAGCGGCAGCCAGTGGCCTGATTCCGCCGTCATGCGGGCGATATGGATGTACACCATCTCATCGCCATTGGTCGGGGCATAGGGGCCGCCCAGGCCAAAAAGGTAAACCCCCATGGCCACCAGCACCAAAAGCATCCATGCCCGTTGGGTCAATGGGCTGTCGCCAGGCGTTGGCAGCGGGTTCATGGATTCGGAGCGACGCGGACTTTAGCGACGGCGGAAGGTTAACCGGTCGTTGACCAGAAAGTTGCTGACACTGGCGATCACGATGGCAATGACATTGGCCAGCAGGTAATGCAGGGCGTGGGCGAGCCAGAGCGTCAACCCATATTGCAGGGCGATGCCCAGCAGGGAGGCCAGGGTGTATTTGCCAAACTGGCTGACCAATGCGCGCGAAGAAGGACTCTCGTTGGCGGCGTTCAACGCTGCAAACTCGCGAATGCGGTCAGCCCAAGTCCACAGGCGGTTCCAGGTAAAGTTGTTGATGGTGGCCAGGGCAATGGCGAACGCAAGGGATGCGTACAGGCGACTGCGCGGAGATTCAATGCCCAGAAACAGGAACTCTTGCCCCAGGTACAGCACCACCATGTTGACCACGGTGCCGCTGGCCCCGACCAGTCCGAACTTGATATAGCGAAACCCTTTGAGCCATTCGATCAACTTAAATGCGCGCTGTTGCCAGCCGGTGGTTTGTGTCATGGGACGTTCAAAAACTGCAGCGCATCGGCCAGCACCGGGTCGGGCGCAATGCGTTTGAGGCACTGGTTGTCACCGTCGCAAAACGTCAGACGGTGGTTGTAGGCGGAAAGACATGGCGAGCAGGCAATGCCGGATTCAAGCACCTTGTTGCGCGTGCCCAGCGGGCCATACAGCTTGCCCGTTTCGGGTCCGAAGAAGACCATGGTCTGTATGGGCGTGAGCGTGGCAAAGTGACCCGGGCCGCCGTCGTTGGTGATCAACAAATGGGCGGCATGGAACAGCATCAGCAGTTCGCGGATGCTGCGGGTGTATCCCGTGAGATCAATGCATGCCTCGCTGTGGATTTTGTCGATGAGGTCTTTGGCCAGTTGCGCATCGTCTTTCAGGCCAATCAGTCCCACCGCATAGCCCGCACTGCATAGCCCTTGTGCGACCCGTGCGTAGTGGTTAGCCGGCCATGCGCGTTCAGGCAGGATGCCGCCGCCGGCATACATCAGCACCAGCTTGCGGCTTGCGGTGACGGGGTGGTCCGACTGCACTTTGTCGCGGTAGGCCGTAATCTCCCCATCGGCAAATGCGACCGAGAGTTCGGTCGTGACCGGAGTGTTGCGAATGGGCGCGGCCTTGTTGCGCGGCACACTGCCCGCCGAATCCAGTGCATCCACCAGCGATAAAAACTGTTTGCTGATGTGCTGATAGGGGTTGTAGGGAATAGCGTGGTTGATAAAGCTGCCGCGGTACAGGCCTTCCTGGGTGTGCGGTGTAAAGCCGACGCGCACCGGGGCACCGGTGGAGAAGGAGAGCAGGGCGCTGACGCGCGAAAACAATTCGCAGTCGATGACCGCGTCCAGTCCCAAACTGCGCATCGCGACACTCACCTTGAGAATGTCACGCACCAGGGAGCCGCCCGAGCTGTCGTCCAGACTGTGCATGCACTCCGGCGTGGTCAGTTGCAGCAGTTTGGAAACCTCCTGGTTCTTCTTGAGCTGCAGGACATGAATTTTCGCCGTCGGGTAGGTGCGGCGCAAAGCCGCAAACATGGGCCCCGCCAGCACAATGCTGCCCATCTCGGACAACAGAATCACCAAGATATGGCGCGGCTCTTTCGCAAGCCGGGCAGGTGTTCCCCAAAGACTGGTGAATCGCACCCACTGCGACACCACGCCACACAGAAGCTGGCCTGCCCAGCGATCAATAAAACGTTGTGTCTGCAGTTTCATGGGTGAACAGTCCTCGATTACAGACCCGCGGCAGCGCGCAGGGCTTGCGCCTTGTCGGTGCGTTCCCAGGTGAACTCGGGCTCTTCGCGGCCAAAGTGGCCATAAGCGGCGGTCTTTTCATAGATCGGGCGCAGCAGGTCGAGCATCTGAATGATGCCTTTGGGGCGCAAGTCAAAGAGTTCGTGGACCAAGGCCGCGATTTTCTCGTCAGAAATCACGCCAGTGCCTTCGGTGTATATCGTCACGTTCATCGGCTTGGCAACACCAATGGCGTACGCCACTTGAATCTGGCATTGTGTCGCCAGACCGGCCGCCACAATGTTCTTGGCGACGTAGCGTGCGGCGTAGGCCGCCGAGCGATCAACCTTGCTGGGGTCTTTGCCTGAGAAGGCGCCGCCGCCGTGGGGGCAGGCACCGCCGTAGGTGTCGACAATGATCTTGCGGCCCGTCAGGCCGCAATCGCCCTGCGGACCGCCGATGACGAAACGACCGGTGGGGTTGATCAGGTAACGGGTGTTTTGCAGCCATTCTTTTGGCAGCACCGGCTTGATGATTTCTTCGATGATGGCTTCAGTGAAGCTCGCCTTCATGGTGTGCTGGGTCTCGGACTGGTCCGGGCTGTGCTGGGTGGACAGCACCACGGTGTCGATGCTGTGGGGCTTGCCATTCACATAGCGCATCGTCACCTGGCTTTTGGCGTCCGGGCGCAGAAACGGCAGGCGGCCATCCTTGCGTAGTTGGGCCTGGCGTTCCATCAGGCGGTGCGCATAGTAAATAGGCGCAGGCATCAGTTCGGGCGTCTCATTGCAGGCGTAGCCGAACATCAGGCCTTGGTCGCCAGCACCAATGTTCAGGTGGTCGTCCGATGCGTGGTCCACGCCCTGGGCGATGTCGTTGCTTTGCTTGTCGTAAGCCACCAGCACGGCGCAGCCTTTGTAGTCAATGCCGTATTCAGTGTTGTCGTAACCGATGCGCTTGATGGTGTCACGCGCAACCTGTATGTAGTCCACATGCGCGTTGGTGGTGATCTCGCCGGCCAGTACCACCAGACCGGTGTTGGTCAGGGTTTCAGCGGCGACGCGCGAACGCGGATCCTGTTTGAAAATCGCGTCAAGAATTGCGTCCGAAATCTGATCCGCCACCTTGTCGGGGTGACCTTCAGAAACAGACTCGGATGTGAAGAGGAAATCGCTCGCCATGTGTGTGTACTCCAAGAAAACATCAAGTCGCGTTGCTTGGGCTTTGGAGCTTCGGCGAACGCTTTAGCAGAATTGTCAATATTGTCAATATTGACAAGGCACAATGGCATTCCGTTGAAGAAAGCCAGAGTGGGCGTCGCCCTGCAAGTAGTTCCGTAACTCAGCGACACGCATAATTTTATCCCAGACATGACCCCACTGTTCAAAATGCTGTCCTTCCTGCCGTTGTGGCTTCTGCACGGTTTGGGCTGGTTGCTGGGCTGGATTGCGTTCTTGGCGTCGCCGGTTTATCGGCAACGTTTTCGTGCGAATGTGTTGCAAGCCGGGTTTTCGCTCGCCGACTGGATGCCGGCGGTGGGCGCAGCCGGACAGTTGGTAAGTGAACTTCCTCGCCTGTGGTTGGGAAGGCCCGTCAGGATTCAGTGGGATGGTGCGCCGCATGTCGAGGAGGCACTGGCCCAAAAGCGGGGTATTGTGTTTTTAGCGCCCCATCTCGGCAGCTTCGAGATCACCGCCCAAGCGTATGCACAGCGCTTTGGGGCGCGCCAGCCGATGACCGTGCTGTTTCGGCCAGCCCGCCAGCCGTGGTTGCGCGATCTCATTGCTTCGGCGCGCTCGCGCCCCAACTTGAAGACTGCACCCACTACGATGGCTGGAGTCAAGCAACTGCTCAAGGCATTGCGCCATGGCGAGTCCGTGGGTTTGTTGCCCGATCAGGTGCCGCCGCACGGGCTGGGTGTCTGGGCCCCGTTCTTTGGCCGGCCCGCCTACACCATGACGCTGTCCGCAAGATTGGCCCAACAGACGGGGGCAGTGGTGCTGGTGGCTTGGGGTGAACGCATGAGTTGGGGACGCGGTTTCAAGGTTCATGTCATGCCTTTGAGGGAAGCACTGCCGGCGAATGCCGAGCAGGCAGCAATCCGCATCAATCAGGCCATGGAGCAACTGATAGCCCATTGTCCGCAGCAGTATCTGTGGCCTTATGCGCGGTACAAACAACCACGCCAGGAAGGCCTTTGATGCAGCATCCGGGTGTTCTCTTTATGCGGCTGATCGCCCCGCTGCCTCTAGCTTGGGTCCGGGCAATTGGTACGCTGCTCGGGTATTTGCTGTACTGGGTGGCCGTCCCGCGCCGCCGGGTGGCGATGATCAATCTGGCGCTGTGTTTTCCGCAGGAGCCCCCGGCACAGCGTCGTCGCTGGGCGCGCCAGACTTTCGTGTACTTCGCACAAGCGTGGCTCGACCGGTCCTGGCTCTGGCATGGCAACCCTGACACCGTGCGCAAGCGTCTGAAGCTCAAAGGGGCTTTGTCTGTGCTGGAAGGCCGCAAGCCAACGATCATCTTCGCGCCGCATTTCTACGGGCTCGACGCGGGTGGAACCGCGCTCAACCAGCAGGTCGATCGGCCCATGTGCAGCATCTACACGCCGCAGCGCAACCAGACGGTAGACCAGTGGTTGCATGACGGACGCAGGCGTTTTGGTCAATTGCGCCTGTTCCACCGGAATGACGGCGTCAAGGCCGTCGTCTCCGCCTTGCGCGCCGGTGATCTCTTGTATTTGCTGCCGGACATGAATTTTGGCCGCAATGAGTCGGTCTTTGTGCCTTTTTATGGTGTGCAGGCGGCCACCGTTCCATCGCTGTCGCGGTTTGCCAGGCTGGGCCGGGCCCAGGTGGTTCCTGTGGTTTCGCGCATGACCGATGCGGGGTATGAAATTGAGGTGATGCCCGCCTGGGAGAATTTTCCGAGTGACGATCCAATTGCAGACACAGCGCTGATGAATCTGCGTCTGCAGGGCTACATTGACACCATGCCTTCGCAGTATTACTGGGTGCACAAGCGCTTCAAGGATCAGCCAGACGGGGTGCCGGCGCCGTATTGAAAGTCGCCGCCTGGCGCGCAATTGCACGCGACTTTAGTCTGGTTTTGATTGCAGGAATTGCTGGAGCAGTTGCGTCACCAAGGCAGGCTCCTCGTGAAGGATCCAGTGCGTGGCGCCCGGTATTTTGTGAATCGTCAGATGCGGCACGAATTCTGCAAGGCCTTCGATCAAATCGGGGGGTAGTGCCTTGTCATCCATGCCCCATATCACTTGCGTGGGCATGGAAATCGTCAGCATGCTTGGCGGCAAGTCAACTGCCGCGGCGGCCGGATCTTCAGGACGAGGCGGTCTCAGGGGTGAGGACCGGTAGTAGTTGCAGCCGCCATGCATGCCGCAGCCCCACACCTCGCGGTATTGCATTTTCACCGCATCTGTCAGCCACTTCGTGCTGTGCCCAGCCCCGAACATGTCCGTCAGAAACGACCACAGCATGCGGTAATCGTCTTCAACCAATCGTTGTTCTGCGTCCTCGCGGATCAGAAAGTTCATGTAGGCGCTGGCACGCTGCTGGACCGGATTGGTTTTGAGTTCCCGCAGGAATGTTCCCGGATGCGGCGAGTTGATGATTGCCAGTTTTCGGGTGAGATGCGGGAGCTGGTTGGCGAAATTCCATGCAACAGCACCACCCCAGTCATGTGAGACCAGACACTCCAGTGCTTCTGCCCCCTGCGTCTCTATAAACACGAGCGCGGCAATGTCCTGCACCAAATGCTTGGGTCGATACGCGGAGACTTCTGGCGGAGCGGAGGATCGTTCGAACCCCCGCAAATTGGGTGCGACACACCGGTAACCACCATTTTTGTCTTTTGCGAAATACTCGAGTATTTCGTCCCAAATGAACGCGCCTTCGGGGAATCCGTGCAGGAAGAAAAGTACGGGCCGTCCGCGGGAGCCTGCGGCCCTGCAACTCAATGTGATCCCGTGCGGGAGCGGTTGCAGGTAAGCTTCAATCACGGGGCTGAGTCTGGATCTGAAGCTGGCGCTGGCGCTGGCGCAGGATCTGCAGCCTGAGTCGGTGGCGTTGCACCGTGTGGGTGCGCCCACTTCCACAACAGTTGGGCTACGTCATCGACCCCTTTGCGTTTGGTGGCCGAAAACAGCATGACTTCACCTCCGCCGGCCTGCAGTTTGGTGATGGACAGCACTTTGGCGCCTTCGCTACGGGTCAATTTGTCCGATTTGGTCAAGATGATCAGGAATTTCAAACCTTCCTGCACCCGTGGACGGATGACGTCCAGAAGGATCTCGTCCAGCTCGGTCAGGCCGTGGCGGGGATCGCACATCAGCACAATGCCCATCAGGTTCTTGCGCGTAATCAGGTAGTTGGCCATCACTTGCTGCCAGCGGATCTTGTCCTGCTTGGGCACTGCCGCATAGCCATAACCGGGTAGGTCGGTCAGGATGGCGTCCGTGATGCCCTGTTTGCCCAGGCTGAACAGGTTGATGTGCTGGGTTCGTCCGGGTTTCTTGGACGCGTAGGCCAGTTGTTTTTGTTGCGTCAGCGTGTTGATGCAAGTGGATTTGCCGGCATTGGATCGACCGACAAAGGCGATTTCAGGTAAATCCAGCGGCGGCAGAAAGTGCAATTCTGGCGCAGTGGTCAAAAATTTGGCTGTGTGCAGCCAGCCCAAAGCAATAGTTGCTGGAGACTTTTCAGCGGGGCCTGATGCAGGCGCCGGATGAGAAACAGAGGGTGGGTTTGTGTTGGTAGTCATTAATTTAGGCGGGGGACCCGAGCCTCCATTGTAGAATGATGCTGTTTTGCTCACCAAACACGACAGCCATATGAAGTTGATTGCCCAATTACTATTCGCCGCATCTGCCGTTGCGGCACCATTCTTAGTTCTTGCTGCGGACGCCGTACCCGCGCCTGCTGCTCACTCCGAGGCAGTCGTTGCCAAGGTAGTCAAGCCGGATCTGGTGAAGGGCGAGGCAAGCTATGGCGCTGTGTGCGCTGCATGCCACGGTGTGGATGGGAACTCCGGAACGCCGGCCTATCCCAAACTCGCGCAGCAGCACCCCGAATATCTGGTCAAGCAGTTGCAGGAGTTTAAATCTGACAAGCGCAACAACGCCATCATGAAAGGCTTCGCCTCCGCGCTTTCTGATGAAGATATGAAAAACATCGCGTTTTGGGTGACTTCGAAGAAGGCCAAGACTGGTTACGCCAGCGACAAGAGCCTGGTGACTCTGGGTGAGCGTATTTATCGGGGTGGTATTGCTGACCGCCAGGTTCCCGCATGCGCTGGTTGCCACAGCCCTACGGGCGCAGGCATTCCCGCGCAGTATCCTCGTCTGAGTGGCCAGCATGCGGACTACGCCGTCGCGCAGTTGACGGCATTTCGCGACGGCGTGCGCAAGAACAGTCAGCAAATGACCCAGGTGGCGGCCAAGCTGAATGACCGTGAAATCAAGGCAGTGTCGGATTACGTGGCCGGACTGCGGTAATACCTTTGCCGCTATTTGGTTCTTTATGGAACCAAACGACGGCGGCACACCCTAATCGGGGCGGACGCATCGCAGGATGGTCTGCCCTTTTTTCTTTGAGTCTCCCGAATCCTATTCATGACAGTCACTACACACGGCATTGAACTGAAGTCCGGATCGCGCGCCCTGCGTGCGTCGGTGGAACTGCTGTCTTCCATGCGGTTTTCAATCTCACTGTTGACCGTCATTTGCATTGCTTCGGTGATCGGTACGGTGCTCAAGCAGCGTGAGCCGTTGGGCAATTACGTCAACCAGTTTGGCCCGTTCTGGGCGGAGGTGTTTTCTGCGGTCAGTTTGTACAACGTCTATAGCGCCTGGTGGTTTCTTCTCATCATGGGCTTTCTGGTGGTCAGCACGTCGCTGTGCGTGGCCCGCAACACGCCCAAAATACTGGTAGACCTCAAGTCGTACAAGGAAAACATCCGCGAACAAAGCCTCAAGGCGTTTGGTCACCGGGCACAGGTCGTGCTGGAGGAGTCTCCCGAGACCGCGGCGCGCCGGATTGGGCAGTTGCTGGTCGGCGGTGGCTGGAAGGTCAAGCTTCAGCAGCGTGAAACGGCGAAGGGCGGCGGTTGGATGGTGGCGGCCAAGGCGGGGGGAGTCAATAAAATTGGCTACATCGCTGCACACAGTGCGATTGTCCTCGTGTGCCTTGGTGGACTACTGGACGGCGACCTGATTGTCCGCGCGCAAATGCTGTTCAACGGGAAGACGCCCTACAAGGGCGGCGGGATGATCGTGGACGTGGCACCCGAGCATCGTTTGGGTGAACGCAATCCGACGTTTCGTGGAAACTTGCTGGTGGCGGAAGGTACCCAGTCCAGCACGGCTATTCTGAATCAGGCAGATGGAATTTTGTTGCAGGAACTGCCATTTGCCATCGAATTGAAGAAGTTTGTGGTGGAGTACTACTCCACGGGAATGCCCAAATTGTTTGCCAGCGACATCGTGATACATGACAAGGAGACGGGCGAAAAATTGCCGGCTCGCGTGGAAGTGAACCATCCTGCGAGCTACAAGGGCATTGAAATCTACCAATCGAGTTTCGATGATGGTGGCTCCACTGTGCGTCTGCGTGCCGTGCCCATGGGGGCGGAAACCAAACCCTTTGAACTGGAGGGGGTCATCGGCGGATCCGCAAATCTGACGCGTGGAAACGCACCGGGTGCTGAGCAACTGACCGTGGAGTACACAGGCCTGCGTGTCATCAACGTGGAAAATTTTAGTGGTGATGGGCTTTCCGGGACCGATGTTCGCAAGGTGGATCTGCGAGCGTCCATTGATGCCCGCATGGGTGCTGCCAACAAAAATGCCAACAAGAAAAATCTGCGCAATGTTGGCCCCAGCGTGAGTTACAAGCTGCGTGATGCGGCCGGACAGGCCCGTGAGTTCAATAACTACATGCTTCCCGTGGATATGGGCGATGGCGCGCCGATTTTCTTGCTAGGGACGCGTGACACCCCGGCGCAACCATTCCGCTATTTGCGCATTCCTGCTGACGCGCAGGGCTCCATGGATGAGTTCTTGCGGCTACGCGCAGCGCTGTCTGATGCCCGCATGCGCGACTTGGCCGTGAAACGGTACGCCAGTAAAGCGGTGGATGCCAAACGTCCGGAATTAACCCAGCAGCTCAGCGTGTCAGCCGCCCGGGCCCTGTCCCTTTTTGCGGGAACCAGTGGAAGCAAGACGTCAGCGCCAACCGCTGGTTTGCAGGCGGTTGCGGATTTCATTGAAGCCAATGTGCCCGAATCCGAGCGGGACAAGGCCGGGGAAGTTCTGGTCCGGATTTTGAATGGGTCGCTTTTTGAGTTGGCCCAGCTTGCACACGAAGAGGCCGGGCTGAAACCCATGGTGCCTGACGACAAAAGTCAGGCCTTTATGACGTTGGCGGTTCTGGCTTTGAGTGACGCTCCTCTCTACCCTGCGCCGGTAGTCTTGCAGTTGACGGACTTCACGCAGGTTCAAGCCAGCGTGTTTCAGGTTGCACGTGCTCCCGGGAAAACGGTGGTCTATCTAGGGTGCGCCTTACTCATTCTGGGGATATTTGCCATGCTGTATGTTCGTGAACGGCGTTTGTGGGTATGGCTGTCACCCAGTGAGTCGACAGAGTCTGCGCCGAACCCCGCGGCACAAGCCACGATGGCCCTCTCCACCAATCGTAAAACGATGGATGGGGATCGAGAATTTGAACAACTGAAGTCCAAATTGCTGGGCTTGAAGGAGTAGAGACATGAATACGATGACATCCAATAGCCCCGCCGCGGTCCAGAACATCTCGCTGAACGAGGGTTATTTTTCGAAACGCAATTGGCTGGACTGGTTGTTTGCCGCTTCGGTGGTGTGTGGTGGTCTGTATGTTTTTTCGATTTATGGCGGTGCGATGGACGTCTATGAGAAAGGAATTCTTATGGCCGCAATGCCGAGTGCGATCGCTCTTGGATGGTTCTGGCGACCCCTTCGGATTTTGATGCTGGCCGTTGCCGCCCTGTCATTGTTTGGCATCCTGTCGTACCAGGGTAATCTGGAGCGTGCAGAGACGGTTTTCTGGCTCAAGTATTTCCTCTCCAGCCAGTCGGCAATTCTCTGGATGAGCATGCTGTTCTTCATCAGCACTGCGTTTTACTGGATTGGCGTTTTCGCCAAAGGCCGTGCGGATGGGATGGAACTGGTTGCGTCACGCCTCTTGTGGGTTGCCGTCACCATGGCTCTGGTCGGCACCATGGTGCGCTGGTATGAAAGCTACCTGCTGGGAGCAGATATTGGCCATATCCCGGTGAGTAATCTGTACGAAGTATTCGTTTTGTTTTGCTGGCTCACGGCTGCGTTCTATTTGTATTTTGAGGCGCAATACAAAACCCGCGCCCTGGGTGCATTCGTCATGCTGGTCGTGAGCGCTGCAGTTGGATTTTTGCTGTGGTACACGCTGGTGCGCCAGGCGCATGAAATACAACCGCTGGTTCCCGCATTGAAGAGTTGGTGGATGAAGCTGCACGTGCCAGCCAACTTTATTGGTTACGGTACGTTTGCCCTTTCGGCCATGGTGGCGTTTGCCTACCTTATCAAACAGCAGGCCGGCGAGGCGCGTTGGTACAAGCTGGCACCACTGTGGCTACTCGGCGTTGTATTGTGTTTTGAACCCGTGGTGTTTCGCAAATCAGCGGTTCTGGGCATGAGTGATTACTGGGCCGTTTATTTTGGTATTTCCGCCTTGATTGTTGCGAGTATTTTGTTTGGGCGGCGGCGTCTCGCCGAGCGCTTGCCTTCGTTCGAGGTACTCGATGATGTGATGTACAAATCCATTGCGGTTGGCTTTGCCTTCTTCACTATCGCCACGGTTCTGGGGGCCTTGTGGGCGGCCGAGGCTTGGGGTGGCTACTGGAGTTGGGATCCCAAGGAGACCTGGGCGCTGATCGTGTGGCTCAACTACGCAGCCTGGTTGCACATGCGCCTGATGAAGGGCTTGCGCGGCACGGTGGCGGCATGGTGGGCGTTGGGTGGGTTGGCTGTCACCACGTTTGCATTTATTGGCGTCAACATGTTTCTGAGCGGGTTGCATAGTTACGGAACCTTGTAAGAACGGCGCTCCTCAGACGACCAACACTTAAACGAGGACTTCAGCATGCTTATCAAAGACCAACGTAACGGGTTTAACCACACCACAGCGAGCGAGATTACCGACCGCGGCTTCTATGAGAATAGGCGTGGCATTTTGAAACTGATCGCGACGGGTGCCGCTGGGTCGGCAATGGCGACTTGGGCATCCCGCCAGGCGCTTGCCCAGGGTGCAGGTCCGGTACCGCGGCCCGGCAAGCTCCCCGTCCTGGCGGCAAGGCAGTCGGCAGTGGCTGGAGCCGCAACCATGGAGAAGGTGACCGCTTACAAGGACGCCAGCACCTACAACAACTTTTATGAGTTTGGCACCGACAAGGCAGACCCTGCAGTGAACGCGCATACGCTGAAGACCAGTCCCTGGACGGTCGAGATTGAGGGCTTGGTGAAGAAGCCCGGCAAGCTGGGCCTTGAGGAACTGCTCAAGCTCAGTGCGATGGAAGAGCGCATTTACCGCTTGCGCTGTGTCGAGGGTTGGTCTATGGTCGTGCCGTGGGTAGGCTATTCGCTGGCTGAGTTGATCAAGCGGGTCGAGCCTCTGGGTAGTGCCAAATACGTCGAATTTGTGACCCTGGCTGACCCCAAGACCATGCCGTTCGTGGGTTCCCGGGTCCTCGATTGGCCCTATGTCGAGGGGCTGCGGCTGGACGAGGCCATGCACCCTTTGACCTTGCTGACGTTTGGCATGTATGGCGAGGTGCTGCCCAACCAGAGTGGTGCCCCGGTGCGTCTTGTAGTGCCATGGAAATACGGGTTCAAAAGTGGCAAAAGCATTGTCAAGATACGATTCACCGACAAGCAGCCCGCTACGGCTTGGAACAAGGCTGCGGCCAATGAATACGGTTTCTTTTCCAATGTCAATCCGGATGTGGACCACCCGCGCTGGAGTCAGGCCACCGAGCGGCGAATTGGCGAAGACGGGTTGTTTGCGAAAAAGCGCAAGACTTTGATGTTCAATGGATATGAAGCGCAAGTAGGGCAGTTGTACGCCGGTATGGACCTGAAGAAGTTGTACTGAACCCGCTGTGCGTGCGTCCCTGAACCAATGGCTGGGCAGTCGCCTGGCCAAACCCATGGTCTTCGTTCTGGCATTGCTGCCCTTTCTCTGGTTGGTCTTGGCCGCAGCATTGGACTGGCTCGGGGCCAATCCAGCGGAGGCGCTGGAGCGCTCCACCGGTGACTGGACTCTGCGCATGCTCTGCCTCGTGTTAGCGGTAACGCCATTGCGCACGATAGCCCGCTTGCCAACCTTGGCCCGCTTTCGTCGCATGCTCGGGCTATTTGTCTATTTCTACGCGCTTTTACACTTTGCCGCCTACAGCTGGTTCGACATGGGCTTTGACCTGGGCGCTATTGCCAAGGACATCCCCAAGCGGCCGTTCATCTTGGTCGGATTCTTGTCGTTGGTGCTCTTGACCCCGTTGGCCTTGACGTCGTTCAACCGGGCCATTCGGGCGCTGGGTGCGCGTCGGTGGCAGATGCTACACCGTTCGGTCTACGCCGTCGCCGTGCTGGCCGTGGTGCATTTCTTCTGGATGCGCGCTGGCAAGAACAATTTTACCGAAGTCGCAGTGTATGCGCTGGTTCTTGGTGTTTTGCTTGGCTGGAGAGTCAATCAAAAATTTAGAAAAAAAGCCATCTAGCCCCCGATCACACTGCGTGTAATGCTATAAAAATAAGAGCAAAATGTGGTGTGTGGGATTGAGCCGAACGGCCCCGCTTGATCAGGGAAAATGGCAAAACGCCTGTTGCCAAGCGCGGCGAAGTCCAGCAACGGTCAATGCGCAAACGGGAGACTATTCCGAAAACGGGAGTGGCGGGCGCGCTGGTAGGGATACAGGCGCTGACGGCTTGGGTGGTTGGGCCGTGGCAGGCAAATACAGTGGGCCGGTTTGGCCGCAGCCGGAAAGATTCAGCACACTGGCGCCAAGGGCAAGCGCGCTGATTAGAATTTGCTTTGTTGTCAACATGGTGAAATTGTAATGACCGACCCTGAATTCATGGACCGAGCGGAAACGTTGCTGAAAGCCGTAGAGGCCTGCTGCGATCAGATCAATGATGAAACGGACGCAGATGTCGATAACCAGCGGGTGGGAGGAATGGTCACCCTGACCTTTGCCGACCGGAGCCAGATCATCATCAATCTGCAAAAACCCCTGCAGGAAGTCTGGATGGCCGCCAAGTCCGGCGGTTACCACTACCGATGGATGGACGGCCAATGGCAAGATACCAAAGGCCAGGGCGAGTTTTTTGCAGCGCTGTCGCGCAACGCCAGCAATCAGACAGGCCGGGAGCTGCAATTTCGATGTGACTAGTTTTTGAAGAAGTCCATAATCCTTGTTTTCTCGTCCTCAGGTGCGGTGGCCTTTGGAGTCGTCCCGCCCCCTTTTTCTTCCGGGCCAGTCGACGCGGCGGGAGTAGCTGTTCCAAGCCCAAGGCCTGCCACTCCCGCTCCTTTGGCGAACTCGTCGAAATACCATTCCCCTCCTACTTGGACCACGCCTTCCGGCGCAGTTGGCTCCATCACGGAGACATTGCGGAGTGCGGTCTCCATGTAGCTGATCCATACCGGCAGACTGAGGCCTCCACCCGTCTCCCGGTCGCCCAGCTTGCGAGGCGTGTCATAGCCGATCCAGGTCACGGCGGTCAACGTGGGCTGGTATCCCGCAAACCAGGCATCCATCGAGTCGTTGGTTGTTCCCGTTTTTCCGTAAACATCCGGGCGTTTCAGTGTTGCTTGCGCACGTGCAGCAGTGCCTGAGCGTGTCACTTCCTGCAATAGGCTGGTCATTAGAAAGGCATTTCGGGCGTCAATGGCCCGCTGCGATTCAGTTAACACTGGCGCTTTTGATTCGATTAGCAATTTCCCGCGCTGCTCGGCAACTCTGGAAACCAGCCATGGATTCACCCGAAACCCGCCATTGGCAAATACAGAGTACCCGACGGCCATTTGCATGGGTGTCACAGATCCTGCGCCCAGGGCCATGGTGAGGTAGGGAGGATGCTTTTCTGGATCGAAACCGAAGTGAGAAATCCATTCTTGCGCATACTGGGGTCCAATGGCGCGCAGAATCTGGATCGAAATCATATTTTTTGATTTCGCCAGTCCGCGACGTAGCGTCATGGGCCCTTCAAAGGTGCCGTCGTAGTTTTTGGGCTCCCACGGTTGCCCGCCTGTGACGCCCGCATCAAAGAACAGAGGCGCATCGTTGATGACTGTTGAGGGCGTGAAGCCTTTTTCCAAGGCGGCCGAATAGATGAACGGTTTGAAGCTGGACCCCGGTTGTCGCCAAGCCTGGGTCACGTGGTTGAACTTGTTTTTCGCAAAGTCGAACCCTCCAACCAGTGCTTTTATGGAGCCATCGCGCGGATCAACCGAAACAAATGCCCCTTCAACTTCAGGCAATTGGGTAATTTCCCAAGTGCTCTTTTGGGTCTTTGAAACCCTGATGATGGCGCCTCGGCGAATCTTGATGTTGGGTTGCGCCTTGTCTGACAGCCCGGACTGAGCGGGCTTAAGGCCGTCCCCTGTGATTTCAAGTAACTCGCCCCCCTGACGCATGGCTCTTATTCGCTTTGTATCTGCGTCCATCACCACGGCAGACATTACGTCGCCATTGTCGGGATGCTCGTCCAGCGCGTCGTCAACTGCCTCTTCAATTTCTTGTGCATTGGCAGTCAAAGTGATGAATTTCTCAGGACCGCGATAAATTTGCCGCCTCTCGAAATCCATAATTCCCCTGCGCAGGGCCTTGTAGGCGGCATTCTGGTCACCAGTCCTCAATGTGGTCTGAACGTCCAGACCGCGGGTGTAGGTCTCTTCGCCGTATTGCGCATATATCAATTGACGGACCATCTCTGCTACGTACTCAGCATGCACCTTGTTGTTGTTGGGGCCATTTCGGATGATCAGTTCCTGGTTTTTTGCTGATTCCGCTTCTTTCGCTGTAATGAAGCCATTCTCCAGCATGCGATCAATAATGTGACGCTGGCGAATCCGCGCGCGTTGGGGGTTGCTGATCGGGTTGTACGCCGACGGCGCTTTGGGTAGGCCGGCAAGCATTGCAGCCTCGGCCACAGTTATATCTTTTAGTGGCTTTCCGAAATAGATTTCAGAGGCTGCAGAAAATCCGTACGCGCGATTTCCCAGGAAAATCTGGTTCATGTAAATTTCAAGAATCTGATCTTTGCTCAGCAAGTGTTCCAGCTTGAATGTAAGCAAAATTTCATAGATCTTGCGGGTGAACGTCTTTTCAGTCGAGAGGTAGACATTGCGTGCAACTTGCATCGTAATGGTCGACGCGCCTTGGCTTTTGGCCTTTCCAACATTGGCCAAGCCTGCGCGCAGAACGCCCAAATAGTCGACTCCTCCGTGTTGATAGAAGCGCGCATCTTCTATCGCCAGAACCGCATTGGTCATCACTTTCGGGATTTCCGTGATGGGAGTCAGGTTGCGCCGCTCTTCGCCAAACTCGCCTAACAGATCACCTTCAGCAGAAAAGATGCGCAGAGGTAACTTTGGGCGGTAATCGGAAAGGTCAGAAATATCCGGCAGGTTAGGGAAGGCCACTGCCAATGCCAACGCGATCAATACCAGTAGCGAAAAGACTCCCGCCACCGCAATTCCCATACTCCACAAAACCAGGCGTATAGGCCATTGCAGCGTCGCCAAGCCGGTGTGCTGATCTGTATTCTTCTTTGATGGGGGGGTGGTCGTTGGCATAGAAATATGAAATGAGTCGCCTTTGCATTATAAAAATGCAGATCTTCGCGCCGGCAAACTGTGCAATTAGTGGATTGTTGCCGCTTCCTCCTCAGGAAGCCAAATCTGTATATTGTTTTTGATCGCAAACAAAAAACGTCTGCTTTTGACAACGTTTGAAATCATTTGAAACAGAAAAAATCTTTGCGGGACAAGGTGCTTACTGATAGCATTGAAGTGATTTCTTAAGTCTGGCCGACGTTTTTTCGGTCTGTTTCAGGGGATAGTTTTGATCTCATTGGGGTCGTTTTTTAGTCGTCAGCCCGCACCTATGCTTGGGTTGGATATCAGTTCCTCTAGCGTCAAGCTGGTGGAGTTGGGCCATGACAAGGCCGGCAACCTGGTGCTTGAGCGTTGTGCAATTGAGCCGTTGGAGCGAGGTTGGATTACGGACGGCAATATTGAGAAGTTTGATGAAGTAGCCGGCGCGTTGCGGCGACTTGTCAAGAAAAGCGGCAGCAAGACAAAAAATGTCGCTATGGCTTTGCCTCCATCAGCAGTAATCACCAAAAAGATCATTTTGCCTGGCGGCATGACCGATCAGGAGCTTGAGCAACAGGTAGAGACTGAAGCCAATCAATACATTCCTTTTCCGCTGGATGAGGTCAGTCTGGACTTTTGTGTGATTGGCCCGAGCGCAACTTCCGCGGGCGATGTGGAAGTGCTGATCGCTGCATCTCGCCGCGAAAAGGTGCAGGATATTCAAGGATTGGCTGAAGCTGCCGGGCTAACCCCTGTGGTTGTTGATGTGGAGTCGTATGCAGCCAGGTTGGCAGCCGGGCGACTCATCGAGAATTTGCCTAACCGGGGTGCTGGCTTGATTGTGGCCTTGTTTGAAGTGGGGGCCCTAACGACCAGCATGCAGGTGCTTCGAGACGACGAGGTGCTCTACGATCGGGATCAAGCATTTGGCGGCGCGCAGCTTACCCAATTGATTGTTCGTCAGTACGGATTTTCGCCGGAAGAGGCAGAAAGCAAAAAGCGCAGCGGAGAGCTCCCGGACGACTACGAATCCGCAGTGTTGCGACCTTTTATTGAGACAATGGTGCAGGAGTTGGGGCGCGCACTGCAGTTCTTCTTTACCAGTACACCGCACAACAAAGTTGACTACATCATGTTGGCTGGCGGATCGGCGGCGTTGCCAGGCCTGACCGCCGCAGTGACTCAGCACACCACTTTTCCCTGCAGTTTGCTCAATCCATTTGATGGAATGGAAATTGGTGATGGGGTCCGGCTGAAGAGAATGACGCGTGAAGCGCCCTCGTACCTGACGTCTTGTGGCTTGGCCTTGCGGAGGTTCGCGCAGTGATTCTTATCAACCTGCTTCCCCACCGCGAAGCTGCACGCAAACGGCGTCGTGATCTGTTTAATGTGTCTTTGGGGGCTTCGGCCGTTTTGGGTGGCCTCATAGCCGGAGCGATTTTTCTGTGGTACCAGGGCGCAATATCTGCGCAACAGGGTACTAATGTGGTTCTGGAAACAGAGATCAAGAAGCTCGAAGGGCAAATCAAGGACATCGTTGGCCTCGAAGCCGAGATTGCCGCACTGCGTGCGCGACAGCAAGCGGTGGAAGACCTTCAATCCGACCGCAATTTGCCAGTTCATTTGCTTACCGAATTGGTCAATCAGTTACCCGACGGCGTCTATATCAACAAAATGACGCAAGTCGACCAATTGGTGACCATCAATGGGGTTGCCCAATCTAACGAGCGGGTGTCAGAGTTGCTGCGCAATCTATCCAGTAACACGCCCTGGTTTAGCAAGCCTGAGCTAGTGGAGATTGTGGCTGGCACCGTAGCATTGTCTGCTCGTGACCAAAGGCGAGTGGCTAATTTTACGATCCGGGTTCGACTGGTGCGGGCAACCGAGGCTGAAAAAGCGGCGGCCAAACCTGCGGGAGTGGCGTCTGCGCCTGTCGCACTGGTCGACGGTAAGAAATAGTGGGATCCCAAATGGCAACCAAAACCCCCATTTCTTTTGACTTTGCAGCATTCCAGCAGAAACTGACGAATCAGTTTCGTGATCTGGATCCCAAAGACCCGTCCGCTTGGCCGTCGCTTCCGCGATACGCCCTGTTCGCTTGCACGTCCATCGTCATCGTGGTGGCGCTGTGGTTCGTTTGGTTGAATGGGTCACAGGAAATGCTGCAGCAGGAGCAGGACAAGGAGGTCAAGCTCCGTGAAGACTACAAAACCAAGCTTACAAAGGCAGTTAATCTCGATGTTCTCAAGAAACAGCGTGAGCAAGTGCAGCAGTACGTGACCCAGTTGGAGAAACAGCTCCCCAGCAAAGCAGAGATGGATGCACTCCTTTCCGATATCAATCAGGCAGGCTTGGGTCGAAGTCTGCAGTTCGATTTGTTTCGTCCAGGTCAAATTGCGGTGAAGGAATATTACGCCGAGCTACCGATTGCTATTCGGGTAACCGGTAGGTACCACGATATAGGAGCATTTGCCTCGGATATCGCAAACTTGTCACGAATTGTCACGTTGAACAACTTGACTATTGCTCCCAAGCCTGACGGCACATTGATCCTTGATTCAACTGCCAAAACCTTCCGCTATCTTGATGCAGATGAAGTAGCTTCACAGCGCCAGGCGTCTGCCGGTAAAGGAGTCAAGAAATGAAGCGTTTGAGCTTTTTCTCGGTGCTCGGTGTGCTGAGTGTTCTGGCAGGGTGCGGAACTTCGGGTGAGGACGATATTCGGCAGTGGATGGTCGAGGAGCGAAATCAGACACGTCCCAAGGTGGCCCCTATTCCTGCACCCAAGCAGTTCAAGCCCGAGGTGTATACCAATGCGACGGCGATTGAGCCTTTCAGCAATCAGAAACTTACGCAAGCCTTGAAGCGGGATGCGTCGCAGGTGGCGGCCAATGGGGCTTTAGTGGCGCCTGAGCTTGCGCGTCGCAAGGAGCCCTTGGAGGCGTTTCCGCTAGACACCATGAACTTGGTGGGGAGCATTGTCAAGGCGGGACAACCGGTCGCGTTGGTGAAGGTGGACAATTTGCTGTATCAGGTGAAGTTGGGCAATTACTTGGGGCACAACTATGGTCGGGTGACCAAAATCAGTGAGTCTGAGGTAACTTTGCGCGAGATCGTGCAAGACGCCGGCGGTGAATGGATTGAACGCATTGCAACATTACAGTTGCAAGAGAGGTCTAAATGAAACATCAGAATAAGCGTATGGGATTGCACATGTGGCAAGGCATTATTTTTTCAGTTGCCTTGTTGTTGGGGGCGGCGGCGCAAGCGCAGACTGCAATTGAGTCGGTAACCGGCTCCGTGCAAGGGGGCACCGAGGTCGTCAGGATTGACCTCTCGCAGGCTTTGACCGCCGTACCGACAGGCTTCGCCATTCAGTCCCCCGCGAGGATCGCGCTGGATTTCCCGGGTGTCTCGAATGCCATGGGGCGTTCCACCGTCGATATAAACCAGGGTAATTTGAAGTCTGTGAGTGTCGTTCAGGCTGGGGAACGCACGCGTGTGGTGCTAAACCTGAAGCAACCTGCGACGTACAAGACGGAGATTCAGGGCAAATCACTGCTTGTGGTGCTGGAATCAGCAATAGCGACTTCTCCGCGCGCATCGATAGCCCCTGTTTTTGCCGAAAATCGCAGTCGGGATTCCGCTCCCTTGAAGGATGTGGACTTCCGTCGGACCGCGGACGGGGCTGGACGAATTGTGGTGACATTGCCAAACAATCAGGTCGGAGTCGATATTCGTCAGCAGGGCCAAGCGTTGGTGGTGGAGTTCATGAAGTCTACGCTGCCAGAAGGGTTGCGCCGCCGATTGGATGTTGCCGACTTTGGCACACCGGTGAAGTCGGTGACCACATCCCAGTCAGGAGATCGCGTGCGGATGGTCATTGAGCCCAAAGGTCTGTGGGAGCACAGCGCGTACCAAAGCGACGAGCAATTTGTAGTGGAGGTCAAGGAACTGAAGGTAGACCCGAAGAAGCTGACCCAAGGCGTCGGTTACAGCGGGCAAAAACTGTCACTGAATTTCCAGAATATCGAAGTTCGATCTCTGCTCCAGGTGATCGCCGATTTCACGAACTTCAACATTGTCACCTCGGATTCGGTTTCTGGTTCGGTCACCCTGCGCTTGCAGGATGTACCTTGGGATCAGGCTTTGGATATTATTTTGCAGGCAAAGGGTCTGGGCTTGCGCAAGAGCGGGAATGTTCTGTGGGTCGCGCCCAAGGATGAAATTGCAGCGAAAGAGAAACTGGATCTTGAGTCGGTAGCATCGGTGCAAAGTCTTGAGCCATTGCGTACCCAGTCATTCCAGATTAATTACGCGAAGTCGTCTGAGATTGCAGCGCAGCTGACGGCAGGCGGTGGTGGCGCGGCCAGTGCCCGAATGCTAAGTGCACGCGGTAGCGTGATTGCTGAGCCACGCACCAATCAGCTGTTCGTGACAGACATTCCTAGCAAATTGGAGCAAGTTCAACAGTTGATTGCCAAATTGGATATTGCGGTGAGGCAGGTGCTTATTGAGGCGCGAATCGTCGAGGCTTCCGATAGTTTTGGCAAATCATTGGGCGTGAAACTCGGCGGAGGCGGAACCGCCGTGACACTGGGGACTACGGAAGGTGGTCCGTTGAATGGTACGGTTGGGTCAAGTTATGTGACGGGTTCTGCTGCAACTACTTCCGGGAATTTCGTGAACCTGCCATCGACTGGCGCTTTGGGATTTGCCAATCCGGGAACTTTCGCCGTGTCTCTGTTCGGCGCTGCTGCTGGCAATTTCCTGAATTTGGAAATATCGGCTCTCGAGGCTGATGGCAAAGGTAAGGTTGTTTCCAGTCCTCGGGTGGTCACTGCTGACCAGATCAAGGCCTTGATTGAACAAGGTACCGAATTACCCTACCAAGTCGCCTCGTCGAGTGGCGCGACGTCCATAGCGTTTCGTAAGGCCAGCCTTAAATTGGAGGTCACGCCACAAATTACTCCCGAAGGCAGCATTATTCTGGACTTGGATGTGTCCAAAGACACGGTCGGCCAGTCAACTCCAGCGGGTTTTGCCATCGACACCAAACATATCAAGACTCAGGTATTGGTCGAGAATGGCGGGACTGTTGTGATTGGCGGAATCTTCACGGAAGAGCAGACCGACAGTGGAGCCAAGGTACCGTTCTTTGGTGATTTGCCTGGCATTGGTGTGTTGTTCAGAAACAAGGCGACCTCCACTACAAAGCGTGAGATGCTGGTATTCATCACTCCCAAGACCCTTGCCGAACGGGCAGTCGGTCGTTGATACAGCGGCAGTGTGGCCCTGCTTGGAATTCTGGTTCACAATTGTTAGTTAGTCTTGTCGGACTCCCTGGCTCGGGCAAAACGACCGTTGGACGGCAGCTTGCCCGACGGTTGCAGGTGCCTTTTGTCGACTCGGATCATGCTATCGAGTTGCGGTTGGGCTGCTCTATTCGTGAATTCTTCGAGCGGGAGGGCGAGGCAAGCTTTCGAGATATTGAAGAAGAAGTCATTAATGCATTGACCCTCGAGTCTCCGAGGGTTCTGTCCACTGGGGGGGGCGTGGTTTTGCGGTCCGCCAACCGGCAGCATCTGCGCAGTCGCGGAAGCGTGATTTATCTTAAATCCACCCCGGATGAGTTGTATCGTCGGTTGCGCCATGATGTGAACCGTCCTTTGCTGCAAGTAGCCGACCCCTTGGCGCGCATGCGGGACTTGTTTGTGCAACGGGACCCCCTGTATCGTGAAACAGCGCATTTCGTGCTTGAAACGGGCCGCCCGTCGGTCTCGACGTTGGTCAACATGATTGTGATGCAACTGGAGCTCGCCGGAGTCGTTCCTCCTTAGGGCTGACGATCTCATCGCGGTCAGGCGAACGAATGATGGGGACATGTCCGAAGACACTAAACTACGGCGCATGAGTTCTTCGACGTTTCAAACCATTCAAATAGCGCTCGGTGACCGCAGTTACCCCATCAAAATAGGTGGCGGCCTCATGGCGCAGTCCGAAACCTATGCCTCGCTACCATCAGCGGCCACTGCGCTTATCGTCAGCAACTCAACCGTGGCGCCGTTGTATGCAAAGCCGCTTAAAGCGGCGCTGCTCGAAAAATACCCCTCAGTACACGTAGTCGTTTTGCCAGACGGCGAACAATTCAAGACTTGGGAAACTTTGAATCAGATATTTGATGCACTTTTGCAGTACGGCAGCGATCGCAAAACGGTGTTGTTTGCGTTGGGCGGCGGAGTGGTCGGTGACATGACCGGTTTTGCAGCTGCCAGCTACATGCGCGGTGTGCCATTTGTGCAGGTGCCCACGACGTTGCTGTCGCAAGTGGACTCTTCTGTGGGGGGTAAAACGGCTATCAACCACCCGCTGGGCAAGAACATGATTGGTGCGTTTTACCAGCCGTTGCTGGTGGTGTGTGACCTTGACACCATCAACACCCTGCCGCAGCGGGAGCTCAGCGCTGGACTTGCAGAAATTATCAAATATGGTCCGATTGCTGACATGGATTTTCTGGACTGGATTGAGGCCAATATGGACGCTCTTTTGGCGCGCGATCCGGTTGCACTGGCCCATGCTGTCAAGCGCAGTTGTGAGATCAAGGCGTGGGTGGTGGCGCAGGACGAGCGGGACTATGGACTACGCGCCATACTGAATTTTGGCCACACGTTTGGTCATGCCATTGAGGCGGGGTTGGGTTTTGGCACATGGTTGCATGGTGAAGCGGTGGGCTGTGGCATGGTGATGGCGGCAACGCTTTCCCAGCGCCTGGGGCTGATCGATGCCGCCCTGGTGCAACGTCTGACGACACTGATTCGAAGAGCCGGGTTGCCCGTGCAGGGGCCGCGGCTGAACCTCGGCGCTACAGAGAGTGGCGGTAATGCCGATGCCTACCTAGCGTTGATGCGTCACGACAAAAAGTCCGAGGCGGGAGAAATCAAGTTCGTCGTGATTGACGGGCCGGCCCGCGCATCGGTGCGCAGCGCGCCCGACGCCTTGGTGCGTGAAGTGATTGACGCATGTTGTGCCTGATGATTCGCTATTGTTTTGATAGCGGTTTGCGCTTGCTCTATGGGGGCTAGAGGTCGATTCGGCTTGCAACCATGACATTGGCATCGTACGCATGCAATCCCGCACAAACGCGCGGAAGGCGCTTTCCCGAAACACCGGCGCCGACGCGCACTGACTACCAGCGCGACCGCGACCGCATCGTGCATTCCACCGCATTTCGCCGGCTGGTCTACAAGACGCAGGTATTTTTGAACCATGAGGGCGATTTGTTTCGCACCCGCCTGACCCATTCGCTGGAAGTAGCGCAGCTCGGTCGCTCGATCGCCCGGTCACTCGGTCTCAATGAAGACCTGGTCGAGGCCATCGCCCTGGCGCATGACGTGGGGCATACGCCCTTTGGTCACGCCGGACAGGATGCGCTCAACGCGTGCATGGCGGCGGCAGGTGGCTTTGAGCACAACCTGCAAAGCCTGCGGGTTCTGGATCACCTGGAAGAGCGTTACCCTGAGTTTGACGGTTTGAATCTGTGCTTTGAAACCCGCGAGGGAATTCTCAAGCATTGCTCGCGCGCCAATGCGGCGTTGTTGGAAGTGGATGAGCCGGCTTTTGCGGATGGAAATGGCGGCGTCGGCCAGCGATTTTTGAATCGCACCCAACCCAGTCTGGAAGCACAGTTGTGCAACCTGGCCGATGAAATTGCCTATAACGCCCACGACATTGACGACGGTGTTCGATCAGGGTTGATTTCGCTGGAACAGCTTCAGGCGGTCCCCCTGTTTGAGGACTTTCGCCAGCAGGCGCTGGCTTCACATGCACGGCTTGCAGAACCGTCCCAGTCCCGGCGGTTGTTGTATGAGTCTATTCGGTTGATGCTTAGCGCTCAGGTGTATGACGTGATTGCCGCCACGCAAAGCGCCATTGAAGCCGCGCAGCCGCGGAGTGTGAACGAGGCCCGGGCCATGGCGCCGCTGCTGACCTTCAGCATTGAAATGCGGGAGCGCTCCCAACCCCTCAAGGCTTTTCTTTTGCGCGAGTTGTACCGACACCCGCAGGTTGTGCACAACATGGCGCGCGCCCAGCAAGTGGTGCGGGAATTGTTTGCGGCTTATTGCAGCGCACCGCAGGAAATGCAGGCGGGCTTCGTGGCACGTTCAGCTGTGCTGAATGCCTCTAACCCGCGCGATACGCCCCTCCTACGCATTGTTGCTGACTACATTTCCGGCATGACCGACCGGTTTGCCGCGCGCGAGCATGAGCGCCTGACCGGGCAGCACCTGTTGGACTGAGTGCTCGGTAAAATTGGCCAAAAATGCAAAGTGTGTCCGGAGGGTTCGTGAGTTTTCTCGATCAATTGAAATCGCAGGCCAGCGCGCTGCAAAGCCAGCAGTCCTCTCAGTTGAAGAACGACGAGGACCAAGCCGTGCAAACCGAGATCGCCTGCCAGCGGGTATGGCACTACGTGCGTGATCTGGCCAAACAGCTTTCGGTGATCACTCCGGGCGGGCCCCAATATTCGCTCGACGGCAAGACCCCCTGGCCCGCCATGAAGCTGATTAACTTCCGGGTAGATTCGCGCAAGAAAACGCTACGTGACAAAGAGGTGTACGACACTATCGCCATGGGTTGGGACATCGTCCCGCAGCAGGGATCACCTGTCTCTGGCGCCGTCAGCGTCAACTTCCCTCCAGATCTGGAGCGGGTGCAAAAGCGACTGGCATTCGGCCACGTGGACCATGAACGCAAGGACCAGCGCCATCCCGAGAAGGGTACCCTGCAATCCATTTTTTTTGAGTACACCACGCGGGCGCGTGGCAACGTGACTGTGACCGCCGACCATGACAACGCGCAATTGGTGTTTCGGGTCGCCAATGCCGATGGCTTTGGTGTGGTTTCCAGCACTTGGCCAGCCGTTCGTATTCAGAATGATTTGATGGATGAATTGGCCAAGTTGATCATGGCGCAATCCAGCCGGTTTTTATGAATAGTTCAGTGAACCCGGTAGACGCGGTGGTGGTGGATGACACACGTCGCTGGCTGCAACGCGCAGTCATTGGTCTGAACCTGTGTCCGTTTGCCAAGGCGGTCGATGTCAAAGGTCAGGTGCACTACGCTGTCAGCCATTCCATAGGTTACAAAGACCTGTTGGCGGACTTGAAAAGAGAGCTCAATGAGCTCGCAGCCCTCAATGCAGCTGCGCGGGACACTACGCTTTTGATAGCACCAGACGGGTTGGGTGATTTTCTGGAGTTCAACGACTTTCTGGCCCAGGCCGACCGGTTGCTGGTCAAGCTGGGCTTCGACGGCGTGTTCCAGATTGCCAGCTTGCATCCCCAGTACCAGTTTGCCAACACCTCTCCAGACGACATTACCAACTTCACCAACCGCTCGCCGTACCCGACTTTGCACCTGTTGCGTGAAGAGAGCATCGATCGGGCGGTGCAGGCCTTCCCCCATGCGGAGGCTATTTTCGAGGTCAATATGCAAACGATGGAACGCATTGGACACGATGGTTGGGCTGCGCTGGATGTCGATGCCCACACGCGTGGCAAGATCACGCCATGAAACATCGCAAAACCGGCCCGGATTCCCCGTCAGCCACTCCCGCACGCGCGACGAAGCCGGTGGACGCCAACCCCCTTGCTGCCGAGGTGCGTCCTGGCCAAAGTATCGAACTGCTCAAGGAATTGCACATCCTTACCAGAGAGGGCAAGCTCAACCAGGATTCGCGGCGCAAGCTCAAGCAGGTTTACCACCTGTACCAGTTCATTGAGAAGTTGCTTCAGGAGCTGCCCGACGCGGGGCACGGCGTCACGCTGGCTGACCATGGCGCAGGCAAGTCCTACCTCGGTTTCATCATCTACGACCTGTTCTTCAAGAACTTGGCGCGGGGCCATATTTATGGCGTGGAGACACGCCCTGAGCTGGTGCAAAAATCGCGTGAGCTGGCGAACAAACTGGGCTTCGAGCGCATGTCGTTCCTCAATTTGAGTGTGTCCGATTCCACCGACTCCCAGGCCATGCCATCGCAAATCGACGTGGTCACCGCCTTGCATGCCTGTGATACGGCGACCGACGACGCCATCGCCTTTGGCCTGAAAAAGAAGGCGCGCTACATGGTGCTGGTGCCCTGCTGCCAGGCCGAGATCGCGCGCAGCCTGAATGCGGGCAAGGCGCTTTCACTGAACCGCACACCGCTGGCAGAGTTGTGGCGCCACCCTTTGCATACCCGCGAAATGGGGAGCCAGATCACCAACGTATTGCGCTGTTTGTACCTTGAAGCGCGGGGCTACCAGGTTACGGTGACCGAATTGGTGGGCTGGGAGCACAGCATGAAAAACGAGCTCATCATTGCCCGCTACACCGGCAAGCCCAACCGTGCGGCGGCACAGCGCCTGCAGGCTTTGTTGCAGGAGTTCGGGCTCACCGCCCTGCTCGACACCCGCTTTACATTACCGCTGGACAACGAACCCGCGGGCTGACGCGTTCAGTCCGCAAGCGTTACCATTTACCCCTGATTTTTGGAGTTACCAATGAAACCACTATCTAACCTGGGCTTGGCACTGGCCGTAGCCACCACGCTGGTGGCCTGTGCCAGCAGCAGTCCCGACGTGATTCAACGGGGCGATGCCCAACGCATGTCCCAGGTGCAAGATGGCATCGTGCTGTCCGTGCGCAACGTGGTGGTGGATGGCAGCCAGTCCGGCATAGGTGGTGCGGTGGGCGGCGTGGTGGGTGCCATCGGGGGGTATGGCGGTAGTGGCGTGCAACGCGAAGCCCAGGTGCTGGGCGTGCTGGCCGGCGTGGCGGGCGCTGCAGCCGGTAATGCCATCGAGCGTTTCTCCACCAAGGAAGACGCTACCGAAATCCTGGTTCAGCTCAAAGGCGGTGAGCGCCGCGCCATTGTGCAGGCCAAAGGCACCGAGTTATTGGCTGCAGGGGATTCCGTCATCATTGTCACCACGGGCAGCAAAGTGCGCGTTACCAAGGCGCCCCGGTAAGACGCTGAAGGCGGTGGAGTTGCATGGCCCGTCTTCCCCGTCTCACGCTGCCCGGGTTTCCTCACCACATCATCCAGCGCGGCAATAACCGCCAAGCCATTTTTGCGTCGGCCGCCGACTACCAGACCCTGCTGGATTTGCTGGATGCCAGTGCCCGCAAGTTCGGGGTAGCCATCCACGCCTATGTGCTGATGGCCAACCACTTTCACCTGCTGGCAACGCCCCAAAGCACAGATGCCTTGTCACAAATGATGCAGGCCGTAGGGCGGCGCTACGTACGCTACTTCAATGACTCACAAAAACGCAGCGGCACTTTGTGGGAAGGGCGATACCGATCGACCGTGATTCAGGCAGAACGCTACCTGTTGCCCTGCATGGCCTACATGGATCTCAATCCGGTGCGCGCTGGCGTTGTTGCGCAGGCGCGGGACTACCCCTGGTCCAGCCACGGACACTATATCGGGCAGCGCACCGACAAGCTTATTACCCCGCATTCACTGGTATGGGAGTTGGGTAACACGCCGTTTGCCCGCGAGGCAGCCTATGCCGAGCGGGTGCGCGAAGGCATCAGTCCGGTGCAGCAGACCACCTTGACGGACGCCGCCTTGCGCGGCTGGGCCTTGGGTGATCCTGAATTTGTGGCTGAATTGCAAAAAATAACCCAGCGGCGGGTCACGAAAAGCACCGCTGGGCGGCCGGGTTCACCCCAGATAATTTAGACGAATAATGGCTGCAGCTCCCGTCTAGTATGCTTAAAGTGCTATATTTTTTGATGTGTCCCTAATTTATATCTAGTAGTCATTTGTTATTTTTAATTGGGATCTGACCCTTATTATTGTGCTTGGCATCTTTGTTGCATTGCAGTATTCTTGACCCCCCAGTGCAATTACTTTAGGAGTGCGCCATGACTACGGCTGCAGAGATCCAACATCTTCAGAACAACGGTTTGTATTCCCAGGAACACGAGCACGATGCGTGTGGCGTGGGCTTTGTGGCCCACATCAAGGGCATCAAGTCGCATGACATTGTCAAAAATGCGCTCCAGATTCTGCAGAATCTGGACCACCGGGGCGCCGTCGGTGCCGACAAGCTGATGGGCGATGGCGCCGGCATTCTGATTCAGCTGCCAGATGCGCTGTACCGCGAAGAAATGGCCGCGCAGGGCGTCACCTTGCCGCCCCCCGGCGAGTACGGCGTGGGCATGGTGTTTTTGCCCAAGGAGAGCGCGTCCCGTCTGGCCTGCGAGCAGGAGATGGAGCGCGCCATCAAGGCCGAGGGCCAGGTGCTGCTGGGTTGGCGCGATGTGCCCGTGAACCGCGACATGCCGATGTCGCCCACCGTGCGCGAAAAAGAGCCGGTGCTGCGCCAGGTCTTCATCGGCCGCGGTAACGACGTGATCGTGCAAGACGCGCTGGAACGCAAACTCTATGTCATCCGCAAGACCGCCAGCGCCCATATTCAGGCGCTCAAGCTGACGCACAGCAAAGAGTATTACGTACCCAGCATGTCCAGCCGTACCGTGGTCTACAAGGGCCTGCTGCTGGCCGACCAGGTGGGTGTGTACTTCAAGGATTTGAGCGACGTGCGCTGTGTCTCTGCACTCGGCCTGGTGCACCAGCGTTTCTCCACCAATACCTTCCCCGAATGGCCGCTGGCCCACCCCTACCGCTATGTGGCGCACAACGGGGAAATCAACACCGTCAAGGGCAACTACAACTGGATGAAGGCACGCGAAGGCGTGATGTCCTCCCCGGTGCTGGGGGCTGATCTGCAAAAGCTGTATCCCATCAGCTTTGCCGGTCAGTCGGATACCGCCACGTTCGACAACTGTCTCGAACTGTTGACCATGGCGGGCTACCCCATCAGCCAGGCTGTGATGATGATGATCCCCGAGCCGTGGGAGCAGCACTCCACGATGGACGAGCGCCGCAAGGCCTTTTACGAATACCACGCCGCGATGATGGAGCCGTGGGACGGCCCGGCTTCCATTGTGTTTACCGACGGACGCCAGATTGGTGCCACGCTGGACCGCAATGGCCTGCGCCCATCACGCTACTGCATCACTGACGACGACCTGGTCATCATGGGTTCGGAGTCCGGTGTACTGCCGGTGCCCGAGAACAAGATCGTGCGCAAATGGCGCCTGCAGCCTGGCAAGATGTTCCTGATCGATCTGGAACAAGGCCGCATGATCGATGATGAAGAGTTGAAAGCCAGTCTGGCCAACACCAAGCCCTACAAGCAGTGGATCGAAAACCTGCGCATTCGTCTGGATGACGTGGTGGTTCTGACGGCGGGGGAATCGCCCGAGGAACTGCCTGTGACTGCAACTGAGCCGCAATCTGCGGGAATGAAGCATGCCAGCCCCGATTTGCTGGACCGCCAGCAGGCCTTCGGCTTCACGCAGGAAGACCTCAAGTTTCTGATTGCCCCCATGGCCAGTGCGGGCGAGGAAGCCATCGGCTCCATGGGCAACGACAGCCCCCTGGCCGTGCTGAGCGACAAAAACAAGCCGCTTTACAACTACTTCAAGCAGTTGTTCGCGCAAGTGACCAACCCGCCGATCGACCCGATCCGCGAAGCGATTGTGATGAGCCTGGTGTCCTTCATCGGCCCCAAGCCCAACCTGCTGGACATCAACCAGGTCAACCCGCCGATGCGCCTGGAGGTGAGCCAGCCCGTGCTGGACTTTGCCGACATGGCCAAGCTGCGCGACATTGAAAAGCACACGCAAGGCAAGTTCCGCAGCTATACGCTCGACATCACCTACCCGCTGGTTTGGGGCCACGAGGGCGTGGAAGCCAAGCTGGCGTCGTTGTGCGCCGAAGCGGTGGATGCCATCAAGGGTGGCAAGAACATCCTCATCATCAGCGACCGCGCCATCAGCGCCACGCAAGTGGCCATTCCAGCCCTGTTGGCGCTGTCTGCCATTCACCAGCATCTGGTGGGTGCAGGTTTGCGCACCACCGCCGGCCTGGTGGTCGAGACTGGCACTGCGCGTGAAGTGCACCATTTTGCGGTGCTGGCTGGCTACGGCGCAGAAGCCGTGCACCCCTACCTCGCCATGGAAACCCTGACCAGCATCCACAAGGATCTGCCGGGCGACCTGAGCGCTGAAAAGGCCATCTACAACTACGTCAAGGCGGTCGGCAAGGGCCTGTCCAAGATCATGTCGAAGATGGGCGTGTCCACCTACATGAGTTACTGCGGCGCGCAGCTGTTTGAAGCCATCGGAATCTCCACAGCGACCGTCGCCAAATATTTCACGGGCACTCCCAGCCGTGTTGAAGGCATTGGCGTCTTCGAGATCGCTGAAGAGTCTATCCGCATGCACAAGGCTGCCTTCGGTGCCGATCCGGTGTTGGCCAACGCCCTGGATGCCGGTGGCGAATATGCCTGGCGCACCCGCGGTGAAGAGCACATGTGGACGCCCGATGCCATTGCCAAGCTGCAGCACAGCACGCGCTCCAATAACTGGAATACGTACAAAGAGTACGCCCAGCTGATCAATGACCAAAGCAAGCGCCACCTGACACTGCGCGGCCTGTTCGAATTCAAGATCGACCCTGCCAAAGCCATTCCGGTGGATGAGGTTGAGTCGGCCAAAGAGATCGTCAAACGCTTCGCCACCGGCGCCATGTCGCTGGGCTCTATCAGTACCGAGGCGCACGCCACACTGGCCGTTGCCATGAACCGTATCGGCGGCAAGAGCAACACGGGTGAGGGCGGTGAAGACCCTGCGCGTTATCGCCAGGAGCTCAAGGGCATCCCCATCAAACAGGGCGATTCGCTCAAGAGCATCATTGGTGAAGACGTGGTCGAGGTGGACCTGCCATTGCAAGCCGGCGACAGCCTGCGTTCACGCATCAAGCAGGTGGCCTCGGGCCGCTTTGGTGTGACAGCGGAATACCTGACCAGCGCCGACCAGATCCAGATCAAGATGGCGCAGGGCGCCAAGCCAGGCGAGGGCGGTCAACTGCCCGGTGGCAAGGTGTCCGAATACATCGGTCGTCTGCGCCATTCGGTGCCCGGTGTGGGTCTGATTTCGCCCCCTCCGCACCACGACATCTATTCGATCGAAGATTTGGCCCAGCTGATTCACGATCTGAAAAACGTGGCGCCCCATTCCGGCATCAGCGTCAAGCTGGTGGCTGAAATTGGCGTGGGCACCATCGCCGCCGGCGTGGCCAAGTGCAAGGCCGACCATGTGGTGATCGCCGGGCACGACGGCGGCACGGGCGCGTCGCCCTGGTCGTCCATCAAGCATTGCGGTAGCCCATGGGAAATCGGCTTGGCCGAAACCCAGCAGACGCTGGTTTTGAACCGCCTGCGCAGCCGCATTCGTGTGCAGGCCGACGGCCAGATGAAAACGGGTCGCGACGTGGCCATTGGGGCCCTCCTGGGTGCGGATGAGTTCGGCTTCGCCACCGCGCCCCTGGTGGTGGAAGGCTGCATCATGATGCGCAAATGCCACCTCAACACCTGCCCGGTCGGCGTGGCAACGCAAGACCCTGCACTGCGCAAGAAGTTCTCCGGCAAGCCTGAGCACGTGGTCAATTATTTCTTCTTCATCGCCGAAGAAGTGCGCCAGATCATGGCCCAGCTGGGTATCCGCAAGTTTGACGACCTGATTGGCCGCTCTGACCTGCTGGACATGCGCCAGGGTATTGAGCACTGGAAAGCCAGCGGCCTGGATTTCAGCCGCCTGTTTGCCCAACCCAATGTGCCTGCCGATGTGCCCCGTTTCCAGACCCAGTTCCAGGAACACGGTCTGGAGAAAGCACTCGACAACGTGCTCATCGCCAAATCGCGTGCGGCCATCGACAAGGGCGAGCGCGTTCAGTTCATGGAAATGACGCGCAACGTCAACCGCTCGGTCGGCGCCATGCTGTCCGGCGCGGTGACCAAGGTGCACCCTGAGGGCTTGCCGGATGACACCATCCGCATCCAGTTGGAAGGCACCGGCGGTCAATCGTTTGGTGCTTTCCTGGCCAAGGGCATTACCTTGTACCTGATCGGTGACGCCAACGACTACACCGGCAAGGGCCTGAGCGGCGGCCGAGTGGTGGTGCGCCCCAGCATCGACTTCCGGGGCGAAGCCATTCGCAACACCATCGTGGGCAACACCGTGATGTACGGCGCCACGGCGGGTGAAGCCTTCTTCAGCGGTGTGGGTGGCGAGCGCTTTGCGGTGCGTCTGTCGGGAGCCACGGCCGTGGTCGAAGGCACGGGCGACCATGGTTGTGAATACATGACCGGCGGCACGGTAGCTGTGCTGGGTAAAACCGGCCGCAACTTTGCAGCGGGCATGAGCGGCGGTATTGCTTACGTGTACGACGAAGACGGCCAGTTCGCCAAGCGCTGCAACACGGCCATGGTGTCTATGGAAAAGGTGCTGACGGCGGCCGAGCAGGAAGTGGCAATGAACAAAGCCATTTGGCACCGGGGCCTGAGCGATGACGCGCAGCTGCGCAAATTGCTGGAAGACCACAATCGCTGGACCGGCAGCAAGCGCGCCCGCGAGTTGCTGGACAACTGGGATGCTGCACGTGCCAAATTCGTGAAGGTCTTCCCTAATGAGTACAAGCGTGCTCTGGGTGAGATTCATGCACGTAAAACGGCCGTAGCCCCCGTAAAACCTGCGCAAGATGCTATCAATAAAGTAGCAGCTGGCAAGAAGGAAGCCGCGCCTGCCAAGTAAGGCGGCGTCTTCTCAACGTACAAGGATAGAAATCATGGGAAAAGTCACTGGCTTCATGGAGTTTGAGCGGATTGAGGAGGGCTACAAGCCCGTGGTCGAGCGCCTCAAGAACTACAAAGAGTTCGTCGTGGGTCTGGATGACGCGCACGCCAAGCTGCAGTCCGCTCGCTGCATGGACTGCGGCACTCCGTTTTGCAGCAGCGGTTGCCCGGTCAACAACATCATTCCGGACTTCAACGACCTGGTGTACGCTGGCGACTGGAAATCGGCGATTGACACACTTCACAGCACCAACAACTTTCCCGAGTTCACCGGTCGCATCTGTCCGGCACCGTGTGAAGCGGCCTGCGTACTGAACGTCAACGACGATGCCGTAGGTATCAAATCGATTGAGCACGCCATCATTGACCGTGCCTGGGCCGAGGGCTGGGTGCTGGCCAAGCCAGCGAAACAGAAAACAGGCAAAAAAGTGGCGGTGGTGGGCTCGGGCCCTGCAGGCATGGCCGCCGCCCAGCAATTGGCGCGCGTGGGCCACGACGTGACCCTGTTCGAGAAAAATGACCGCGTAGGCGGTTTGCTGCGCTATGGCATTCCAGATTTCAAGATGGAAAAAAGCCACATCGATCGCCGCGTGGACCAGTTGCAAAAAGAAGGCGTCACCATCCGCACCGGTGTCATGGTGGGCGAGTGGCCGAAGGATTCCAAAGTCATCAACTGGGCCAAGGAAACCATCTCCGCCACCCAGTTGCAGAAAGATTTTGATGCGGTTTTGCTGACGGGCGGCTCCGAGCAGTCGCGGGATCTGCCGGTGCCGGGCCGCGATCTGGAAGGCGTGTATTTCGCCATGGAATTCTTGCCCCAACAAAACAAGGTCAACGCGGGCGACAAGCTCAAAGGCCAGTTGCGCGCAGACGGCAAGCACGTCATCGTCATCGGCGGTGGTGACACCGGCAGCGATTGCGTGGGCACCAGTAACCGCCACGGCGCGGTCAGCGTGACCCAGTTCGAAGTGATGCCTGAGCCGCCGGCTGAAGAAAATCGACCCATGACCTGGCCCTACTGGCCGATCAAGCTGCGCACCAGCTCCAGCCATGACGAGGGATGTGAGCGGGCGTTCGCCGTCTCCACCAAGGAGTTCATTGGGGAGAAAGGCAAGCTGACCGGCCTCAAGACCGTCAAGGTGGAGTGGAAAGACGGCAAGATGGTGGAAGTGGCAGGCTCTGAGCAAGTGCTCAAGGCCGATCTGGTGTTGCTGGCCATGGGCTTTGTCAATCCGGTCGCCACCGTACTGGACGCCTTTGGTGTCGACAAGGACAACCGGGGCAACGCCAAAGCGACAACGGAGTTCTCCGGCGGTTACGCCACCAGCGTGCCCAAGGTTTTTGCAGCGGGCGATATGCGACGTGGTCAAAGCCTGGTCGTATGGGCTATTCGCGAGGGTCGTCAGGCGGCACGCTCTGTGGATGAGTTCCTGATGGGTGTCAGCGACTTGCCTCGCTGATGGCGCGTATCTAGGGGTTTACCTGAATCCTTTATCATCGAAGAGCCGGAAAGTTTCCGGCTCTTGTTTTTTATGGTCCCATCCTCCAATTCCTCACTCGTTGAACTACGCCATCTGACCTTTGGTTATGGCGAGCGCGTCATTCTGGATGACGTGTCCCTGACGATCCCGCGCGGCAAGGTGACGGCCCTGATGGGCGCGTCCGGCGGCGGAAAGACCACCATTCTTCGTCTGATTGGCGGGCAAAACCGGGCCCAATCCGGTGAAATGCTGTTCGACGGGCAGGATGTCACGCGCATGGACCAGCCGCAACTGTATGCGGCACGGCGCCGCATGGGCATGCTGTTCCAGTTTGGTGCGCTCTTTGCCGACTTGAGCGTGTTTGAGAACGTGGCGTTTCCCCTGCGCGAACACACGGACCTCCCAGAGGCGCTGGTCCGCGATATCGTGCTCATGAAGCTCAACGCCGTAGGCCTGCGCGGTGCGCGGGATCTGATGCCCAGCGAGGTGTCGGGCGGAATGGCCAGGCGTATCGCGCTGGCGCGCGCCATTGCACTGGACCCTGAATTGGTGATGTATGACGAGCCGTTTTCCGGGTTGGATCCCATCTCGTTGGCGATTGCCGCGCGGCTGATTCGTGAGCTCAATGATTCCATGGGACTGACCAGTGTATTTGTGTCGCATGAGCTGGAGCAGACGTTTGGCATTGCGGACCACGTGATCATTCTGGCCAATGGGAAGGTGGCCTCCGAGGGCACGCCTGAGCAGGTGCGCCAAAGTACCGATCCGCTTGTGTCCCAGTATGTGCATGCCTTGCCGGATGGTCCGGTGCGCTTTCATTACCCTGGCGTTTCCGTCGAAGAAGATTTTGGCCCTGGCCCGGTCGCAGGGTCAGAGCAACCAGGAGTCGCACCATGAGCTGGTACAAGCCCTCGGACGTCGGGTTTTCCACCCGCAGCAAGCTGGCCGATCTGGGTTATGGCGCGCGTTTGTTTTTTCGGCTCCTGGCCACGGCGGGGCCGGCGTTCCGGCGCTTTGGACTGATACGAGACCAAATCCATTTCCTGGGTAACTATTCGCTAGTAATCATTGCCATTTCGGGCCTGTTCGTCGGCTTTGTGTTTGGTCTGCAAGGCTATTACACGCTGCTGCGCTTTGGCTCGTCCGATGCGCTGGGCCAGCTGGTCACGTTCACGCTGGTGCGGGAGCTGGGGCCCGTGGTGACGGCGTTGTTGTTTGCCGGCCGTGCAGGTACCTCCCTGACCGCGGAGATTGGCCTGATGAAGTCGGGCGAGCAACTCAGCGTGATGGAAATGATGGCAGTGGACCCGATACAGCGCATTCTGGCGCCGCGCTTTTGGGCAGGCGTCATTGCCATGCCCCTGCTGGCCGCCGTATTCAGCGCCATGGGGGTGATTGGCGGCTGGGTGGTGGGCGTGCTCATGATTGGTGTGGACGGCGGCGCCTTCTGGAGTCAGATCCAGGGCAGCGTTGACGTCTGGCAGGATGTCGGCAACGGCATTGTCAAAAGTATTGTGTTCGGCTTTACCGTGACCTTTATCGCCTTGCTGCAAGGTTACGAGGCACAAGCCACGCCGGAAGGCGTGGCCAGTGCCACCACCCGTACGGTGGTGGTGGCGTCCCTGTCGGTTCTGGGTCTGGATTTCATCCTGACCGCGATGATGTTTACCACTTGAGGAGGGTGTTGTGCAACGCTCAAAGAAAGATGTGTGGGTTGGTGTGTTTGTCATGATTGGGGCAGCAGCGATCCTGTTTCTGGCGCTGCAGTCGGCTAACTTGCTGAACCTGAGTTTTCAGCCCACGTACCGGGTCATGGGCAAGTTTGACAATGTCGGTGGACTCAAACCCAAGGCCGCGGTGCGCAGCGGTGGCGTGGTGGTGGGGCGCGTGGAGTCGGTCACGTTTGATGACAAGACGTTCCAGGCCCGCGTCACCCTGGCCCTGGAGAACCGCTACGCGTTTCCCAAGGACAGTTCACTGAAGATTCTCACCAGCGGCCTTCTGGGCGAGCAGTACATCGGCATTGAAGCTGGGGCAGATGCCAGCAACCTGGTAGCCGGCGACACCATCGGCGCAACCCAGTCTGCCGTGGTGCTGGAAAACCTGATCAGCCAGTTTCTCTACAGCAAGGCGGCCGAAGGCCCCGCCGCAGACCCTGTTAAAAAATAATGAAGGTACAAACGCTTTCTTTGCTTTCACTGGAGCGAAATCGTGGCTCCCGCGTTGGGGCGTGGGCGTTGGCCGCAATGGTCGTGTTGCTGCAGGGCTGTGCCACAGTGCCCAATCCGGATCGACGTGACCCACTGGAATCGCTGAATCGCAGCATTTTTTCGTTCAACGACGCGTTAGACCGTGCTGTGGTCAAGCCTGTCGCTACGGCCTACCAAAGCGCCACGCCTTACTGGGTCCGCACCGGGGTGGGTAATTTTTTCAATAACCTTGCAGACATCTGGTCGGCCGTCAACAACGCCCTGCAATTGCGGGGCCGGGATACCGGTGACAGCATTGGCCGTGTCATGGTGAATTCAACATTGGGGCTCGGTGGCGTGCTGGATATTGCCAGTGACCTGAATGTCGAGCGACATCCTGCAGATTTTGGTCTGACCTTGGGGCGTTGGGGCGTACCTCCAGGGCCTTACCTGGTCCTGCCGTTTCTGGGCGTATCCACGTTGCGTGAAGTCGTTGCCTTGCCCGTTGATCTCAAAGGCAATCTGGTTAACAGCGTGGACGACACCGCGACCCGCACCGGTTTGACTGTATTGAATCTGGTCGATACCCGTGCCGGGTACCTCAAGGCGGGGGACGTGGTGGAAGAGGCGGCCCTGGACAAATACAGCTTCACCCGGGATGCCTATCTGCAGCGCCAGCGCAACCGGGTGTATGACGGGAACCCGCCTGAAGAGGAGCCGGAGCAGGAGACTCCCCCCTGAATCCGTTTTTGACCTCGCGGCACACAACGGCCGGGGAAGTTGGATAATGGTGTTTTCCCTAATGGGTTCAAGAGAGTATTTATGAAGCGTGATTTTTTGCGTCAGGTTCTGGTGGGTTTCGTGGCCCTCGCAGCTTTGACCGTAGGCGCCGCAGCACATGCTGAGGATGAAGCCCCCGATGCGTTGATCAAGCGCCTGTCCGTGGATGTCCTCGACACCATCAAGGCTGACAAGTCGTTGCGGACGGGTGATATTGCGCCAGTCATCGCCTTGGTGGATGCCCGTATCATGCCCCACGTCAATTTTCAGCGGATGACGGCTTCGGCAGTGGGACCGGCCTGGCGCCAGGCCAGCCCTGAGCAACAAAAACGCCTGCAGGAGGAATTCAAAATTCTGTTGGTGCGCACCTATGCCGGCGCGTTGGCGCAGGTGAAGGACCAGACTGTTTCCATGAAACCCCTGCGCTCCGCACCCGAAGACAAAGAGGTGATGGTCCGCACGGAGATCAAGGGTGGTGGCGACCCCATTCAGCTGGACTATCGACTGGAAAAAACTCCAGGACAGGGCGCTGGCTGGCGCATCTACAACCTCAATGTGCTGGGTGTGTGGCTGGTCGAAACCTACCGCAGCCAGTTCGCACAGGAAATCAACGCCAAAGGACTTGACGGCTTGATTGCCACGCTGTCCGAGCGCAACAAGGCCAACGCAAAAAAGGCTTGATGTGCTGAGCTTGCCTGAGGAGTTGACCCACGCCCGTGCGGGTGCCTGCCTGGCCCAGTTGTCGGCCGGTATGTCGGCAGAGGCTTCGCCTGTAGTGGTGAATGCCGGGTCGTTGAAGCGTTTTGACTCCTCCGCCCTGGCTGTTCTTCTTGAGTTTCGCCGCCGCTGTTTTCGCGCGGGCAAGTCGCTGGCAGTGCAGGGGCTTCCCCCGCACCTGGACGATTTGGCTACTTTGTACGGAATCGAGGGGCTGCTGCCCCGTACCTGAGTTCCTGCCGCTTAAAATAGCGGACCCCCATGACCGCTATCTCCTTTCAATCCGTTTCCAAAGTCTATCCATTGCCTCGCGGGCCCAAAGGCGCCACATTTATGGCGCTCGACGGCGTGCAACTCGACATTGAAGAAGGCGAGTTTTTTGGCTTGCTGGGTCCCAATGGCGCTGGCAAAACCACCATGATCAGCATCCTGGCCGGACTGACGCGCGCCACGAGCGGGCGCGTGACCGTCATGGGTAGCGACGTTCAAAAAGACTACGCACAGGCGCGTCGCAAATTGGGCGTGGTGCCGCAAGAGCTGGTTTTTGACCCTTTTTTCAATGTGCGCGAAGCCTTGCGTTTTCAGTCGGGCTATTTCGGCATCAGGAACAACGATGCATGGATCGACGAGTTGCTGGAAAGCCTGGGTCTGACCGATAAGGCCAACGCCAACATGCGCCAACTCTCAGGTGGCATGAAGCGTCGCATGCTGGTTGCCCAGGCGCTGGTGCACAAGCCGCCTGTGATTGTGCTGGACGAGCCCACAGCAGGCGTGGACGTTGAATTGCGCCAGACCCTGTGGCAATTCGTCTCGAAACTCAACAAGCAGGGTCACACCGTGCTCCTGACCACCCATTACCTCGAAGAAGCCGAGGCGCTGTGTGGACGCATTGCCATGCTCCAGACCGGTCGCATCGTCGCACTGGACCGCACTAGCGCACTTCTCAAGGCGGCATCGGGCAATGTGTTGCGCTTCAAAACGGCGGGGGTGCTGCCGCCTGCGCTGGCAGCCCGCGCCCGCATTACCGGCAGCGTAGTCCAGTTGCCAGCCCACAATGCGCTCGAAATTGAGCAGTACCTTGCCGCGGTGCGCGAGTCGGGCCTGCTGGTGGAAGATGTGGAGATGCGCAAGGCCGACCTGGAAGACGTGTTCATCGAGATCATGAACCGCCATTCCAAAACCCCCATTCTTGAGGTGAGTGCTAAATGACCGGCTGGCAGACCCTGTTTTACAAGGAAGTGCTGCGCTTCTGGAAAGTTGGATTTCAGACCGTAGCAGCACCTGTGCTCACAGCGGTGATGTACCTACTGATTTTCGGTCACGTGCTGGAAGACCACGTCAAGGTCTACGACAGCATTGGTTACACCTCGTTCCTGGTGCCGGGGCTGGTCATGATGAGCATTTTGCAGAACGCATTTGCCAACAGTTCGTCTTCGCTCATTCAGAGCAAGATCATGGGCAACCTGGTATTTCTCCTGCTCACGCCCCTGTCGCACTGGAGCTGGTTTATTGCTTACATCGGGTCGTCGATCGTCCGCGGCATGGTAGTGGGTGCTGGGGTGCTGGTGGTTGCGTTCTGGTTTGCCCCCTTGGGCTTTGCAGCGCCATTGTGGATTTTGACTTTTGCCTTGCTGGGCGCGGCACTGATGGGTGCGTTGGGGTTGATTGCAGGTCTGTGGGCAGAGAAGTTTGACCAGTTGGCGGCATTTCAAAACTTCGTGATCATGCCCATGACTTTTTTGAGTGGTGTGTTCTATTCGATCAGCTCTTTGCCGGCCTTTTGGCAAAGCGCAAGCCACTTCAACCCGTTTTTCTACATGATCGACGGATTCCGTTACGGCTTTTTTGGTGTGAGCGATGCGTCACCCTGGTTGAGTCTGACGATCGTTGGTATGGCTTTGCTGGGCGCGAGCGCGCTGGCCATGTATTTGCTGCGCATTGGCTACAAGATCCGCAGCTAATCCCCTTACTCCGTTTTGATATGACCGCTGAAGAACTCCAAACCCTGATCACTGCCGGCTTGCCCTGCGAACACTGCCAGCTTGAAGGCGACGGCCGCCATTGGTATGCCACCATTGTCTCGGCAACGTTTGAGGGCCTGCGTCCCATTCAGCGGCACCAGCGCGTCTATGCCACCTTGGGCACGCGCATGCAGACCGATGAAGTGCACGCGCTGTCAATGAAAACCCTTACTCCGGCTGAGTGGGCCGATCAGGCAAACCGCTAAAGCACAGGCACTATAGATGGACAAATTACTGATTCGCGGCGGACGGCAACTTCAAGGCGAAGTGCTGATTTCTGGCGCTAAAAACGCCGCCTTGCCCGAGCTGTGCGCCACGCTCCTCAGTGCCGAACCAGTGACTTTGCACAATGTGCCGCGTCTGCAGGACGTGTCCACCATGCTCAAGCTGATTCGCAATATGGGTGTGCAAATCGACCAGAACGCGGATGGTTCCGTGCGGGTCGACGCTGGCAAGTTGAGTTCACCCGAGGCGCCCTATGAACTGGTCAAGACCATGCGGGCGTCGGTGCTCGCACTGGGGCCGTTGCTGGCGCGTTTTGGCGAGGCTACAGTTTCCCTGCCCGGAGGTTGTGCCATTGGCTCTCGCCCGGTAGACCAGCACCTCAAGGGCCTGGCCGCCATGGGTGCTGAAATTGTGGTGGAACACGGCTACATGATCGCCAAGCTGCCCAAAGGCCGCACGCGACTCAAAGGTGCGCGCATAGCCACCGATATGGTGACGGTTACCGGTACAGAAAACTTCCTGATGGCCGCGGCTTTGGCCGAAGGCGAAACCATTCTGGAAAATGCGGCGCAGGAGCCTGAGATTCCTGATCTGGCCGAAATGCTCATCCAGATGGGCGCAAAGATTGAAGGGCACGGCAGCAGCCGCATCCGGATTCAGGGCGTTGAGGCCCTGCACGGTTGCACCCACCAAGTCGTGGCAGACCGCATTGAGGCCGGCACGTTTTTGTGCGCCGTTGCTGCGACGGGCGGCGACGTGTTTCTTCGGCATGGCCGTTTTGACCACCTGGATGCCGTCATCGACAAACTGCGTGATGCGGGCGCCACGGTCACGGCGGTTGAAGGTGGTATTCGCGTGCAGTCGCAAGGCCGCCTCAAGGCGCAGAGTTTTCGCACCACCGAGTACCCCGGATTCCCGACCGATATGCAGGCCCAGTTCATGGCGCTCAACAGCATTTCGCATGGCCCCAGCAAAGTCACCGAGACTATTTTCGAGAACCGTTTCATGCACGTCAATGAAATGGTCCGTTTGGGTGCCAACATCCAGATCGACGGCAAAGTGGCCGTGATTGAGGGTGTGGAGAAGCTGTCGGGCGCCACCGTCATGGCCACCGATCTGCGGGCCTCTGCCAGCCTGGTGATTGCCGGCCTGGTGGCAGAAGGTGAGACCGTGGTCGACCGCATTTACCACCTGGACCGCGGCTACGACCAGATGGAAGCCAAGCTGCGCGGCATTGGCGCTGACATCGAACGCATCAAATGAGTGGCTCCATGATTACCCTCGCGCTTTCCAAAGGCCGTATTTTCGAAGAAACCCTGCCGCTCCTGCGCGCTGCAGGCATTGAGGTACTGGATGATCCGGAAAAATCGCGCAAGCTGATTTTGACCACCAACCAGCCCCATGTGCGCGTGTTGGTCGTGCGGGCAACCGACGTGCCCACCTATGTGGAGTATGGCGGCGCCGACATGGGCATTACCGGCAAGGACACTTTGCTGGAGCACGGTAGCCAGGGCCTGTACCAGCCGCTGGACCTGCAGATTGCCAAGTGCCGCATCAGTGTGGCCGTGCGCGCCGACTTTGACTATGCCTCGGCCGTCAAGCAGGGCTCTCGCCTGACCGTGGCCACTAAATACGTGGCAATCGCCCGCGAATTTTTTGCCTCCAAGGGGGTTCACGTCGACCTCATCAAACTCTACGGCAGTATGGAACTGGCTCCACTGGTGGGCATGGCCGACGCCATTGTGGATCTGGTGTCTACCGGCAACACCCTCAAGGCGAACCATCTGGTCGAGGTGGAGCAGATCATGGAAATCAGCTCGCGTCTGGTGGTGAACCAGGCTGCGCTCAAGCTCAAGCGCGAGCCCATCCGAAAAATCATAGACGCCTTTGCCAGCGCCATTGCTGTTCCTGCTTAAATTCTTACTATTGCTATGACTTTGATAGCTACCCCCGCACGTCTTTCAACGGCCAGCAGCCAATTCGAGGCTGAATTCACGGCCCGACTGCATTGGGCGGCCGACACCGACGCAGCCATCGAGCAACGTGTGGCCGAAATTCTGGCGGATGTGCAGGTGCGCGGTGACGCGGCAGTGCTGGAATACACGGCGCGCTTTGACGGCCTTGCGTCTGCGTCCATGCAGGCGCTGGAGTTGACCCAGGCCGAGCTCAAGGCCGCGTTTGACGCCATTCCCGACGCCCAGCGCAGCGCACTGCAGGCGGCTGCGGCGCGCGTGCGCTCCTACCACGAAGCCCAGAAGAAAGCCTGCGGCGAAAGCTGGAGCTATCGCGATGAAAACGGCAGTCTGCTGGGCCAGAAGGTCACGCCGCTGGACCGTGTAGGAATCTATGTGCCCGGTGGAAAAGCCGCCTATCCCTCCAGCGTGTTGATGAACGCCATTCCTGCCCACGTGGCCGGCGTGGCCGAGATCATCATGGTGGTGCCGACACCCAAAGGCGAAAAGAACCCGTTGGTGCTGGCGGCCGCCTACGTGGCCGGGGTCTCCCGCGCCTTCACCATTGGTGGCGCACAGGCGGTGGCCGCCCTGGCTTATGGCACAGTTACCATTCCGAAGGTCGACAAGATCACCGGCCCCGGCAACGCCTATGTGGCCGCTGCCAAGCGCCGTGTGTTTGGCACCGTCGGCATTGACATGATTGCCGGCCCGAGCGAGATTCTGGTGCTGGCCGATGGCAGCACGCCGCCCGACTGGGTGGCCATGGATTTGTTCAGCCAGGCTGAGCACGATGAGCTGGCGCAAAGCATTTTGCTATGCCCGGACGCAGCCTACATAGACCAGGTGCACGCGGCCATTGATCGCCTTTTGCCTGCCATGCCGCGCGCTGAAATCATTGCCAAGAGTCTCACCGGCCGTGGTGCCCTGATTCACACCCGCAGCATGGAAGAGGCGTGTTCTATTAGCAACCGGATTGCGCCCGAACACCTCGAAGTGTCCAGCCGCGACCCGCACCGCTGGGAACCCCTGCTCAAGCACGCAGGCGCCATCTTCCTGGGTGCCTATACGTCCGAGAGCCTGGGCGACTACTGCGCCGGCCCCAACCACGTGCTGCCCACCAGCGGTACTGCGCGCTTTTCCAGCCCGCTGGGCGTGTACGACTTTCAAAAGCGCAGCAGCCTGATTGAAGTGAGCGAAGCCGGTGCCCAGGTGCTGGGCCCGATTGCCGCCGAGCTGGCCTATGGCGAAGGCCTGCAAGCCCACGCGCGTGCGGCAGAAATGCGCTTGAAGTAAAACTGTAAGAATGGGCGCATACGGACGACTCATCCCCATGCGCACCAATTGCTTGTCACCTCCCACATTGCATTCTTGCTTCGCCGATGGCCTGCGTGGCTCCCTGGCACTGGCTTTGGGCATGGCGCTCATCGTGCCTGCGTCGGCCATGACCATCCGTGAGATGCGCACGCTGGAAAAGACGGAAAAACAAGGCGCAACCTATACCGACTACTACTTGGTAGGCGTCATGGAAGGGGCCATGGAGGCCCACAGCCACGCCGTGCGAAATGGGGGCAAGCCCACATCTGCCTCAACGGTCGCCGACTGGAACCCAGCATGGCCAAGGGCCTCTACACCACTGAACTCAAGCGCAATGCCGAAGTGTACGAGGCGGATATGCCGGTGCAGCTGGTGTTGACCAACGCGCTGGCCACGGTGTACCCCTGCTAGCGTCCGCTAGGGTAATGCCCAACTCTGTGGCAGGGTGCTATTGATTCAATAGCTGCTTGCGCATATCCCATGAGGGCTAGAGGCCAATTTTGCTTTAAAGCCCAAGGCGCAAGCGTCCCCACGGTGAACACAGCAGCGCCAAGCCCGCCACGTTCACTAGTACCGTTGCCCAGAACACCGCACGAAACGCCCGCTTGGCCGACTTGTGCCGCAGCCACTGCTGCGCCAGAAGCGCACCGGGCCAGCCGCCCACTAGCGCCAGCAGATGCAAAGTGGTCTCGGACGTGCGCCATCGTCGTGCTCGCGCCGCAGACTTGTCCATGGCGTAGGCCATGAAGGTGAGCAGACTCATGCCCGCATAGACCGCCGCAATCCAGCCCGGTGGGCGCCACAGCACGGCCACTGCTGCGTATAGACACAGAAAGGCGGGAATGGCAAACAGCGTGGCCGTGCCCCACTGGGGAGGGGCGCTGGTGGTCACGCGCTCTGGCCGGTGTACGTCCCGCTTGCGTGACGCGGACCGGTGCAATGGCCTTGGCCCGCTTGCCCTTGACGCCAGCTTCCACTTCGAAGGAATAGGGTCGGTTTAACTGCGGCCGCCCGGTGCCGGGCGCAAATGCCTTGATGTGCGCAAAGACCGGCTCGCCGCCCTGCTTGGCCTGCAGAAAGCCGAAGCCGCGGTCGTCATTCCAGGTGGTTAGGGTGCCGGTGAAGCGCATTGACGTCCAAGGTAAGAGGCTCCGCGCTTTTGCGGCGTCCTACGACCGAAGGGCGCGAACTTGAGCGACGAGTCTGCGGGCTGGCGCGCTTGCACTGAGATCACCTTTGCCAAGATTACATTGCGCACAAGCGGTCAGGAGGTTTTGGAAGTCACTCTCGCCACCCTTAGAGAACGGGACACGGTGATCAAGGGGAAGAGTGATCCCCGGATGAGTTGCAGGACTCTTGCCACAGTACTGGCACTTAAAGTTGTCACGAAGCATGACACGAAGACGCAAGCGATCTGATGGTGCGCGTGTTCTTATAGGGGCGGGACGTGTCAGATAGAGACCCGTATGTCCATTGCCCTCAACCTCTGCTTGTTCAGCCCATGCAACGAATACTTCTAAAGCTTTTCGCCAAGACCCAAAGCGATTGGCGTAAGTATTTCGCCCGAACTTGCTTCCTGAAACTGGTTTGTCACGAAGATCATCGCCAGTTGGCTGGCGACCGAGGCGCATCCACACGTCCCGGAAGTTTTCGTAAAGGTCGTCGTCACTGAGGTAGCGCCGCGTGACTTTAAGCCCGGCGGCACGGAGGGCCGCATTCCATCCGCCAAGTCGTACCTCGATTGTGTGAGAGCGACACTTCCCGTTTTGGTCGTATTCGTCGTAGGTTACGGACGGCTTTCCACGCAAAACAGATAGACGCTGAAGGTCGGCGACAAATTCTTCGTCGGCAATGCCTCGATTCCAAGGCTTGAGCTCAAACTTTTCCATTGCCCGTTAACGCAATTTTGACTGCAGGTCGCTGCTGAATACTATGGAGATTTGACCTATGAAGTTGGTCTCAAGCTCACGTGGAATATGCGCGAGCAGCTCACATAAAGATAGCGGCAAACCCGGTGGATGCCAGGCACGCAGTGACGTATCAATGGTTGTCATGTTTTACTTCACTCCCTTTGCTTCGTCGCACTATAGCGCCGACATGGCCAGCCAGTTCACCCATTCTCAAAGAGCTTGCAATGGCTAACCCGCCAGCAGCTGGATGTTGGCCGTGTATCCATAGCTGCGCTTGGTTTTCTGTCCCGTTACCTCAGTCACGATGCCCAAATCCTCCAGCACTTTGACCGCCGCATTGGCGGTTGGGAAAGTCGTCGCCAACTTTTGCCGTACCTGTTCCACGGTGAAGCGGGGCATCAGCGGCAGCATTTCGAACAGACGGTAGCTTGCTGGCCCGGACTTTGGTGCAGCCAGCAGGCGCTTGCGGTGGGCGGCAATCAAGCTGGCAACAGCAATGATGCTGCGCTCTGCCTCTGCGGCTGCCATGGCCACGCCTTCCAGGAAGAAGGCCAGCCATGACTCCCAATCTCCGTCACTGCGCACGGAGGACAGGCGGCGGTAGTATTCTGCTTGGTGCTGTTTGAGGTAGCCGCTCAGGTACATGAGGGGTTGTGTCATCAAGCCCCAGTGTTCCAGCAGCACAGCAATCAGCAGGCGGCCAATCCGGCCATTGCCGTCCAGAAAGGCTATGTCCTCATTAATTGTTGAAATTAAGCCCAACAATTTGTAGAGTGAAGCGATATCCAGCTTGGGAGGTTGCCATGAATGCCGAGACTTTTATTGGTTTACTGGAAGATGTA
>NZ_JBWMBC010000013.1:0-73404 GCF_056521285.1 Rhodoferax sp. GT1R46
ATTGTTCCCCGCGCTCTACTCCAATAGCGCAGTGGCATCCGGCAAAACCCGCTCGCAAGTGAGCACCGAGATGGCTCAGGCACAGCGCGCTGGCAACAGCGGTGATGTGATCGAGCCTGCTACCGGCCAGAAGCTCAGCACGCTGTTCCCCGCCAAATACGCGGCAAAATCTGCGAATTAATTCCTGGGTAACTTAAAAAAAGGGCGCGGTGTCTTGGACACCGCGCCCTTTTGAATTTTGGGATCCGTACACTCCGCGCTTGGTCGTAGACGGTCAAGTCATTCGCCGCGAGCCAAACCGGTGCGCAAAGACCCATGTGAATTCGGCGCCGAGTAAAAACACCTGTGCCGACCAGTAAACCCACACCAGCAACACCACAATGGAACTGGCCGCGCCGAAACCGGACGCTACGCCGCTGCCGCTGATATACCAGCCAATGGCGCCCTTGCCCAGGGTGAACAGCGAGGCCGTCACGGCGCTGCCCAGCCAGACGTCAGTCCAGCCGATGCGCTCGCGCGGCATGTACTTGTAGATCAGGGCAAACAGCGTCGCCGTCAACACAAAACCGAAGGCATGGTTTGCCAAGACCAGCAGCGCCTCCCAGCTGCCGAACACGGGCGCCCACCAACGGCCCCATGCTGCCAGCGCAGCGCTCACGGCCAGAGAGACCATCAGCAAAAAGCCGATTCCCAGAATAAGGCCGAAGGACATCAGGCGTGTGCGCAGCAAGAGCCAGCCTCCATGGAAGTTGCTCACCATCGGGGCGGGGCCTGGTGCAGGCACCTTCCAGATGCGGTTCAGCGAATCCTGCAACTCGGCAAATACGGTTGTCGCACCCAGCAACAGCAACACAATGCCCACCGTGGTGCCAATCAAGGACTGGTCGTTGCGTTGAACACTCTTGAGCAAGCTTTCCACTGCAGCCGCCCCATCCCTGCCCAGCAAGCCGGAAAGTTGCCCCAAAATTTCGCCGCGCGCGGCATCCAGCCCGAACACCGCGCCTGCGACACTGATGGCAATGAGCAAGAGCGGCGCCATCGAGAACAGCGTGTAGTAGGCCAGTGCTGCGCCCATGGTGGGTGCGCGGTCGTCCAGCCAAGCATGCAGAGTTGCCTTCAACAGATCCGCCATTCCGCGCGGTGTCAAGGCTACGGTCAATGGGTTGTCAGTGACTTTCACGGGTCAGCATGAGGAGAATATCGGCGTACCAGACACAGTTCAGGCCGAGCGACTCGTCGAGCACCAAGTCACGGTTTCCCATGTCCATTCGGGAGGAATGCACACCCAGCAGTTTCCAGGGCAGGGCGCTTGCTTCTGGTCCCTGGGTCGGGTCGCGTAACACAACGGGCGCACCACTGATACCGCGGTGCGTGCGGGCATCTGTCAGAAAATAGCCTTGTCCCTGAAAGCGGATGCCGAAAGGCGACGCAATAACAGCGTGGCGCAGCACCGGCAGGTGGTGCACGGCATCGTGAAAACCCAGCGGAAAGCCCACGACCAGAATGGTTTCGCCAACGGGTACTTCCGCAAAGGTTTTCACCAGATGCGCTGGCGTAAAAGCGTGAATGACGGCAGAGGCTGGCAAACGGCTGCGGTCCACTTCCAGAACGGCGACGTCAATGTCACCGCCCGCGTCGCGGCCTTGCCGCCATGCCGCTTTTCCGTCCTCGTACAGCAGGATGGAAAAGCGCACGGAGCGTGTCAAATCATTGGCATCCACATGCAACTCAATTTCCAGACGGTCAGGCGCATGCTGCGTTGCCTTGTCGATCAGCACATGGCGGCTCGTGACCAAGTACAGCCGCTCATCACGTTCGAAGAAGAAACCACTGGCATTCGTCAGCCCCTGGGTGCCAAAAAAGGTGGATACGCGCGGTGTGGTCAGGAAAAGTGGGTCGGCAGAGGCGCGGGTAAGCGTCAAATCTGCTACAGCATCGGTCGGTTGGTCGACAGGAATCTGGCTTGGAATCATCCGCCTAGTGTGGTGGCTACAGCGAGCGCGGTCTGTTCGCCAAAGCACCGACTGCCATGCAATCGCGCCTCACCCCAGTTGCGGCGCATTCAACGGCAGCAGAATCCGAAAAGTTGTGCCGTTCTTTACGACGCTTTCTACTTCCAGACTTCCGCCCAATATCCCGGTGACTATGTTGTGTGAGATGCTGAGGCCCAAGCCAGAGCCGCCCTGTCCAAAGCGGGTAGTGAAGAAAGGCTCAAACACCCGTTCCAGGTATTCCGGCGGAATGCCTGCACCGGCGTCATGTATCGTCATTTCTACCAGCCCTGTTGCAAGGGTTGTAGCCCACAGGGTGACACAACCTGCCGGCCCACCACCATAGCCATGGATGATTGCGTTGTTGATAAGGTTACTGATGACCTGACCCAGCGGGCCAGGGAAGCCATCGAATTCAATGTCCGGCGGAATATCGGTCACCACTTTGCACCCCGACGCATGAATGGCGGGATGCATGGTCAGCACACTTTCTGCAACCAGGGACCGCAAAATAAATTTCCGGCGTTTGGAACTGCTGCGATCCACCGCAACCTGTTTGAAGCTGTCTATCAGCTCGACGGCCCTGGACAGATTGCGCATCAACAAGTCGGTGCCGGATCTGGAGTTCTCAATGAATTGATTCAGTTCAGACCGTCGCAAACCTGCGCTCAGCGAAAGTTCCAACGCGTTCAACTGGTGATCCATCGTCGTGCTCACCGTCAGGCAATTGCCGATGGGTGTGTTGATTTCGTGCGCGACTCCGGCCACGATCGCTCCCAGTGCCGCCAGCTTTTCGGCATTCAGCAGGTCATCACGGGTTTGTTTGAGCGTGCTCACCACGATCGACAACTCCTGATTCGCTTGTTGAAGTTTTTGGGTGCGATCATGGACGCGCTCTTCCAGTGTGGCGTTCAGTTCACGGGTCTGCTGCGCGCTCACTGCTTGCAATCGCTCCGCTTCGGTCAGGCCGTCGACCATTTCGTTAAAACCCAGAACGATCTTTTGCAGGTCCGGGTCATCAACCGGTCGCATATGCCGGTCGCTGAGACCGGGAAACGCCTTCATGTGCTCCACCATCAGGCCAATGGGCCGCGTGAAGCGCCAAACCAGAAAAAAACAGATGCCGGTCAGCCCGATGGCCATCATAGCGCCCATGGCGCTGACCACTTTGGCCGCGTGCTGGAAAGGCAGGATTGCCTCCGCTTCAGGTATTTGCCCCCCCAAAATCCACCCCGTAGTTTTTATACCTTTGACGGCTGTCAGCATGGGGACGCCAGCGCTGGTAACGGTGCTGTCGGCGCCTTCAAATCCATTCAGGGCGGCATCAACCACGCGGTTGACCCCAGGGTCTGCGCCGGGCCCCATGATTCGCTTGGGGTCTGGATGGGAAATAAGGACTCGGTCGCGGGTCAACACAAAGAAATATCCGCCTTCTCCAATCTTCCGTTTGGACAGGGCTGCGAACAGGTTATCGCCGAGCAGCTCAAAACTGCCGTGCAGCCTGCCAATCATCTTTCCCTGTGCGTCCTTGACCGGAATGACTATCGTGATTGCGGGCCGTCCCTGCGCGCGCAATGATGAAAAGGGCTTCGATATGAATCGGGTCTGGGTTTGGGTGGGCACCTTGAAAAACTCGGCATTCGCGATGCTTCTGCCCCGCAGGCCAGCCTGAAACGGGCTTTCCGCCACCACGCGGCCGTCTTCAGACGCCAGAATCACGGCGTTGTCAAAGGTGGCCTTGAGCGCTGAGCGCGAATCAAGAAAGTTCTGCCCGACATCTGGATCCGCCAACATTCGCGGGGTTACGTTTTTAGCCTCACTCTCCAACGCTCTCACCGCCAGGTTCAGCTTGGAATCCAGCTCATCTGCCATTGATTGCACCAGAATCCACTGGTCTTGTTTGAGTGCATTGACGGTTTCATTGCGTAAATAGGTCAATGCACCCCAGATGATGCTCGCCACAAAAATCGCAAATGCCAGAGCAACCGTCAAGACGATTTGCATCCGTAGGCTAGGGCGGGTCAATTGCATAGGTGCTCAGTGCCCGGAGATCAAAGGTCAATCGCCGGTCGCATGGCCGTGTGCCGCACGTACCGCCATCGCCCCACGGTGGCCGCCAGTGCGGCGGCGGCGGCACCTGCCAGGCCCACCAGCAACAGGGGCTGCTGCCACAAGCCATCGTAGGCGCCAAACATGCTCGCCTTGAGAGCCCTGACCACCCAGGTTAGCGGCAACCACGGGCTGATGTTGACGAACACGCTCCCACTGAGCTCTACCGGAATAATGCCGCCTGAGGAGGAGAGTTGCACAGCCAGGAAGATCATCGCCAGCGCTTTTCCAGCGTCGCCAAACGCCCGGGTCAGGGCGAAAACGATGCACAGAAAAGTGAGCGATGCAATCACCAGTGTCAGCGCGAATACCGCCGGCTGGAATATGTGCATGTGAAGAACATACTGCACGGTCAACAGCACCAGCAGGGCCTGCGCTACCACCACGATGGCAGGAATGCAGAACTTGCCAAGAAACTGCGCGGGTGTTGAAAAAGACTGTGCATGGCGGGGTAGCACGCGCACATTGATCAGGAAAGCTGCGATCGCAGCCCCCAGCCAGAGCGCGCCCGGAATGACATTGGGCGCAAAGCCGCTGCCGTTGTTCTGAACCATGGCATCCACTTCCACATGGGGCTCTACGGAGTTGGCCAGCCCCTGTGCGCTTCCGTCGGGCGTGGGCGCGGCCGCAGGCAAGGAGGCGGAGAGCAGGTTCAGCCCCGCCGTCAGGTGCTGTGCGCCGGCCTGGATTTTTTTTGTTCCGTCCGACACAGCGACAGTGCCCGCCATCAGGTCACCGGCGCCATCGTCCAGACTGTCGAGCTGGCCTTCGTCGGGCAGCTTGCTGATCATGGTCCGCATGCCGTTGCCCAGTGCGCGTACGCCGCTGGCGAGCGAGCCAACGCCGGCGCTGAGCCGGCCGGCCCCCTCCGTCAGTTTTTGCTGCGCGTCGCCTGCGGCCGCCAGCCCGTCGTCCAGCTGGGAGACGCTGCTGGCGAGCTGGCTGACGCCTTCGGTCACCTTATTGGTGACCAGGAAACTGCTGCTGGTTTCATCCTTGAAGGTATCCACCCCCAGTTTGATGCGTTGCGATCCCGCCTTCAGTTCTGTGAGGCCCCGGCCCAGTTCCTCATGGCCCGCAGCCAGTGCTTCTGCCCCAGTGGTGAGCCGGGTGAGGTCGGCGTCCGGCGGTCGTCGCGCCTCCATGGTGCGCAGCCCGGTGCCCAACTGCCGCACTCCGGTTGTCATCTGGCCAACGCCATCGTTGAGTCGCCCTGCACCCTTGGTGACGGCCCGCGCACCGGTGGCGGTTTGGTCGGATCCAGCGGCGAGTTCCTGGGCTCCGTTGCGCAGCTGGTCAACCCCATCACGCAGGCGTTCCACACTGCGCTGGGATCCGGTCGCATTGGAGAGCACCAGTGCCCAGCGCCGCTCGTTCAGACTTTCATTGACCTCGTGTCCCAGCTCGCGGGCGAAATGGCGTGCGAGGTTGGCGCTCTCGAAGCTGTTGCCCTCCGAGGTGTGAATAACCAGCTTCCCGCCGCCCGCTTCGGCCCCCGGAATGGCGTTGGAGCTGAAATCCCGGGGGATGATCAGGGCAAACGCGAGCTTGCCCTGGCGCACGTTCTGGCGCGCCTGTTGCTCGTCGGCGTAGTCCTTGAAGCCGAAGGTGTGACTTTTCTTGAGCCTTGAGATCACCTCGGCGCCCACATTGAAAACGTACCCCCGGTACTCCACACCTTCATCCAGATTGACCAGGGCCACGGCAAGTGCCCCGGTGTTGGCCGCGGGGTCCCACACCGCAGAGAGGTAGATAACGGCATACAAGGCCGGTATCAGCGCGACTGCCAGGGTGGCCAGCAGCATCTTGGGGTAGCGCACGAAAAACCGGGATTCAATTCTGGCAATGAAGACCACTTGGCGAAAGAAATGCATGGTGTTCTTCAGTCAATTTATTGCGACTACCAGCGCACGCCGAGTTTGCCAAAAAGCTTGCTCAGCACAAAAAGTGGTCCCACCCACAGATACTGGACGTCTTCAAAGAACGACGGCTTTTTGCCTTCCAATTTATGGCCGATGAACTGAAAAATCCACGCCACCACGAAGATGGCCAGGCATGCATGGACCAGAATCCCGCGGGCGTCCATCGCGTGAATGAGGGCCAACATGCCGAATGAGCCTGCGACCATGGTGACCAGAAAAACCGCCGACAGCCGCGCGTAATAGACCATGCTGGCCGCCACGAATGCATAGGCTGCCAGCGGATGCAATGCATATATCAGGCCAACTAGGCTGAGCATGATCAGCGGGATGGCGACAAAGTGAATCACCTCGTTGGTGGGGTGTGTGTGGCTTTCGCCGTAATGGGCCAGAAGCTGGTCCACCCTGCGCTGAGGAGGAGCACCCGGTGGCGTACCGGACGATGAGGGGGTATCAGCCGTAGTCATGCCTGTCTCCTTTTTTTTGTATCCGCTGAATTGAATCAGATTATTGTGCTGGGCGGGCGTAGCGGGCCATAAACCGCCGGTCGATTGCGTCTTTTAGCCACCACACCCAGCGGCCCTGCGCGCTATATTTACCCCAACTCCCAACGGCGTACCGGTCACCACACGCCAGCAGGTGGAGGGGGGAGGCAGATGGTTCGTAGGGCTGGAGCGCGCTGCCCGAGGTGGTGGCCGCCAGGTTGTGCAGCAAGGCCGGGCCGGCGCGCGCGGCCTCAGCGCCCGCTGCAAAGACCCGGCTGTGGTTGGTGGAGCGTTGGTACGCGTCCACGGCAATGCAACCCTGGTCGTCAAGCGTCAGGCCGCTGTTGGCCAGCCACGCCGGGGCTTGTACGCCGGTGGCTAGCAGGGGTACGTCGCATGCCAGATCGGCGCCGCAGCCCAATTGAACAGCTCCGGCTTTGAGCGCCACCGCCACATCCTGCAGCACGGTGACCTTGCGTGCTTTCAACACGGCCATCAGGCGCTGTCGAACGGGTTGGGGGTAGCGGGCGCCGGCCGATTCAAGACCGCTCAGCAGTGTGACCGAAGCGGTGGGCAGGCGGTGGCGCACGGAGAGGGCCATCTCGATCCCTGCGGCGCCTGCGCCAATCACGGTCACACGCAGAGGGCGTGCATCGCCCATTTCAGCGACGCGAGGCCAGAGCGCCGCGAAGGCTTCAATCGGGCGCGCAAAGAGCCCGTGCTCGCGCGCTCCGGGGATGGTCTGCTCCATCGCTTCGCGGTTCTGGACTGGCGCGGTGTTGACCGAAAGCCAATCGAAATGCAGCGCGCTGGCGTCATCGAGCGCGAGGGTTTGCGCTTGTGCGTCCACTGCAACGACGCTGCGCTGCAGCCATCGTATGCCGCTGCGTTTCACCAGGGGCTCCAGCGGGATGACGCAGTCTTCCAGTGGGTAGTGATTGGCTATGAAGCCGGGCACCATGCCTGAGACCATCTGGCGCGGATGGGGGGCCACCAATGTGACCTGAACCCCGGACATGGGCTGCGCAGCCAGTGTCGCCAGCACATGCAAATGCGCGTCGCCCGATCCCAGCAGAACCAGTTGGCGTGGCCGATGGGCCGGATTTTCTGGCGCGAGGGTGTCAGAGAATGCAGAAGGGGCGGCAGCGGTCATGCCGCCTATTGTTCCACGAGCGAGAGGTCGTCCAGATAGGCCAGGCTGGAGCCGCCCGTGTTGTCGGAATCAGCCCCGGCCACAATGGCCAACAGGGGCGGAACCGTGTCGGTTTCTGCGCCAAAACTGCGCAGAAAATCGGCACGCAGATCGCGGCTATGGGTCACCCACTGCTGTAAGGGGGTGTTGGCGGAGTTCAGCACGATGAAGCGCACCCGCCGGGTGTAGGCGTTGGCCAGCTCCGCGCCAACGGGCAGCTTCTGGTCCCACACGTAACACAGCGTGGCGCCGGGCAGGTACTCACCGCTGGCGGTGCGGGCCAGGCGCAGCAGGTTGCGCTCGACAAAGCCGAGCCTGTCCAAGGGCAGGTCAAACATCGCGCAGACCTTGAGGGGTGCGTCGTCGCCCTCTTTGCGCCGCAGGTCCGCGTCTGCCACCGGTTGGTCCAGCCGCCAGCGCCAGCGCAGGGTTCCAGCGGGAGTCTGCGCCGGCAGGGCGTGGCTCACGGTGCCGTAGGAGTGTTCGGTGCGAAGGCGCAGCACCTTTTGAGTGCCGAGCTGAACGATGTCCAGTTCAGCCAGCGGCGCCTTGTTGGCAGGCAGGCCCACCACGCGCCAGGGTGCCGGCGGCGGCCCCAAAGCCGCGCCGGAAAACGGCTTCAGTGTTTGAGCCTGGGCGGGGGCTGATAAAAGAAAGAACAAGCCAAATAGACCGCTAGCCCCCGTGGATAATGCGCGAGCAGCTATGGAACTAATAGCAAGAACGCTCTGCATCAGTTGTTGCATGTTCAGCCCCGTCGCCAGTCGTGGAACCTGCGCACCCACTCCAGCAACCGGTGGGGTTGATGCGCGCGCTTCCATTCCCCCGCGGCGTATTTATTGGCCTCTGACAGCGTGGGGTAGGTGTGAATCGTTCCCAGAATCTTGTTCAAGCCCAGGCCGTGGCGCATGGCCAGCACGTATTCGGCCAGCAAATCGCCCGCATGGGTTCCCACGATGGTGACGCCCAGAATGGTGTCTTTGCCTGGCACCGTGAGCACTTTGACAAAGCCGTGGGCTTCGCTGTCTGCAATGGCGCGGTCCAGGTCGTCAATCCCGTATTTCGTTACTTCGAAAGCAATGCCTTTTTCCCGCGCCTCCTGTTCGTTCAGCCCCACGCGCGCCACCTCGGGGTCGATGAACGTCGCCCAGGGAATGACGGAGTAGTCGGCCTTGAAACGCTTGAAGTCGCCAAACAGCGCGTTCACCGCCGCATACCAGGCCTGGTGCGCCGCCACGTGGGTGAACTGGAACGGCCCGGCCACGTCACCGGCTGCGTAAATATTGGGGTAGATGGTTTGCAGGTATTCGTTGGTCTGCACCGTTTTTTCGGTGGGTACGCCCAGGTCCTCCAGTCCGTAGCCCGTCAGGCGTGCGACCCGGCCCACGGCGCAGAGCAGTTGGTCAAACGCGATGCGCTTCTCGGTGCCGCCGTGCTCCACCACCAGCACTTTTTCATCGCCTGCCAGCTCGCAGCGCAGGGCTTTGTGGCCCGTGAGCACCTGGACGCCATCGGCCTGCAAGGCAGCGGCGGCCAATGCCGACACTTCTTCGTCTTCGCGCACCATGATGCGCGGGCCCATCTCGATCTGCGTCACCGCAGAGCCCAAGCGGGCAAAGGCTTGCGCCAGTTCGCAACCAATCGGGCCACCGCCCAGTACGACCAGGCGCTTCGGAACGTCGTCCAGCCGGGCGAAGGTGTCCCACAGGGTATCGCTGGTGACATAGCCGACCGCATCCAGACCGGGCAGCGGCGGGACAAAGGGCCGCGCACCCGCGGCGATCACGATGCTGCGCGTGGTCAGTATCTGTTTGCCGCCGTCGTTCAGCGCAATCTCTACCGTCCAGGGGTTGATGATTTTGGCGTAGCCCTGCAGCACCTCCACGCCCAGTCCGGTGTAGCGCGCCACGCTGTCGTGCGGCTCGATAGCCGCAATCACGTCGTGTATGCGCTGCATCACCGCCTTGAAGCGAAAGGCGGGTGTCGTATTGCTCAGGCCGTAGCGGGCACCCTGGCGCATCTGGTGGGCCAGCTTGGCGCTCTTGATGAGGGCCTTGCTGGGAACGCAGCCGTAGTTCAGGCAGTCGCCGCCCATTTTGTGGGCTTCCACCAACGTGACTTTGGCCTTGACCACGGCCGCAATGTAGGCCGATACCAGCCCGCCCGCGCCACCGCCGATCACGATCAGGTTGCGATCGAAAGTTTGGGGCCGCACGTTGTTCCAGCGCGCATACACCTTGCGTCGCTGCACCGCGTCCATTACCTTGCGAGCCACCAGCGGAAACAGGCCCAGCAGCACGAAAGAGCCCAGCAAGCCGGGGCTCACGATGTCGCGCAGGGACTGGATCTGCGCCAGCTGGGTACCGGCATTCACATACACCGCGGTGCCCGCAAGCATGCCGAGCTGACTGACCCAATAGAAGGTCCAGGTTCGCATGGTGGTCAGGCCCATCGCGAGGTTGATCACGAAGAACGGCACCACGGGAATCAGCCGCAGGCTGAACAGGTACAGGGGGCCGTCCCGTTCCACGCCGCGGTTGATCTCTGCCAGCCGGTTTCCAAAGCGGGCCTGCACGCTGGCCTGCAACACAAAGCGCGCCATCAGGAAGGACACCGTCGCACCCAGGGTGGATGCAAATGACACGAGCAGTAAGCCCCAGCCCAGTCCCAGCACGCCGCCGCCTGCCAGCGTCAGAATCGCGGCGCCGGGCAGGGAAAGCGAGGCCACCGCCACATACGCCGCAAAGTAGGCGCCGCGAACGAACCACGGCGACTGCGCGTAGAGCGCTGCAAAGCTCGCCTGGCTCTCTTTGAGGTAAGCCAGGCTGAGGAAGCGCCCCAGATCCAGCGCAAAAAACAGGACGACAGCCACGCCGATGCCAGCCAGTAATAACGCCTTGGATAGTTTCATTTCAACGCCTTCCAGCCCCAGCCGATGCGGGTGGCAATGGTGATGGCACACAGTGCCGAAAAGGAATAGGCCAGCAACGCAAAATGTTGTGGCCACAGGCACATGGCTGCAAAACAGGCCAGCGTTTCAGTGGCTTCCGTCAGCCCACCCAAAAAGTAAAACGACTTGTCGGGGTAATCCAGGCTGGTGAGCCCGCGCTTGGCAGCCAGCGTGGCAAAGGCCAGAAAGCTGCTGCTGGTGCCCACAAACGCCGCCAGCAGTGTGGCCGCAGCCAACGCGTTGGCGCCCGGGTTGGCCACCGCAAAAGCCAGCGGAATGCTGGCATAAAACAGGAAGTCCAGCGCGATGTCCAGAAACCCGCCTGCGTCTGTGCTGTGGGTCTGGCGCGCGACGGCGCCGTCGAGTGCATCGCAGATTCTTGAGATAAAAATGGCTGTAGCCCCCGTCAGATATGCGCTGTTAGCTATCAAAATTGCAGCAAACAAGCCGACTGCAAAACCCACCACGGTGATGGAGTTGGCGCCTACGCCCGCGCGCACCAGTACTTTGGCGGCCGCGGTAACCGGGGGGCGGAGCAGGGTGATGGCGAAACGGTCAAGCATGGAGCGTCAGGGAAGCAGCTCTGCCACGCCATCCCACACCTCGGGCGCAAGGCGCCCTTCAAATCGGGCAACCACCTTGCCTCGGGCATCCACCAGCAATGTCAGGGGTAGCCGGGTGGGCGCGGGAACCAGCGCATCCTGCCGCAACGCGAGCAGTCCACTGGCAGGCATCTGGGTGCGCGAGGCAATATTTTCGTAGCCGACCCAGTCATCGCGGGCCCGGTCTACATTGACAGTGACCAGCACAAATGGCTTGCCCCTCCATCCGGCGAGGTTGGCGCGCAACTCGGGCAGGCTGTCCCGGCAAACGGCACAGGTGGTTGACCAGAAAAACACCACACTGACCTTGTTCTGGATTGCTGTCGGCGTAAACCGCTTGCCCGCCAGGTCCGATGCCTGCAATTGCAGGGCTTGCCCGATGGTCGATGGATCTTTGGCCGGTTGGTCCGGTGTTGCAACTTGCGCGTGCGCAATCGTGACCCCGAGGGATAAGACCATGGCGATGCTGCGCAAGTAGGTTTTCATCATGGCGTCTAGTCTAGTGGTCAAAGCGCATTAGTCGCCCAGGGGCGCCGTTTCTTACCTGGTTGCGCTTTATGCCGTTGAGATCGTGTCGGCCAATACGGTGATGTGGTGAGGGTCTGCCACGTCAGCGGCATCATGCGTCACCAGTAGTGCAGGAATTTTCCGTTGTCGAATCATCTCGAATACCAGCGCCCGGATGCGGGTACGCAAGGCTGCGTCCAGCTTGGAGAAGGGTTCGTCCAGTAGTAACGCATGTGGCTTGGCCAAAAGCGCACGCGCCAGGGCAATACGGGCACGCTGGCCGCCCGATAGGGTAGCCGGGTTGGCTTGCGAAAAATCCGGCATTTCCACATCCACCAATGCCTGTGCAACCTGTGCTTCGCGCTGGTTTTCTGGGCCGGCCGGTACTGCAAACAGCAGGTTTTCGCGCACCGTCATATGGGCGAACAGAAGGTCATCCTGAAACAAGATTCCGACATGGCGACGCTCGGTAGGAAGGTGCTCTATGCGCAGGCCGTTCAGCGCAATGTCGCCGTCAAAGGTCAAACCTTCCGGCAGCGTGCCACAGACCGCCGCCAGCAAGCTCGATTTGCCGGATCCGCTGGCGCCCATGACCGTGTGGATCACGCCGGGTGGCACGGTCAGGGCCAGATGCTGCAGAAGCGGCACGCCTGCCGCGGCAAGCGTTCGCACCGTAAGGGTCAGGCTCATCGGGGGCGTTGTGCAGGCATCCAGTCATTGTCACTCCAATCGCCCGAACTAAGGGTTTGTCCGTAGGCTTTTGACTTGCATCAGACAAGCCAAAGATAGTAAAGTCAACCGTCCGGTCGGTCTATTATGTTTGTTGTAGATCAAAGACCGTCAAACCTGCTTCTATCCGTAAATGAAAAATGCCTGAATCCCTGATCCTGTCGTCGCAAGTGGGTGCGGTACGAACCCTGACGCTAAACCGTCCGGCTTCGCTCAACAGCTTTACCGCTGAAATGCACGGGCAGCTGCTGGCGGCGCTCAACGAAGCCGCACAGGATGCCGCTGTGCGTTGCGTGGTGCTGACGGGTGCCGGGCGTGGCTTTTGCGCTGGACAGGATCTGGCCGACCCATCGGTCGCGCCCGACACCACCCCCGGCGCAAGCCCAAAAGACCTGGGCGATGTCATTGCACGTTTTTACCGGCCGCTGGTGCTGCGCTTGCGCAGCATGCCGGTGCCGGTGGTGGCCGCCGTGAACGGCGTAGCCGCCGGGGCGGGGGCCAACCTGGCGCTCAACTGCGACTTGGTCGTGGCCGGTCGCGCAGCCAGCTTTATTCAGGCCTTCAGCAAAATCGGCCTTCTTCCCGACGCAGGCGGCACCTGGTTGCTGCCGCGTCTGGTCGGTCGCGGACAGGCCATGGGGCTGGCGCTACTGGGCGACAAGCTTCCCGCGGCCGACGCGGAACGCATCGGCTTGATCTGGAAGTGTGTGGACGACGCTGCGCTGGTGCAAGAGGTGCAGGCGCTGGCGGCACGACTGGCCGCCATGCCCACCCGGGCGTTGGTGGCTGCCCGCAAGGCCATGGACGGTGCGCAACTGTTGTCGTTGGAAGACGCACTGGATGCCGAAGCGCGGGCACAACGCGAACTGGGCAATGCATCGGACTACCAGGAAGGTCTGGCCGCATTTGCAGCCAAACGCCCAGCCCAATTCACCGACCGTTGAGCCCCGCTATGCCCCACGCCATTTCCAAGCAACCGCATTCTCCCCAAGACGTGGCCGACCAGGTGCGCGTCGGTTTGTTCCTGAACGACCACGCTTCCAAAGCGTTGGGCATGCAGGTTATAGAAGTAACGCCTGGCTGCGCCACGGTGCACATGGTGGTGCGCAAGGACATGCTCAATGGTCACCAGACCTGCCATGGCGGGTTTTTGTCCACACTGGCCGATACGGCTTTTGCCTTTGCCTGCAATTCGTATGGGGAGTTGACCGTGGCATCGGGCTTCAGCATCGATTTTCTGGCACCCGGCCGGGAAGGCGATGCGCTGATGGCGCGCTGCACCGAAGTGTCCCGCGCCGGCCGCACGGGTGTCTATGACGCCGAGATCGTGAACCAGCAGGGTATTCGTCTGGCCGTTTTTCGCGGTCGCTCGTACACCATCAAAGGCAAGCCGGCTGTACCGACGGTATCGGCTGAAATCCCAAGGACACCCACATGACCGTGAAACACCCCGCCCCCGGCGACCTGGAAGCCATAGAGACAGCCAGCCGCGACGAAATCACCGCTCTGCAACTGCAGCGTTTGCAGCAAACTCTGCAGCGCGCCTATGACAACGTGCCGCACTACCGCCAGGCCTTTGATGCCAAGGGCGTACACCCCAGCGACTTGAAACAGCTCAGCGACTTGTCGAAGTTCCCGTTCACGGTCAAGAAAGACCTGCGCGACAACTACCCGTTTGGCCTGTTTGCCGTGCCGCGCACCCAGGTGGCGCGCATCCACGCTTCATCTGGCACCACCGGCAAGCCGACGGTCGTGGGCTACACGCAAAACGATATCGACACCTGGGCGAATCTGGTAGCGCGCTCCATCCGGGCAGCCGGTGGCCGCCGGGGTGACATCTGCCATATTGCCTACGGCTATGGCCTGTTCACCGGCGGGCTGGGCGCGCACTATGGTGCCGAAAAACTGGGTTGTACGGTAATCCCCATGTCGGGTGGTCAGACCGAAAAGCAGGTGCAACTGATTCAGGACTTCAAGCCCGACATCATCATGGTCACACCCAGCTACATGCAGGTGATCATTGAAGAGTTTGCGCGCCAGGGGCTGGACCCGGCTGCCAGTTCCTTGAAGATCGGCATCTTTGGTGCCGAGCCCTGGACCGAGGCCATGCGCCGTGATCTGGAGGCCAAAGCCGGTCTGGATGCCGTCGACATTTACGGCCTCTCCGAAGTCATGGGCCCGGGTGTGGCCAGCGAGTGCATTGAAACCAAAGACGGCCCGGTGATTTGGGAAGACCATTTTTACCCCGAGATCATTGACCCGCTGACCGGCGAAGTGCTGCCCGATGGTGCCGAGGGCGAGTTGGTGTTCACCTCGCTCACCAAAGAGGCGCTGCCCATCATCCGCTACCGCACGCGCGACCTCACGCGCCTGCTGCCACCCACCGCGCGGTCCTTCCGCCGCATGGGCAAAATTGTGGGCCGAAGTGACGACATGCTCATCATCCGCGGCGTCAATGTGTTCCCCACACAAATTGAAGAAATCGTGCTACAGCACACCAAGCTCTCGGGGCAGTACCAGATTCTGGTCAGCCGAGACGGCGCGCTGGACCAGGTGGAAGTGCACTGCGAAATCCAGCCCGCCGCAGGCCAGATGGGCGAGACCGAACTGCGTGAAATCGGCGGATGGGTGGAACACCGCATCAAGACCCTGGTGGGCATCTCCACCCGCGCCGTGGTGCTGGTGCCCGACTCCATTCAACGCACGCTGACCGGCAAAGCAAGGCGCGTGGTCGATTCCCGCTCGCGCAGTAACTGACAACGCAAGGAAAGGACACCTATGTACACCCAAGCAATGGACACCATGACCCCTGAGCCCGGCAACGGCAAAAAGGCGGTGCGTTCGGCCGAAGAAATGGTGCTGGAAGAACGCTTCGAGGCCCGCATTGACGCGGGCGATTTCATCGAAGCCAAAGACTGGATGCCCGAGCACTACCGCAAGACGCTGGTGCGCCAGATCAGCCAGCACGCGCATTCGGAGATCGTCGGCATGCTGCCCGAGGGCAACTGGATTACCCGCGCGCCCACGCTCAAGCGCAAAGCCATTTTGCTGGCCAAGGTGCAAGACGAAGGCGGCCACGGGCTGTATCTGTACGCTGCAGCGGAAACCCTGGGCACTTCGCGCGACCAGCTGCTCGACGCGCTGCACACCGGCAAGGCCAAATACAGCTCCATCTTCAACTACCCCACGCTGACCTGGGCCGACATGGGCACCATCGGCTGGCTGGTGGACGGCGCGGCCATCATGAACCAGGTGCCGATTTGCCGCTGCTCGTATGCACCGTATGCCCGCGCCATGATCCGCATCTGCCGGGAAGAAAGCTTTCACCAGCGCCAAGGCTATGAAGCTTTGCTGACCATGATGAAAGGCACCGACGCGCAGCGTGCTTTGGTGCAGGAGTCGGTCAACCGCTGGTGGTGGCCGTCGATCATGATGTTCGGCCCGCCCGATGACCAGTCGCCCAACACCGCGCAGTCGATGCGCTGGGGCATCAAGCGCGTCAGCAACGACGAGCTGCGCCAGAAATTCATTGACGCCACCGTGGACCAGGCCAAGGTGCTCGGCATCACGTTGCCTGATCCAGACCTGAAATGGAACGAGGAGCGCCAGCACTACGACTACGGCGTGATTGACTGGCCTGAATTCTGGCGCGTGGTGGGTGGCGACGGCCCCTGCAATCGCGAGCGACTGGGCGCCCGCGTCAAGGCCTGGGACGACGGCGCCTGGGTGCGCGAAGCAGCGCTGGCCCACGCCGGCAAGCAGGATGTGACCCGCAAGGCCGCCTGACATGACTCAACCAACATCCGAAGGAATTGCGATGACCACTCAAAATGAATGGCCCCTGTGGGAAGTTTTTGTGCGCACCAAGGCCGGCCTGGACCACAAGCATTGCGGCAGCCTGCACGCGACCGATGCCAAGATGGCTATCCAGCTGGCACGCGATGTGTACACCCGCCGCCAGGAGGGCAGCAGCCTGTGGGTGGTGCGCTCGGACCAGATTGTGGCCAGCGATCCGGGCGACAAAGCCATGTTCTTTGATCCGATGGAAGACAAGGTATACCGCCATCCCACTTTCTACGCGCTGCCCGAATCCGTGGACCACATGTGAATGAGATGCGTGCCATGAGCCCAACCTTGATGCCAACCTCGATTCAACCCAGCCGCGATCCTGCGGTCCAATACGTGCTGCGCCTGGCCGACACCTGCCTGATTCTGGGCCAGCGTCTGGGCGAGTGGTGCGGCCACGCGCCGGTTCTGGAAGAAGACATTGCGCTCACCAACACGGCGCTTGATTTGATTGGCCAGGCCCGTGCTCTGCTGACCCGTGCCGGACAAATCGGTGCGCAAAAAGGCGCGCCCTTGCTGGACGAAGACCAGCTGGCTTTCCTGCGCGAAGAGCGCGACTATTTGAACGTGACCCTGGTCGAGTTGCCGCGTGGTGACTTCGCCTTTACCGTGGTGCGCAACGCGATGGTGGCCACGTTCCTGAAATTGATGTGGCAGCGCTTGGCAGAGTCATCCGATGCCGAGCTGGCGGCCATTGCCGGCAAGGCCGTCAAGGAGGCACGCTACCACCAGCAGCATGCGGGCGACTGGGTGGTGCGTCTGGGTGATGGCACCGCTGAATCGCGCCAGCGCGTTGAGACTGCGCTGGAAAGCCTCTGGCGCTACACCCCCGAGCTGCTGGAGGACGATGCGGTGGATGAGCAAGCCGCTGCGTCGGGCCTGGGCCCCCGCTGGTCGGAGTTGCGCGAACCCTGGCTGGCTGACATGGCCATGCTGCTGGATGAGGCGGGTTTGGTTGTGCCCAAGGACTCCGCCTTTCGCAGCACCGGCAAGCGCGGTGTGCACAGCGAGCACATGGGCCACATCCTCCCCGAGATGCAATATCTGCAGCGCGCCTACCCCGGGGGAACCTGGTGAACGCTGTGGCGCCAGACCCGCACGCAGCCCGTATCGCGCAGGTTTGGGCGGTGCTGGCCGATGTGCTTGACCCCGAAGTGCCCGCCTTGTCGGTGTGCGACCTGGGCATCGTGCGCGATGTATTGCCGCAAGGCGATGCATTGGACTGCGCGCTGGAGATTGTGCTCACGCCCACCTATTCGGGTTGCCCGGCCACCGAGCTGATTGAGCGCAACGTGCTGGAGGCTATTGAAGCGGCGGGGCTGGGCCCTGCCACCGCCCGGCTGCAACGCGCACCCGCCTGGACCACCGACTGGATCAGTGAAGACGGTCGGCGCAAGCTGCGCGAGTACGGCATTGCACCCCCATGCACGCTGGCTGCTGGTGATGCCGTGCCCATGCGCTTTATCAGCCGGCGGCTGGCGACGCAAGAAGCCATAGCCTGCCCGCGTTGCGCCAGCACCCATACCACGCAGCTGTCCGCCTATGGCTCCACTGCCTGCAAGTCTTTGTACCGTTGCCTGGCGTGCCAGGAGCCGTTTGAATATTTCAAGCCCATTTAAGCGAGTTTGATATGAGCATTATTTTTCATCCTCTGACCGTTCGTTCGGTCGAGCCCGATACCGCCGAGGCCGTGATCGTCGCGTTCGCCGTACCGCCAGAATTGCGTACGGTGTTTGGCTTCACGCAGGGCCAGTACCTCACGCTACGCACCCAGATTGACGGGCAGGACCTGCGTCGCTCGTACTCCATCTGTGCGGGAGTGGACGATGGCGAGTTGCGCGTGGGCGTGCGCAAGGTCAAGGGTGGGGTGTTTTCCAACTGGATCAACGCCAGCCTGAAAGTGGGTGACACGATTCAGGTAATGGCGCCGCAAGGGCGCTTTTTTGTACCGCTGGACCCCGCCGCGCACCGCCACCATGTGGGCATTGCCGGTGGCAGTGGCATTACCCCCATTCTGTCGATCATGAAAACCGTGTTGGCGCGCGAGCCACACAGCCAGTTCACGCTGATTTACGGCAACCGCCAGCTGCGCTCCACCATGTTCAAGGAAGAGCTGGAAGACCTGAAGAACCGCTATATGTCGCGCCTGGTGCTGCAGCATGTGTTCTCGGATGAGCACACCGATGCGCCCCTGAACAGCGGTGTGATGAACCGCGAAAAAATCGCCGAATTCTTGGGCCCACTGATGCCGGCCAGCAGCATTGACCATGTCTACATCTGCGGCCCGTTCCAGATGAACGACGAGGCCGAGACCGCGCTGCTGGCAGCGGGTGTGCCTGAGGAACGCATTCACATCGAGCGCTTTGGCGTCGCGCAGTTGCCAGCGGACCGCAAAACCGAAGTAGGGGCTGTGATTCACGAAGCCAAACCCGGTGACGCCGAAGTGGCGCGTATCGTCATCGTGCGCGATGGCCTGCGCCGCGAAATCGAGTTTCGCAAAGACCAGCCGAGCATTCTGGACTGCGCCTCGGCGGCGGGGTTGGAGGTGCCGTTCTCGTGTACCTCTGGCGTGTGCGGAACCTGCCGGGCCAAAGTGCTGGAAGGCGCCGTGCGCATGGAGCGCAACTTTGCCCTCGACAAGAATGAAGTGGCGGCTGGCTTTGTACTGACCTGCCAGGCGCACCCACTGACGGAGCGCGTGGTACTGTCGTTTGATGATCGCTAACCCCAATCCCAAACACATGAGAGCAAGCTGATGGCCCGCGGACGCGCCCCCGGATACGACGACCAGCGCGAGATGATTCTCGCCCGCGCGGCCCACCTGTTTGCGCGCCGTGGCTACCCCGCTACGTCCATGAATCAGGTGGCCGAGGCCTGTGGGCTCTCCAAGGCCACGCTGTACCACTACTACCGCGATAAATACAGTTTGCTGGTCAGTATTGCCGACAGCCATGTCTCGCGTCTGCAGGCACTGGTGGCCGATGTCACCGCCCTGACCCTGCCGCCCGAGCAGTTGATGCGCGAACTCATTCGCCGCATCGTTGAAGAGTATGCGGATGCACAAGATGCACACCACGTGCTGACCGAAGACGTGAAGTTTTTGCAGCCCGAAGACCGCGAGCGCGTCCTGGGCAAGGAGCGCGAGGTGGTGGCGGGTTTTGCACGCGCGGTAGCGGGCATTCGCCCCGAGCTCAAGCAGGCCGCGCTGACCACTCCGCTCACCATGCTGCTGTTCGGAATGATCAACTGGATGTTCACCTGGATGAAGCCGGAAGGTGAACTGGATTACGACACACTGGCACCCATCGTGGCCGACCTGTTCATGGGTGGCCTCGGAGCCATCAAGCCGCCCGAAAAACTGATTTCCCTGACAACAATGGCTGGAGTTTGAAGATGACATTTCCCCTGAATGCATGGATTGTCGATGGCATGCGCACCCCCATCGGTCGCTACGGCGGCGCACTGGCACCTATGCGCCCGGATGATCTGGGCGCCGTTCCCATTCGCGCGCTGATGGAGCGCAACCCCAGCGTGGATTGGGCGGCTATTGACGACGTGCTGTATGGCTGCGCCAACCAGGCCGGCGAAGACAACCGCAACGTGGCGCGCATGGCGGCCTTGCTGGCCGGGCTGCCGGTGGAGGTGCCCGGTGTCACACTGAACCGGCTGTGCGGCTCGGGGCTGGACGCCGTTGCCATGGCGGCCCGCACCATTGCGGCCGGTGAGGCGGACCTGGTGATCGCCGGGGGCGTAGAGAGCATGACCCGCGCACCATTTGTCATGGCCAAGGCGGATAGCGCGTTCTCCCGCTCGGTCAAGGTAGAAGACACCACCATTGGCTGGCGCTTCGTCAATCCCAAAATGAAGGCGGCTTATGGCATTGACTCCATGCCGGAGACCGCCGAGAACGTCGCCACGGAATTTGGTATTTCGCGTGCCGATCAGGATCAGCTTGCGCTGCGCTCGCAGCAGCGCTGGCAGGCGGCGCATGAGGCCGGCTTTTTTACGGGAGAAATCGTACCGGTCCGCGTGCCCAAGGGAAAGGGCGAGTCCAGCCTCTTCTCCGTGGATGAACACCCGCGTGGTTCCACTAGCCTGGCGCAGCTTGCGGCGCTCAAAGGCATTGTGCTTCCGACGGGTTCGGTGACGGCGGGCAACGCGTCGGGCGTGAACGACGGTTCGTGTGCGCTGTTGCTGGCGTCAGATGCCGCAGTCAAACGCTACGGTCTGACGCCCCGGGCCCGTGTGGTTGGTTCGGCCGTCGCCGGCGTGGCCCCGCGCATCATGGGCATCGGCCCCGCACCTGCCACCCAGAAGTTGTTGAAGCGGCTCGGCTGGTCTGTCGGCGATCTGGATGTGATTGAACTCAATGAAGCCTTTGCTGCGCAGGGTCTGGCTGTGCTGCGCCAGCTCGGCATTGCCGACGATGCTGCGCACGTCAACGCCAACGGCGGTGCCATCGCCATGGGGCACCCCCTGGGTGCATCTGGCGCGCGCCTGGCCTTGACGGCCATGCGCCAGCTTGAGAGAACTGGCGGCAAGCGGGCGCTGGCAACCATGTGCATCGGTGTCGGTCAGGGCATCGCTCTGGCGATTGAGCGGGCTTAGAAGAGGTGAGAAAGACCCATCCGGGATGTGTATTTATTTTCGATTTTCATTAACCATAAAAGGAGACAAACCATGAAATTTTTCAAACCCCTCGCGCTGGTAGCCGCACTGGTGGCCAGTTCGCTGGTTCATGCGGACATCAATGTCGGCGTCGTCGTGTCCGCCACGGGCCCTGCTGCTTCACTCGGTATTCCCGAAAAAAATACGATTGCACTGATGCCCAAGACCATCGGTGGTCAGAAGATCAACTACATCATTCTGGACGATGCGTCCGACACCACGGCCGCCGTCAGCAACACGCGCAAGCTGATCACCGAGAGCAAGGTCGACGTGATTCTGGGTTCCACCATTACACCCAACTCGCTGGCCATGATTGACGTGGTGGCCGAGGCGCAGACGCCGATGATTTCGATGGCCGCCTCTGCGCGCATTGTGGAACCGCAAGACGCCAAGAAGCGCTGGGTTTTCAAGACCCCGCAAAACGACATCATGATGTCCCTGGCCATTGCAGAGCACATGGCCAACAGTGGTATCAAGACGGTGGCTTTCATCGGCTTCTCGGATGCCTACGGCGAAGGCTGGTTTCAGGAATTCACCAAGGCTGCTGCTTTGAAGAAGCTGCAAATTGTGGGCAGCGAGCGCTTTGCACGCTCTGACACGGCGGTCACCGGGCAGGTTCTCAAGACCATAGCCGCCAAGCCCGATGCGGTACTGATTGCCGGTTCCGGCACGCCTGCCGCATTGCCCCAGAAGGCGCTCAAAGAGCGTGGTTACGCTGGCAAGGTTTACCAGACCCACGGCATCGCCAATGCCGACTTTCTGCGCGTCGGTGGCAAGGATGTGGAAGGCACCTTTTTGCCCGCAGGCCCAGTGCTCGTAGCGGACCAGTTGCCAGCCGGTCATCCATTGAAAAAATCGGCACTGGCCTATGTGGCGGCCTATGAAGCCGCGTATGGCAAGGGCACCGTGTCTACCTTTGGTGGTCATGCGTGGGATGCGGGCGCGCTGATGAGCGCGGCGGTGCCCCAGGCGCTCAAAAAAGCCAAGCCCGGTACGGTTGAATTTCGCATGGCCCTTCGCGATGCGCTGGAGCAAGTCAAGGAGATGCCCGGTGCACACGGCATTTTCAACATGAGCGCGGCTGACCACCTGGGTCTGGACCAGCGCGCACGCGTGATGGTCAAGATCGAGAACGGCGCCTGGAAATTCCAGCCTTAAACAGTCTTCATCGGACTTGAACGGACCCCACCATGGATTTGCAGATCGCAATGCTGCTCGCGCAGGACGGTATCGTCAATGGCGCGGTTTACGGGATGATGGCGCTGGCTTTGGTGCTGGTGTTCTCCGTAACCCGCGTAATCTTCATACCGCAAGGCGAGCTGGTGGCATTTGCTGCCTTGTCCATGGCAACGCTGCAGGCGGGGCGCGTGCCGCCTACCCTGTGGCTGGTGCTGGTGCTGTCGGCTATTGCATTGGCTGTAGAGGTGCTGCGCTACAAGCGCGGGGCACTGGTCGACTGGCCTTCCACTTTGGTGTGGACCGTGTTGTTTCCGGGCGCCGCCAGTGCGCTGGTGCTGCTGCACCCGGAGTCCTTGTTCAGCCAGACGGTTGCCACGCTGTTGCTGGTAACGCCGCTGGGCCCGCTGTTGTACCGCCTGGCGTATCGGCCGCTGGCGGACGCCACGGTGCTGATGCTGCTCATTGTGTCAGTGGCCTTGCACAGTGTGCTGGTGGGCTTGGGCCTGCTGTTCTTTGGGGCCGAGGGTTCGCGCACCACACCCTATTCCGACCTGCGTTTTGACGTGGGCGGTTTGACAATCACCGGCCAATCGCTGGTGGTGGTGGGGGTTGCGTTCAGCCTGGTGCTCGCCCTGTTTCTGTTTTTTGGACGCTCCATTGTGGGCAAGGCCTTGCGTGCCACGGCGATGAACCGGGTCGGCGCACGGCTGATGGGCATTCCCACGGAGCTCTCTGGCGATGTGAGTTTTGCACTGGCAGGCCTGATTGGGGCAGTGTGTGGTTTGCTGATTGCGCCCATGACCACCATGTATTACGACACCGGATTTCTCATCGGGCTGAAGGGCTTTGTGGCCGCCATTGTGGGGGGGCTGGCCAGCTATCCGCTGGCGCTGGCCGGGGCTTTGCTGGTCGGTCAGCTGGAAGCGTTTGCGTCGTTCTGGGCGAGTCCGTTTAAAGAGGTGCTGGTGTTTACCTTGATCATTCCTGTGTTGTTGTGGCGCTCGATCAACAGCCACCATGTGGAGGACGAGGAATGACGCCCCGCCGCCTTACTGTTCTTTGTGTGGCCGCGCTGGCGCTGGTCTGGGGCTGGCTGCCCGAGTACAGCATCACTCTGCTTAACTACATTGGTTTGTATGCCATGGTGGCCGCAGGGCTGGTGTTGCTCACGGGCGTGGGTGGCATGACCTCGTTTGGGCAGGCCGCCTTTGTCGGCTTGGGTGCCTACGCCACGGCGTGGGTCTGCACGTCGGCTGCGGTGGCGCACGCGCTGGATGGGTGGCTCGCGCCGTCGCTGTTGCCCTGGCTGGGCTTGCTGCTGGGTCTGGCGGTGACCGCCGTGGTGGCCTGGACGCTGGGCCGCATCACGCTCAAGTTGTCGGGTCACTATTTGCCGCTGGGCACCATTGCGTGGGGTCTCAGCCTGTATTACCTGTTTGGCAATCTGGAGTTTTTGGGTGGCCACACCGGCATTTCGGGCGTGCCACCACTCACCATCGCGGGGCTCTCGCTGGCCGAGCCGCGCTGGTTGGGTCTGGCCATCTGGGCGGTGCTGCTGTTTGCGCTGTGGGCTCTGCACAACCTGCTGGATTCGCGCGAGGGGCGAGCTATTCGCGCGCTCAAGACCAGCCGCGTCATGGCCGAATCCATGGGCGTGGACACCGCTACCTACCGGGTCAAGGTGTTTGTGCTGGCAGCCTTGCTGGCGGCGGTGTCAGGCTGGTTCTATGCGCACCTTCAGCGCTTTGTGAACCCTTCACCGTTCAGCTTGTCCATCGGTATTGAATTTCTGTTCATGGCGGTGGTGGGGGGTGCGGGCCACCTGTGGGGCGCGGTGCTGGGGGCTGCGCTCATTACCCTGCTCAAGTCCAAGTTGCAGGACATCCTGCCGCAGCTGCTGGGTGCTACGGGCAATTTTGAAGTGATTGTTTTTGGCTTGCTGATGTTGTTTGTGCTGCAACGCTTTGCCGATGGACTGTGGCCCTCGCTGGCACGCAGGGCGCAGCGCTTTATGAAGGCCGACGCACCACCATCTGAGGCTAAGGAAGTGACCGCTGCCACATTGCCCCAGCGCGCTTTACCGCCGGTGGGACAAGTGGTTCTGGAGGCGCGCACCGTCACCAAACGTTTTGGCGGTCTGGTGGCCAACAACGCGGTCAGCATGGACGTAAAAGCAGGCGAGGTGCACGCGCTGATTGGCCCTAACGGGGCTGGCAAGAGCACATTTTTCAACATGATTTCTGGCGTGGATTCGCCCACCTCGGGTGATGTGGTGCTGATGGGGCAGGCCATGAACGGCAAGCCCGCCCGCGACTTTGCATTGCTCGGGTTGGGGCGCACCTTTCAGCACGTGCGCCTGCTCGGGGCCCGCAGCGTGCTGGAGAACGTGGCCCTGGGCGCGCATCGCCGGGGGCGCAGCGGTTGGCTGTCCACCATGCTGCGCCTGGACCGCGCACAAGAGGCCGCATTGCGCAACGAGGCGCGTCGCCAGATTGAGCGCTGTGGGCTCGCTGCGTTTGCCGATGCACCAGCGTCTTCACTCGCGCTGGGGCAACAGCGCGTGATCGAAATTGCAAGGGCGTTGGCCAGCCAGCCTGCGGTCTTGTTGCTGGACGAACCTGCTGCCGGTCTGCGCCATCTCGAAAAACAGGCGCTCGCCACGCTGCTCAAACAATTGCGCGCCGAAGGCGTTGGCATTTTGGTGGTGGAACACGATATGGAGTTTGTGATGAACCTTGCCGACCGCATTACCGTGCTGGAATTTGGAGCGGTGATTGCCCAGGGCTCCCCCGCCGAGGTGCAAGCCAATCCGCGCGTGCTCGATGCGTATCTGGGCGGCAGCGACGAGTGGACAGAGGTGGCCGCATGAACCAGCCGACCGTTCAACCCGTTCTTGTCCTCAACGATTTCTGCGTCTCCTACGGTTCAGTGGAAGCGGTGCACCGCGTGAATCTGGTGGTTAACGAAGGCGAAATTGTCACCGTGATTGGCCCCAATGGCGCCGGTAAAACCACCTTGCTGTGCGCGGCCATGGGCTTGCTGCCGTCCACCGGAGCACTCACGCTGGCGGGCGAGTTGATCAAGCGCCCAACCGTTGAGGCCATGGTGGCGCGCGGTGTGGCCCTGGTGCCCGAGAAGCGCGAGCTGTTTGCCGAAATGTCGGTGGAAGACAACCTGCTGCTGGGCGGCTTCTCGCGCTGGCGCAAGGGTCAGCGTGACCAGCGTGAACGCATGCAAGAGGTGTTTTCCATCTTTCCGCGCCTGGAAGAGCGCCGCGCGCAATTCGCCGCGACGCTGTCGGGTGGCGAGCGGCAAATGCTGGCCATTGGCCGCGCCCTGATGGCACGGCCGCGCCTGCTGATGCTCGATGAGCCCTCGTTGGGCCTGGCGCCCCTCATCGTGCGCGAGGTGTTGCAGGTGGTGGCCTCACTGCGCAAGCTGGGTGTGTCGGTGCTGCTGGTGGAGCAGAACGCCCGCGCCGCACTGCAACTGGCGGATCGCGCCTATGTGCTGGAGATGGGTGCTGTGGCGCTCAGTGGCGATGCCCCGTCGCTCTTGCGTGACCGACGCATTATTGACACCTACCTGGGTATGGGCGCCAAGCGAGACGCCGCTTAACCCTTCGCAACTCCCGCCGTGTCACGGCGGTTGTCTGCCTTTTTAGTTCATTGATAACCGAGACTCACCATGACCACAACCCTTCAAAGTTTGATCGCCGGCCGCTGGATAGGCCAGGCGCCTGCGCAAGTGCTGCGCAGTGCCGTCAACGGCCGTCCGGTAGCACAGACCCACGCCGAAGCCATCGATTTTGGCGAGGCCGTCGCCTATGCGCGCACCACCGGCCTGCCCGCCCTGATGGCGATGGATTTTCAGCAGCGCGCTGAGCGCCTCAAGGCATTGGCCAAATACCTGGGCGAGCACAAGGAAGAGCTGTATGCCATCTCGGCCCACACCGGCGCCACCCGCGCTGACAGCTGGATCGACATTGAGGGCGGCGCGGGCACCCTGTTTGCCTATGCCAGCATGGCGGGTAACGAGTTGCCTTCGGGCAATCTGGTGCACGAAGGCCCGGCCATGGCGCTGGGCAAGAAAGGCGGCTTTTCTGGTACGCACATTCTGGTACCACGCGGGGGTGTGGCGGTGCACATCAACGCCTTCAATTTCCCCATTTGGGGCTTGCTCGAAAAATTTGCACCCAGCTTTCTGGCGGGCATGCCCTGCATCGGCAAACCGGCGTCTTCGACCAGCTATCTCACGGAGGCTGCAGTCCGCTTGATGCACCGTTCGGGCCTGTTGCCCGAAGGCAGTTTGCAACTGGTGATCGGCGGCACGGGTGATTTGCTGGACCGTCTGCAAGGGCAGGATGTGGTCACCTTCACCGGATCGGCCGACACTGCCGCCAAGCTGCGCGTGCACCCGAATTTGATCCGCCATTCGGTGCCGTTCAACGCCGAGGCCGACTCGCTCAACTGTGCCATTCTGGCCCCTGACGTGACGCCGGACGATGCCGAGTTTGACCTCTTCATCAAGGAAGTGGCGCGTGAGATGACGACCAAGGCGGGCCAGAAGTGCACCGCCATTCGGCGGGCCATCGTGCCGCGCCAGCATCTGGACGCTGTGGCCAGCAGGCTCAAGGATCGCTTGTCAAAAATGGTGATCGGCGACCCGTCAGTGGAGGGCGTGCGCATGGGCGCGCTGGCCTCGCATGCGCAGCAGGCCGACGTGGCCGAACGCGTGGCGCTGCTGCTGAAAAGCGCGGAATTGGTCTATGGTGCACGCGACGGGTTTGCGCCGCTGGGTGACGGCGTGGAACAGGGCGCCTTCTTCGCGCCCACCTTGCTGCTCAGCCGCGACCCGCTCCATGACGACGCCGTGCACGACATTGAAGCCTTTGGTCCGGTCAGCACGCTCATGGCGTACGACGGTATCGACGAAGCACTGGCGCTGGCGGCCCGCGGGCGCGGTAGCCTGGTGGCCACGCTGGTCACGCGCGATCCCAAAATTGCAGCCCACGCGATACCTGTGGCAGCAGCGTGGCACGGCCGCTTGCTGGTGCTCGATGCCGAAGCGGCGGTCGAGTCCACCGGCCACGGCTCACCCTTGCCCCAGCTCAAACACGGTGGCCCGGGGCGCGCCGGTGGCGGTGAAGAATTGGGCGGCATACGCGCCGTCAAGCACTACCTGCAACGCGCGGCAGTGCAGGGCTCGCCCACCATGCTGGCGGCAGTCACCGGCGAGCATGTGCGCGGCGCCAAAGTGCGCGAGTCCGACATCCATCCGTTTCGCCGTTTCTTTGAAGACCTGCAGATTGGCGATTCCTTGCTGACCCACCGCCGCACGGTGGGCGAGGCCGATCTGGTCAACTTTGGCGGCATCTCGGGTGACTATTTCTACATGCACTTTGACGACATTGCCGCAAAGGAATCTGCCTTTGGCAAGCGCATTGCGCATGGTTACTTTGTGCTGTCGGCGGCAGCAGGCTTGTTTGTGTCACCCGCACCCGGCCCGGTGCTGGCCAATTACGGGCTCGATACCCTGCGCTTCATCAAACCTGTGGGCATTGGCGACACCATTCGTGCACGCCTGACCTGCAAGCGCAAGACCGACAAGAACAAGAAGGACGCCAATGGCATCGGCCAGGGCGTGGTGGCGTGGGATGTGGAAGTGACCAACCAGCACGACGAGCTGGTGGCGTCGTACGACATCCTGACGCTGGTGCTCAAACGGACTTAAAACCGCCGCGCCCGCCCCAGGCGCGCGGCCAGCGCAAACACCAGTACCGGCAGCAACCACTGTAGCCAGGCGTAGGCGGATGTGAGCGAACGCTGTGCGCCCGCAGCCAGGTTCACCGCTTCGGTGGTGACGGTGGCAAAGCGCCCGGCGCCAACATACAGCGTGGGCAGGTACTGCGCCACGCTCACCGCAAAACCCACCGCAAAGCTGGCGGCCAGTGCGGCGCGCAACAGTGGCCATTTGATGCGCAGCAAAAACACCCAGCGCCCATGCCCCAGGCTGGCGGCAATGGCGCGCAGGCGCGGGTCAAACCCGGCATAGGCGCTGTGCAAGGCCATCAGCACATAGGGCAAGGTGGCCAATGTGTGCGCCAGCCACACGCCCCATGCTTGACCATCCAGACCCCATGCCACTGCCAGGCGGTGCAGGCCTACCACCCACAGCACGGCCGGCAGGACCAGCGGCAGGTAGAGTACCCGGCGCAAATGCGTGTTCCAGCGGGCCGGGGCCAGCTCCAGCCACGCCACGGCCCACACCAGCGCGGCCAGGCTGCTGGCAAGGCCCAGCCACACGGTGGTGACCAACGTGCTGCTGCTGCCCGCGACCGATAACCAGGCCGACCCCGTCCAGCTCTCGGGCCATAGCGACGGAAAAGGCCAGCTGCCAAACACGCTGCCCACCAGCAGCGCGAGCAGCACCGAGGCATAGACTGCCGCCAAGGCCCACAGGCTGCCAATGCCGGCAGGCGCAGGTGTGCCATGGTTCGGTGCGCCACGTACCCAGCGCTTGCGCCACCGTGGCAGTTGCGTCAGCCCCCAGGCCAATCCGGCACTGCTGGCCAGCGCAGCCACCAGCAGCCAGGCGGCGGCTGCGCCTTGTGCATTCATGGCGGAGTCGGCATCGCGCAGCCATTGCCATGCCAATACGGACAGAGTCGGCGGAGATGTGGGGCCGATGACCAGCGCCACATCCACCACCGTCAATCCATAGGCCAGCACCGCCAGCATCGGGCCAGTCAGGCGTGGCCACATTTGCGGCCACGCCACCCGCCACCACGCGGTGCGTGGACCGAATCCCAGGGTTTGCGCGACTTGCAGTTCTTGCTGCAGTCGGCGTGCCACATCGGGGCGCTGCAAATGGCCCAGTGCAGCCCACAGTAAAAAAGGCATTTCTTTCAACGCCAGCACGGCAATCAAGCCCAAGCCCCAGGGGTCTTGCGTCGTGAGCCAGGGTGGCGGCGCGTCAAAGCCCGTGGCCCAGGGCGAGAGGGCGCGCAGCAACCAGCCGCTGGGCGCAATCAAAAACACCAGCCCGATGGCAAACGCTGCATGCGGTACGGCCAGCATGGGCCCCAGCAGCCGCACCACACGCGGCCAAGCCGCCTGTCCAAAGCTGCGCGACAGCACAAAGGCAGCGCCGCCCACCGCCAAAGTGCTGGAGAGCAGGCCGGTCCACAGGCTCATGCCCAATGCCCGCAGGGTCTGTGCATCGTGGACCAGCGCCGCCCAGGCAGCATAGTCCAGTGCGGCAGTCACCGCGCCCCACAGGCTCCACAGCAGCGGTACGCCCACCAACGCCAGTAGCACAAGCGCAGCGGTGTGGTGGTGTTGGGTGTGAAGGGAGTGGGGCGGATTTACCATGCTGATTTATAGGTAAAATGTCCTCTAGCCCCCGTGGAATATGCGCAAGCAGCTATTAAAAACGTAGCATCATCCCGTTACGGCAGACAGTACGCTGACAAAGGCCACTTTCACGACAATCCAGGTTGCAATGACGATCAGCCAGGACTTCCATTTCAAGCGGACGACGTTGAACGTGTTTTCCGCCAGTGTGAAGACCACTGCGCACGTGGCACCAAACACCAGGCCCATCAGCGCCTGATACAGTTTTTGTTCCCAATAGCTGTCCGGACCGTCCACGGTGGGTTGGTAGAGCTGGACGACTTCACCGAAAAGCAGCCAGCGAACGGTATAGCCGCGCCACCGATGCCAGATGCCCGCGTCCGAAGTGGCCCAGTTCGCCTTGGCTGGCGTTGATGGTTGCATGCGATCAAATTCCTGAAGGGGTGGACGCGATTTTAGGGGCGGCGGAAAGACACTTGCTGCGATGCCCAGTATTTTGAATTCAACGAATCCAGGCGTACTTCTCCGCCCGTGGACGGCGCGTGGACAAAGCGGTCCTCGCCCACGTAGATTCCGGCGTGGGTGGCCACGTCACTTTGGGAAAAGAAGACCAGATCGCCGGTCTGTACCTGGTTTTTCGATACCGGCTGCCCCCAGCGGTTCAGGTTGGATACGGTGCGGGGTGGCGCAACCCGCGCGCTGGTCAGATAGACATGGCCGATCAGCCCGCTGCAGTCAAAGCCCGAATTTGGCGTGTTGCCTCCAAAGCGATACGGCGTTCCCACGAGCCCAAGGGCGTACAGCGTGATGTCGTCGGCTTCCCCCGGGAGCAGGCGCGAAGGCGGGCTCCAGGTTGCAAGGGCGGCTGATCCCTGCGGCGCAGGAGGTGCCGTACTGCACCCGCCGAGCAGAAGGGCGACCATCACGATCAAGGCCGTCAGTTGGATGCGGTGGATGCGTTGGAAAGGGTTCACGCCGGCAGTGTAGCCCCTGCATAGGCCAATCCCGCCGCCACACCGCCAAAACGGTTGCCTTCCACCAGCGTGGCGGTTGGCATGGCCACTCGCAACGCTTCTATCAACGGACGCAGCGCGGAGGAACCACCCGTGAGGTAGACCGCATCCACCGCAGGCAGGCCAGACTGTTGTACGCATAGCGCGGCACATTGCACGACCTGGGCCAGCGACTGGTGCAGGGCGTCGGCCATGCCGGTTGCTGTGACGGTGGCACCCAGGTGTTCTGAGGGGCCGTGGCCCAGAAAGTCCAGGTCGACCAGCGCGTCCTCGCCGCTGATGGAGCAGGCAATCTTGGCCGCCTCCACCCCGGCCAGCATGCGGTGGCCGTGCTGCTCTTCCAGCGCGTCCATCAGCCGCCGGTGCAGGGTCTGGTCGGTGTAGTCGGTCCATAGCTCCCGGGCAAAGTGCAGGGACTTGCGGGTGTAGGCCTGGTGGATCAGGTGCCAGGTGCTCAGGTCAAAAAACACACTATTGGGCACCGGGCGCCCACCCGTACCCAGGTGCTTGTAGCCCAACAGCGGCATCACGGTGGACAGGTCCAGCAGGCGGTCAAAGTCGGTACCACCAATGTGCACGCCGGTGGTGGCCAAAATGTCTGCCGTGCGGTCGCTGATCTGGCTGCGCGCCGGGTTCAGTCGGATCACGGTGAAGTCGGAGGTGCCCCCACCAATGTCCACCACCAGCGCGGTGGTCTCTACGCTCACGCGTTGTTCGTAATCCAGCGCAGCGGCAATCGGTTCGAGCTGGAAGGCAATCTGCGTAAAACCGGCCTCCAGCGCGGCGCGGCCCAGGGTTTCTTGCGCCAGCGCATCGCGTTCGGCGTCATCATCGACAAAGTGCACCGGGCGCCCGAGCATGGCGCGCGTAAGCGGCTGGCCCACATGGGCTTCGCAGCGGCGCTTGAGTTCCTTGAAGAACAGCACCACGATGTCGAAGAAACGAATGCTCTGGCCATCGACGGCGGTGTATTCGTCCATCAACCGGCTGCCCAGCAGGCTCTTGAGGGAGCGCAGCAAGCGCCCCTCGGTGCCCGCCAGGTAGGCTTGCATGGCGGCCGAACCATAGAGAACGGTGTGTGTTTCGCTGGCAAAGAAAAGCGCGGTGGGCATCTCGGCTCGCACGCCGTCCAGCGGAATGGTCTGGATTTTTCCATCGGCGCCAATCAGCGCCGCGGCGGAGTTGGAGGTGCCGAAGTCGATGCCCAGTGTGAGTTGGGTGTCCTCAGGCTGCACGGTTGGACGCGCCCAGCACCTGGGTCAAAAAGGCAGAAATATCGGCCACTTCGCGCGGGTGCACGCTGTGCGGCATAGGGTAGGTGTGCCATTGCACTGGGTGGCCCAGCGCGACCAGTGCATCGCGCGAGTCTTCGCCCCGCTTGAGTACCACCACCGGGTCTTGCGTGCCATGCGCCATGAACACGGGTGTGTGGGCGTTGGCTGCGTGGCGCTCGCTGGGAAAGCGGTCGGCCAGCGGCAAGTAGCCCGACAGCGCCATGATGCCGGCCAGCTGGTGTGGCAGGCGCAGACCGGTGTGCAACGCCATGGCGCAGCCCTGGCTGAAGCCGGCGAGCACGATGCGATCAAAAGGGATGCCCCGTGCCACCTCGTTGTTGATCAGCGCGGTGATGGCCCACTCGGATTTCTGAATGCCCCGGTCGTCCTGGCGGTCCACCAGATTCAGCCCCAGGATGTCGTACCATGCCGGCATGACATAACCGCCATTCAATGTGATGGGCATGCTGGGAGCATGGGGAAACACGAAGCGGATGGGCGGGCAACCCGCAAGGTCCAGCTGCGGAACCAGACCGGCAAAGTCATTGCCATCTGCGCCCAGGCCGTGCAGCCAGATGACCGCAGCAGTGGGGTTGGGCGCGCTTTCGATTTCGATGCGGGGTAGCAGAGTGGTCATATCAAACAGTAAAAATCATTTCGCCAGCCAGCCCAGACCCTGCGCGTGCAGGCTCTGGATGTACAGGCGGTCTTTGGTTTCGGTGACGGCGGTGGTTTCGGGGTAAGCCCCGGTGGGGTCTTGCAGATCGGCAACTATTTTCCCATCTTCGGTGAAGGCGATGACGTGACCATACGAGGGTGGCACAGGCCAGAACATGCGCGGCAGGCGCAGGGTCAGGCGACGCAGCCAGGGCTTGCCGGCCATGTTGTCCGCCACCGGGTTGCGAGGCTTGGCAAAACCGAGCCAGATTTTTCCGTCGAGCCCGCGCATCAGGTTGTCGGGGTAGCCGGGCAGGTTGTCCAGCAGCACCGTCGCCTGCGGGCTGGTCTGGGCGATGTTCAGCCCGTTGGCGGAGACAGCAATTTTCCAGACGCGGTATTTGCCCGTCTCGTTGACAAACAGGTGTTGCTCATCGGTACTGAGGGCTACGCCGTTGGCAAAGCTGAGGCCCTGCGCAACGATGCGCGTGGCCTGGGTGGCCGGGTCAAATTCCAGAATGCGGCCCGTGGAGGCCTGCTCAATGATGTCCAGCACACTGGCCTCAAAGGTGCCGCCCCAGTCCTTGGGCGCAAAGCGGGTGGAGGCGTCGCTGAAATACATCTTGCCGTTTTTGGCGACCACCACCGCATCAGCGTAGCGAATCGGGTCCCCGCCCACATTGTCGGTCAACCCCGTGACGGTGCGGTCGGGGGCAATCGACAGCAAACCTTTGACAGCATCGGCTGCAATCAGGTTACCTTTGGCATCAAAGTCAAAGCCCAGGACGCGCCCGCCGGTGTTGGCAAATACCTCTTGCGCTGTGCCGTCGGCATGCATCCGCAAGATGTTGCCGCTGGCCACTGTGGTGTAGAGCTTGCCGTCCGGCCCAAAGAGAATGTGCTCGGGCCCCACCTCGCCATGCAAGTCGATGATCTGCAAGTGGGCCAGTTTGGTGTTGACGGCATGCACGCCCACATAACCGGGTGCCGCAGGCGTCACCAGAAATACCGGATCAATGGGTACGGGCCACAACAACAGGTAGGCCGCCAGCGCCAGCACGCAGGCCGCACCCCAGGATAGAAATTTTTTCATCTACTGTCCGTAACGTTTAAGCCATTCTTTTTCCAGCGGGCCCACCCAGCTTCCATGGGGCTCGGGGATCGCGGGCGCGCTCACCTCTACCTGGCCGGGCAGCGGTTTGGCGGCAAAGCGGGCGCGCTCGGCGGCGGGGAGTTGGTCCACCGCAAGCACCGTGGGATCGCCCCAGACGGCAATATCCGCCTTGCGGGCCTGTGCCTCGGCACCCAGCAGGAAATTGGCGAACACTTGCGCACCGGCTGCGGCTCCGCTATTGAACGGGATAGCCAGAAAGTGCGTGTTGCCGATCGTGCCGCTACGAAATTGGTAGCTGTTGACGCTCGGTGGCAGGCGTTTGGCAGCGATTTCATTCGCCGCTTCATTGGGGTTGAAGGTGAATGCCAGCAGCAACTCGCCATCGGCCATCATTTGGCGAACCGCGGCCGCGTTTTGCGGGAACTGTTTGCCTGTGCGCCACAGGTGGGGGTGCAGTGCGTCCAGATATGCCCACAACGGTGCCGCGGCTTGGGCCAGAGCCTCGGGTGTCACGGGCTTGTACAGCGCGCTGCGGTTGGAGTTGAGTTCAGTCAGCGCCTGCTTGATGAAGGTGGCGCCATGAAAGTCCGGCAGGCGGGGATAGGTGACGCGCCCGGGGTGCGCTTTGGCAAACGCCAGCAGTTCGGCCATGCTGCGCGGAGGCGCACTCACGCGTTTGCTGTCAACAAAGAAGGTGAGCTGGGCCATGCCCCAGGGTGCTTCCATGCCGTCCACCGGCTCGGAAAAGTCGACGCGGGTTGTGGGCTTGCCTTGCACGTCCACAAAGGCGTACGACGGCAGCTTTTCCGCAAATGGCCCGAACAGCAGGCCTTCGCGTTTCATGGCGAGAAAGTTTTCGCCGTTGATCCAGACCATGTCCACCGAGCCGCCACTCAGCTTGCCTGCCGCTTTTTCATTGCGCACCCGTTTGACCACGTCGGCGGTATCTGTCACCTTGACGTGCTCCACCGTGACGCCATAGCGCTTGCGCACTTCGGCGCCCGCCCACTGGATGTAGGCGTTGATGTTGTCCCCACCCCCCCAGGCGTTGAAATACACGGTTTGCCCACGCGCTTTGCTCTGGATGTCGTTCCAGGCGGGGGTATTTTGGGCCAGCGCAGGCCATGCCAGGCTGCCCAGGGCCAAAGCCAGGGCGTGGCGACGGGATAGCGTTAGTGGCGTGTCTGTGTGCGTGAAGAAAGCGTGGTTCATGGCAAAAAAATTAGGGGTTGCACCGGGTCAGGCCAGCAGGGCCTGCGCAAACTCGCGGGCGTTGAAGGTTTCCAGCTCTTCGAGCTTTTCACCCACACCGATGAAGTACACGGGAATGGGCCGCTCGCGGGCAATGGCCGCCAGCACGCCCCCTTTGGCCGTGCCGTCCAGCTTGGTGACGATCAGCCCGGTCAGGCCCAGCGCATCGTCAAAGGCGCGCACCTGGGTCAGGGCGTTTTGCCCGGTGTTGCCATCAATGACCAGCAGGATTTCGTGGGGCGCCGTCGCATCGGCCTTCTGGATCACGCGCTTGATTTTTTTCAGCTCTTCCATCAGGTGAAGCTGGGTTGGCAGGCGCCCGGCGGTATCGATCAGCACGACATCCTTGTTGCGGGCCTTGCCGGCGCTGACGGCGTCAAAGCTCACGGCGGCGGGGTCGCCCCCTTCCTGGCTGATGATGTCCACCGTATTGCGGTCGGCCCAGATGCTCAGCTGCTCGCGCGCTGCCGCGCGAAACGTGTCGGCGGCTGCCAGCAGCACGCTGGCACCATGCTCGGCCAAATGCCGTGTGAGCTTGCCAATCGACGTAGTTTTGCCTGCACCGTTGACGCCTGCCACCATGATGACGGTGGGGCGGTGCTGGCCAATCACCAGCGGTTTTTCCAGCGGCTGCAGTAGGTCGGTCAGTGTGGCAATCAGGATGTTTTTCAGGGCCACCGGATGGGTCACGCCGCTTTCCTTGACCTTGCGGCGCAACTCGGCCAGCAAATACTGCGTGGCGGGTACGCCGGTGTCGGCCATGAGCAGGGCGTCTTCGAGGCTTTCGTACAGCGCCTCGTCGATCTGCGAACCACCAAACACCGTCGAGATGCCGGACGCCGTTTTGCCCAGACTGAGCTTGAGCTTGTCCAGCCACTTTTGGCGTTCGGGCGGCGTGGCACTGGGTACCGGGATGTCAATGGGTGCGACCAGCGCGCTGCCAATCAGCGAGCCGCCCCGCGCTGCCGGGGGGTAATCAGGCGGTGAAACGGGCGCAACAACGGGCGGAGGAGGGGATTTCTTTTTGAAAAAACTGAACATGTGGGGCGTTCTTAGAATCAGACATTCTATGAAACACCCACAGCCCCCGTTCAAGCCGCGCTTGTTGACCCCATCCCCTCATTTTTTCAACCGGTTTACCGCACGGCCCCGCGCGATAGCGTGGACGGTGGCGATGAGTTTTGGCCTGGGCTTTTCAGCGCACGGCCATGCCGCGCAGGCTGCACCGGCTGTGCAGCAATTCACCCTGGCGAACGGCATGGCGCTCATTGTCAAACCCGACCACCGCGCCCCGACGGCTGTCAATATGGTGTGGGTGCGGGTGGGCTCCATGGACGAGGTGGACGGTACCTCGGGCGTGGCCCACGTCCTGGAGCACATGATGTTCAAGGGCACGCCCACCGTGGCAGCGGGCGATTTTTCGCGCCGCGTGGCCGCACTGGGGGGCCGCGAGAACGCCTTCACCAGCAAGGACTACACCGGCTACTACCAGCAAATACCCACCGCCCGTCTGGAAGACGTGATGAAGCTCGAAGCCGACCGCTTCGCCAACAACCAGTGGAGCGACGCGGTGTTTGCCAAAGAGCTCGAAGTGGTCAAGGAGGAGCGCCGCCTGCGCACCGACGACAACCCCCACGCCCGCCTCTATGAGGCGCTGAGCGCAGCGGTTTATGTAGCCTCGCCCTACCGAAGGCCCATTGTGGGATGGATGAGCGACCTGGACGCCATGACGGCAGACGATGCCCGCGCGTTCTTCCAGCGCTGGTACACCCCTGCCAACGCCGCTGTCGTGGTGGCAGGCGACGTGGACGTGGCCCAGGTACGCACTTGGGCTGAAAAATACTATGGCAGCATTCCGGCGCGTGCGGTGCCGGTACGCAAACCGCGCGAGGAGCCCCCGCAGGCGGGCGTGCGCCGCCTTGATTTCAAGGCCCCGGCTGAGCAGGCCTATGTGGCACTGGCATTCAAGGTGCCGGGTCTGGCCCCAGATGGCCTGGACGCCACGAGTGCGGATGCCACGGGTAACGCGGACAACGCCGATGCCCTGGCCCTGACCGTGTTATCGGCGGTGCTGGATGGCTACGACGGGGCCCGTCTGGACCGCGCCCTTACCCAACCCAAGGACCATGTGGCCGACAACGCCGGCTCGCACTATGGCCTGAGCGCCCGGGGCCCGCAGCTGTTCATGCTCTCGGGCGTGCCCGCCAGTGGCAAGACCGCTGCCCAGGTAGAGCAGGCGCTGCGTGCGCAGGTGGCGCGCATTGCCAGCGAGGGGGTTACCGAGTCCGAGTTGCAGCGCGTCAAAACCCAATGGGTGGCGGGCGAGGTCTACAAACTCGACAGCGTCTTCAACCAGGCCCGTTCGCTGGGCGTCAACTGGATCACCGGTTTCCCGCTGGACAGCGACGAGCGCCTGATCGCCCGCCTGCGCACCGTCACCGCAGCCCAAGTGCAGGCGGTGGCCGCAAAGTATTTTGGCGATGACGCCCTGACGGTGGCCACCCTCTTGCCCCAGCCTCCGGACAAAAACCGCAAACCCCGCGTGCCCATGGCCGGCGCCCGCCACTGAAGCCCCTATGATTACTATCAAAATGAGAGCTGCTCGCGCAGTATTGGCGGGGGCTACAGGCCTTTTTCTTATAAATTTTGCGTGGGCGGGCATTCCTGTCATCCAGTGGACGCAGCCCTCGGGCGTCCAGGTTTTTCTGGTAGAAAGCCCGGCCATCCCCATGGTGGACGTGCGCATTGAACTGGACGCCGGCGGCCGCCGGGATCCGGCCGACAAACCCGGCCTCGCCAACCTGATGGCGGCCGCCACCGCCAATGGTGTGCGGGCCACGGCCCACGGCCCTGCGCTGGACGAGAACGGCCTGAGTGAAGCCTGGGCGGACCTGGGCGCATCGTTCGGCGGTGGCGCGGGGGTGGATCGCCTGAGCTTTTCGCTGCGCTCGCTCACCTACCCGGACCTGCTGCAAAAGGCCGTGGCGCTCGCGGCACGCCAGTTGGCGGAGCCCGCCTTTCCGCAGTCCAACTGGCTGCGCGACCGCCCCAAGCTGATTGCTTCCTTGAAAGAAGCCGACACCCGACCCGCCACCCAGGCAGCGCGCGCCTTCTCGAAAGCGGTCTATGGCACGCACCCCTATGGCGCGGAGATGACAGAGGCGACCTTGCTGCGCATCGACGTGCCGGACATGGCCGCGCTGCATGCCCGCGTGGTGCGCCCCTGCTACGCCAAAGTCAGCATCGTCGGTGCGCTCGACAAGGCGCAGGCCGACGCGTTGGTGACGCAGCTGTTTGCACACCTGCCAGCAGGCGATTGCCCGGCCTTGCCGCCGGTGCCCGAAGTGCCGCCGTTGCAGCAGGCCCAGGAAAAAGACATCACCTTTGCCTCGGCCCAGGCCCATGTGCTGGTGGGTCAGCCGGGCTACAAGCGCAACGACCCCGATCACTTTGCCCTGATGGTGGGCAACCACATTCTGGGCGGTGGCGGCTTCACCTCGCGGCTGACCGAAGAGGTACGGGAAAAGCGCGGCCTGAGTTACAGCGTCTACAGCTATTTTGCCCCGGGTCTGCACGCGGGCGCTTTCACGATAGGCCTGCAAACCCGCCCCGACCAGGCGCAGCAGGCATTGGCACTCGTGCGCGAAGTACTGACGAAGTTTGTGGCCGATGGTCCGACCGACAAGGAGTTGCAAGCCGCCAAAGACAACCTGATTGGCGGCTTTGCGCTCTTGATCGACAGCAACCGCAAGTTGCTCGACAACGTAGCCAACATCGCCTGGAACGGCCTGCCGCTGGATTATCTCGACACCTGGACGCAGCACGTGGAGCGGCTCACCGCGGCCGACATTCGCGCAGCTTTTGCGCGCAAACTGCAGCCGCAAAAGATGGTGACGGTGGTGCTGGGGGCTCAGCCCGCAGGAAAGTGACGGCGGCGGGGTTTCGGCGTGGTGGGCCGCCCCCAAGCAAACATCGGGAGACATTGATAGTTGTCAAGACGCCCCTTCGTTAATGTCCATCTAATCAGCGTCCTAGGCGGGGTGGCGCTCACGTAGCTCACCCAGGCAAGCACTTAAACGGGAGTTCACACCGTGTACGAACAAACATTCCCACCGCAGCGCTCCTTTAACGATCGGTTGAGCTATGCGCAAGCACCGTACGCTGACCTGCCTGCCGGTGCGCTGCCACGCAGCCCGGCGATGCGCCTGCGTATTCGCGTTTTTTTCGGCGTGTTCCTGCTGTGCTTGCTGATCAGCTTGGGCACCAACTTTTCACGGCAGCCTGTCTACCAGGCCACTGCCCGGGTGCAAATCACGCCGATGGGCCATCTGGCCTTGAGCGGCGTGCCAACAGCGGCGCAGTCGCCCGAGGATAAACAGGCGTTTCTGGCTGCCCTGGAGGTTCTCAGAAGCCGACCCCTGATCGAGCAGGTGATCCGGCAGCCGCAAATGCAAGGTTTTTGGAAAGCCACGGACAACGATCCCGTGCAGACTGTGCAGAACATGCTGTCGGTGACGCCCCTGGATGGCGCGCCGATCGCGCAATTGCAGGCGCAGGCCACCGAACAGGCCCTGGTCGCGCCCTTGATCAACACCCTGATTGAGGTGTACCGAGCTGAGCAGGCGAGCGCAGGCAGTGCGGCCGCCCAAACCCAGCTGATCGAAACACGAGACGAGGTCAAGGTAATCGAGGCCCAGGTGGCTGAGAAAAAAAGCAGCCTGGACGCGCTGAAGCTGCGCTCCCACATCGTGTCGGGTGAGCGCGACGAGAACCAGACCCTGTCACGGCTCAAGGGCTTGGGCGCCTCGCTGAACACAGCCACTGAGCGCGAGGCCAAGGCTTCCGGGCGCCTGCGCTCCGTAGAGTCCGCTCTTGCACAGGGTCAACGTGCGCCGCAAGCCAGGGACAATCCGACCCTCGCGGGTGTCGAGTCGCGGCTGTCGCAACTGCGGGAGGAATGGCGCGCACAGGAACGCAGGTTCACACCCGACTTTATGAATATGGACCCCAATGCGGTTGCGCTCAAGGCGCGCATCGCGGACCTGGAGCAGCAACTCGTAGAGGAGCGGCAAAAGGCCCAGCAAACGGCGCTGGCTGATGCCCGGGAAGAACTGGCGGCGGCGCAGGCTGCGTCCCGAAGCCTGCAGCAACAAATCTCGGGCGACCGGCAGGAAGTGCAAAGCTTCACCCGCCAGTTTGGCGAATTCCAGACCCTGCAGGATGAGTTGCAGGGGCTGGAGAAAATGCGGCAAAGTGCCCGACAAAAATTGCTGGTACTCGAATCCAGTGAAACAGCGCGCAGGCCGCGTCTGCTCGTTGTGGATCCGCCCGCAACACCCGATTCGGCCTCGCGCCCACTGTATGGGCGCGACGCCGCCATCGGGCTAGTGGCCTCTGCGCTGCTGGGGTTTTTGGCGGTCTGGTTCGTGGAGTTTTTTAGCCGGGTCGAGCGTCCGCCGCAAGGTCCGTCGGCAGTGGTGGTCCCGCAACCCTGGATGGCTTTTTCTCCCCGGCAGGATCCTCGCCTGGGTGCCGCCGCCACGCCCGATTCCTTGTTGGAAGACAACCCCCGGCCGATGCTGGAGAACGCCCTGCCGCGGGAACTGCGCGCGGATGAGGTGAGTGCCCTGCTGGCGGCTGCGACTCCGGATAATCTGCCGATCCTGGTGTGTCTGCTGAGCGGTTTGACACCGGAAGAGGCGGTGGCTTTGCGGTGCGGGCATGTCAACCTAGCATCGGGGTCGCTGCAGGTGCCTGGCGAGCCGGGTCGGATCGTGCCGCTGGCCGCAGCGCTGCGTGACACTGTCGTACAGAGGTCGGCCGATGGAGACCAACCGTTGCTGTCTGTCAAGGGCACAGACCGGCGGCTGGATCAGGAAGACATCAAGGCCGTGGTCACGTCGAGCGCGTACGACGCCTCTCTGGAGCAGCCCCAGACCATCACGGCCGCCACGCTGCGCCATACCTACATTGCTTTTCTGGTTCGCCAGGGCCTTCGGTTCAGTGAACTCAGCCACTTGGCGGGGCGCCTGAGCGCCGAGGCGTTCAACAGTCTGGCCTCATTGGCACCTGATTCACCGCGGGTTTCGGTCGACGCTGTGCAGAAGGTGCTGCCGGCTCTGAAAGTTTCCCGGGTTAGCGAAAAACCGGTTTAGGTACCGTCAGCGTGGTGCGGGCGCACGGTGCCTTGGGTTAAGCTGTGCCCATGAAAGCAAAGAAATCCACCCTCAAGCGCGGCACCCCCGGCGCACCCAAACGCCCCATCCGCGTCAAATTGGTTCAAACCCACGAAATCCGCATCATCGGCGGACACTGGAAGCGCATCAAACTCAAAGTGGCCGACAAGCCCGGCCTGCGCCCCACGCCCGACCGCGTGCGCGAAACCCTGTTCAACTGGCTGGGCCAGGACATGACGGGCATGCGCTGTGTGGACGCCTTTGCCGGCACCGGCGCACTGGGCTTTGAAGCGGCTTCGCGCGGTGCCAGTGACGTGCTGCTGGTGGAGAAAGACGGCACGCTGGTGGAGCAACTGCAGCGCGTGCACACCCAGCTGTTGAGTCTTGATATTCCCAAGCCCGCAGTGCCGCAAAAGTTGCAACTGCAGCGCGGCGAGGGCGTGGCGGCATTGCGCCAGTTGGCCCCGGGTACCCAGAATGTGATCTTTCTGGATCCCCCGTTTGACGCCGATGTTTACGAAGCCGCATTGACCGCTGCAGCGCGCGCCCTGGCACCCGGCGGTTTTGTGTACCTGGAAGCGCCCAAGGCCTGGACGGACGAAGCACTGGCACCTCTGGGGCTGGCCGTGCACCGCCACCTCAAAGCCGGCGCTGTGCATGCGCACCTGCTGCAGGCCGTCGACGTCGTTGCCGCGACGGTGGAACCCACCCCAGGCGCTGAATAATTTCTGGCACAACAGGGCCTGTGGGCCCCGGAGCACTCCATGTCAAACCCCGTGATTGCCGTGTATCCCGGCACCTTTGATCCCATCACCCTGGGCCACCAGGACCTGATTCGCCGTGCGGCGGGTCTGTTTGGCACCGTCATCGTGGCGGTGGCGGAAGCCCACCACAAGAAGACGATGTTCAGTCTGGAGGAGCGCCTGGAGTCGGTGCGCGAAGTCCTCAAGCCCTATGCCAATGTGCAGGTGGAAGCTTTTTCCGGTCTGGTGCGCGACTTTGCGGTGGACCATGGTGCCCGGGCCATGCTGCGGGGTGTGCGTTCGGTGACGGATTTTGATTTTGAGAACCAGCTTGCGGGTATGAACCGTGCTCTGGCGCCTGACGTGGAGACAGTGTTTCTGACCCCTGATTCCCGCTACCAGCATATTTCGAGCACCCTGGTGCGCGAAATTGCTACGCTGAAGGGCGATGTGGCGCAGTTCGTGGCGCCCAGCGTGCGCGCTCGCCTGTTGCAAAAATTGCAGACACCCAAGGCCTAGGCGCTGCATACTGTGCACGGGCCGTCGCCCAACAGGAGTGCACCATGAAAATCTTGCTACCCGTGGATGGTTCGGAGTTGTCTCTGGAGGCGGTGCGTTTTGCCATACGCATGGTGCTGGCGGGCCTGCGGGCCGACGCGGTGCTAGCCAACGTGCAGGAATCTGCCAACCTCTACGAGCTCCTGCTGGCGCAGGATCCGGAACTGATCGACAGGGCCAGTGCCGAAGCGGGCTTGCACGCGCTGGTGGGCGCGCAAGCCCTGCTGGACGCCGCAGGTGTGGAATACGAGTGCGAAGTGGCCAAGGGTGACCCGGCACACATCATCATTGAAATATCCGAGCGTTTTGGCTGCGACCTGATTGTGATGGGCGCCCGCGGAACGAGCACCTTGCGCCTTGCCATACTAGGCTCGGTTTCCAATGAAGTTCTGCACGCCAGTGCGGTGCCGGTCATGATCGTCAAGCCGGACGAGTTTTCGGAGGCGTTGGCCGAGCCTTAACTGAGCCTTGAGCGACTGACGATCGCCTCAGGCCACGGGCACTGGTGGCCAGGCCCGCAGTGGGTCGCGCAATAGCTCGAATGCGCGGCTGAGCTGCAGCACCCCTAAATCATCAAACCGCCGACCGGCAATCTGCAGACCAATCGGCAGACCACTGGCCGTGTAGCCGCACTGAATGGATGCGGCGGGCTGCTCCGACATGTTGTAGGGCACGGTGAACGCAATGTGCTCCAGCGGGCGCAGCGGATCGTTGGTGGGCGAGGGCAGCTCGGCCGCAAAGGCCGGCATGGGCGCCGTGGGTGAAATGACGTAATCAAAGGCATTGCAGGCTTGCACCGTGGCCACGCGCGTGGCATGGAACTGGCTGAACGCGACAAAGGCCGCAGTGCCCGGCATGTCTTTCACGCTATCGGCCCATTGGCGGATGTAGGGCAGAACGGTGTCCCTTTTCCCGACAGGCAGCGCCGCCAGATCCAGGTGCGAGCGCATGCGCCAGGCGTGGTCCATGCCGTCGAGCATCTGGCGGGTGAGAAAGGGCGCCATGGGCTCGACGATGGCACCCGCTTGTGAGAACAGTTGCGCGGCGCGCAGCACCGCATCGCGCACCTCGGGGTCCACCGGCAGGCCACAGCCCGCGTCCATGAGCAGCCCGATGCGCAGGTCGGATACGAAGCGGACGGGAGCGTCCCAGTCATCCCAGGCAATGGTGTGGGGCGGCAGGCTCATGCTGTCGCGGTCATCGCTCTGGCTCAGCACCTGCATCAACAGCGCAGAGTCGGCTACGGTGCGTGTCATGGGACCTGCCGCGCGCCCTGTGTAGGCCGGGTCGATGGGAATGCGCCCGAGGCTGGGTTTGAGGCTGTAGATGCCGCACCAGCCCGCTGGCAGGCGCAAGGAGCCACCAATGTCGGTGCCAATGTGCAGCGGTCCGTAGCCCGCAGCCGCGGCGGCGGCACCTCCGGCGCTGCTGCCGCCCGGCGTCTTTTCCAGGTTCCAGGGGTTGCGCGTGAGCTTGTGGAAGGTGGACACGCCCGAGGACAGCATGCCGTAGTCGGGCATGGTGGTTTTGCACACCATGACCGCGCCCGCCTCACGCAGCCGTGCGGCGGGCGGGGCGTCGGCGCGGGCGGGCCGCGCATCGGTGGCCAGGGTACCCAGGGGAATAGGGTCGCCCCGGGTGGCAATGTTTTCCTTGATGGTGACGGGCACACCATCCAGCGTACCGCACGGTTCACCGCGCTGCCAGCGTGCCTCGGACTGGCGCGCCTGCTCCAATGCGCGCTCGGGGCGCAGCAGGTAGGCGGCGCAGAGATGGGGCTCCCAGCGGGCGATGTGGTCAAGTACCGATTGGGTCACCGCCACGGGTGAGAGTTCACGGGCCCGGTAGGCGTGCAACAGGTCCGTAGCGCTCCACGCGTGCAAGGGGCGCGACGCGTTCGATGACAGGGTGTTTTCAGACATGGCAGTAGGGTGTTGCAGCCTTGGGAGGAAACCATTATGGGCCAAGCAACGATAATGGGCCCCATGCAAAACGTCTCATTTGTCGCAAGGTTATCGATGGAGGGCTCGCCGTGGCGCTGATCATTACCGACGAGTGCATCAACTGCGATGTGTGCGAGCCTGAATGCCCCAACGAGGCGATCTACATGGGCTCAGAAATCTATGAGATTGACCCCAGCAAATGCACCGAGTGCGTGGGCCATTTCGATGAACCCCAGTGCGTGCAGGTGTGCCCGGTGTCCTGTATTCCGGTCAACCCGGCGTTTGTGGAAGACCACGAGACCTTGTGGCAAAAATACCGCCGGCTCCAGTTGGTCTCCAAGGTTTAGCGCAAGACTCAGTCCGCGGCTTTCTGCTTTTTTTCACCAGCTACGTGGGCGGTGAAAAACTCCGGCTCTTTTTTCTTCCGGGCTTTGTTCTTCTTTTGGGCACCGGTCTTTGTGGCTTGGGTCGCTTCCATCTGGGCCTGCTCTTTACTTGACTTGGCAGCCTTTGCTGCAGCCTCTTTTTTGTCTGCTGCTTTGTTGTCGGCCAGTATCTGCGCCTCCGCTTTCAAACGGGTTTTTTCCATGCTGTTGGCCGCAGTCATTTCGCTTCGGGTGGCTGCATCGGCCTCGGTTTTTTGGGCTTTGCTGCGCGGGTCATCGGCGATGACTGTGACAGCACCGTCGCAGGGTGTCTGGCTGTATGACGCACCACATTTGTAGATTTTTTGGCCCCAGGCCCCCGTAGATAGTGCGCAAGCAGCTATCAAAGTAATAGCGGTCAACAATAGGTTTTTCACGCAATAGTTCCTGGGTTGGTTGGTATGGGGGCGAGGCCAGTGGGTGAATCCTGGTTCACCGGCTCAGCTGCCTGGCTTGGCTTGAGGGGACGCGGTTGCTGGGGCGCATGGGGTCTTGGGGGCTTGCTGGTATGCACCAGCAAGGTGGCCTTGTTCATGTCGCCCGCCATAAAAGCGGGCACGGCCTTGAGGGATCGGTCAACGCATTGTTCGATGGCAATACGATCATCCAAGATGGGTTTTTTCAGTACCCAGCTGACCACTTCGGCTTTGTTGCCCGGGTGGCCTACACCCAGGCGCAGACGCCAGTAGTCGTCGGTGCCCAATTGGGCGTGGATGTCACGCAAGCCGTTATGCCCGGCGTGGCTGCCGCCGAGTTTGAGTTTGGCCTGGCCCGGCGGGATGTCGAGTTCGTCGTGGATGACCATGATTTCCTGCGGCGCGATCTTGAAAAATCGCGCGAGCGCGGCTACTGATTTGCCCGACAGGTTCATGAAGGTCTGCGGTTCCAGCAACCAGACTGTTTGTCCATGCACGGTGGTACGCGCCACCAAGCCGTGGTAACCCTTGTCCATCACCAGTGACACTTTGAGCTCGCGGGCCAGTGCGTCCAGCCACCAGAATCCGGCATTGTGGCGTGTGGCTTCGTATTCAGGGCCCGGGTTTCCGAGTCCAACAAACAGTTTGATCATGACGGGTAGTCAGGGTGGTGTCTAAGGTGTCGTGAATGGTAGGGCAAAAATGCAGGTCCCCAACGACAACGGCCCACCGAAGTGGGCCGTTGAGCGATATCGCCTAAAACCTTGCGGCTAAGGGATTATTTTTTTGCAGCGGGCTTTGCGGCCGGTGCCTTGGCAGCAGCGGGTGCCTTGCCAGCTGGAGCGCCCTTGCCGCCCTTGCCTGCAGGTGCAGCCGTTTCAGCGGCTTCCGCGGAAATTTCAGCAGCTGGCGTCACTACGGACACGAGGACCGGGTTTTCACGGCCCTTGATGACTGCAGACACGCCCTTGGGCAGCTTGACGTCGCTCACGTGGAACGAGGTACCCTTCTTCAGGCCACCGAGGTCTACCGCGATGAACTCTGGCAGATCGGCTGGCAGGCAGGAGATGTCCATTTCGGTCAACACGTGGTTGATCAGGCAGTGGTCAACTTTGACTGCAGAAGACTCTTCCTGGCCGCTGAAGTGCAATGGCACCTTCATGTGCAGCTTGGTCGTGGCATCCACGCGCTGGAAATCGGTGTGCAAAATCAATTGCTTGAACGGGTGCATCTGCACGTTGCGCAGCAGAACCTTGCTCTCAACGCCGTTGATTTCCATGTCGAGAATGGAGGCGTGGAACGCTTCCTTCTTGATGGCATGCCACAGGGCGTTGTGGTCGAGCTCGATCGACAGGGGCTCGCCGTTGGCACCACCGTAAACGATACCAGGTGTGCGACCCGAATTGCGGAGACGGCGGCTCGCACCCGTACCCTGCATAGCGCGCTCAAAAGCGACAAATTTCATAACTTACTCCTGAAAGAGTCCACCGCGACCAGTGCGACTCCGATTGATAAAAACGCTGATCAGCCTGCGTTCAGGCTGGGCGTCTACTTTTTTGTTTCGATCAGAAAAGATTTTCCTGATCCGAGAACAAACTCATGACCGACTCACCCTTGGCGATGCGCTGAATGGTTTCAGCAATCAGCGGTGCCACGGTGAGCTGGCGAATTTTCTTGCAACCCGCGGCCGCAGCGCTCAGCGGAATGGTGTTGGTGACCACGACCTCATCCAGTGCGCTGCCATTGGCAATGCGTTCAATGGCGGGACCCGAGAAGATGGGGTGCGTGCAATAGGCATAGACTTTTTTGGCGCCACGCTCTTTCAGAACTTCAGCCGCCTTGACCAGCGTGCCTGCCGTATCAATCATGTCGTCCATGATGACGCAATTGCGGCCATCAATCTCACCGATCACGTGCATCACTTCACTGACGTTGGCCCTGGGGCGGCGCTTGTCAATAATAGCCAGATCACAGCCGAGCTGCTTGGCGAGCGCACGTGCGCGCACCACGCCGCCGACATCGGGCGACACCACAATCAGGTCTTCGTAGTTTTTCTGACGCAAGTCACCCAGCAGCACCGGGGATGCATAGATGTTGTCGACGGGAATATCAAAAAACCCCTGGATCTGGTCAGCATGCAAATCCATGGTCAGGACCCGTGCTACACCCACGGCCTGCAGCATGTTGGCAACTACCTTTGCTGTAATCGGCACCCGCGAGGAACGCGGGCGGCGGTCTTGCCGGGCGTAACCAAAGTAAGGAATCACGGCACTGATGCGCTCAGCGGATGCGCGTTTCAACGCGTCCACCATGATGAGCAATTCCATCAGGTTTTCATTGGTGGGAGCGCAGGTGCTTTGGACCACAAAGACGTCGCGAGCGCGCACGTTCTGGTTGATTTCGACCGTGACTTCGCCGTCCGAAAAGCGACCAACGGTGGCTGCTCCGAGCGAGATGTTCAAGTGCCGGGCAATGTCTGCCGCCATGCCGGGATTGGCATTGCCGGTGAAAACCATGAAATCAGGGGGAAGGGGTGCCTGCATGCGGGTTCCAGCGAAGAGATTAGGTTTATGTCTGTACGTTGCGCGTGCCGTGGTCCGGATATCCGGAACAACAGATTTGGCAGGGGAAGAAGGATTCGAACCTTCGCATGCTGGAATCAAAATCCAGTGCCTTAACCAACTTGGCGACTCCCCTACACGGGTTGACAGCTAAACGCTGCCCACCGATAAACCATCGCTGGTTGCCCAACCCAACAAAGGGTGAACATCCAAGCCGCTGCAAAGCCTAACCTGAAAACCGCTAGGCGCTGACTCAAAGCCACCCAAACGATTCAGATCCGCGTCTTGCCGCACTTGCGCAAATACTGCACTTCCAGAGCCAGTCATTCGACCGCTCAAACCTTGCGACTCAAGCCACTCAAGGGCTTGATTCACACCGGGGCACAGCTTTTGGGCAACGGCTTGCAAATCGTTTCGTCCGTAATTAAATATGGTTCCGAATGTATCTGCAGCGAAGCCTGAAATTATAGCAGGCTCTGAGTCCCGTTTTAACGAGGGGTCAGAGAAAATAAGTTGGGTTTCCAGTCCGGCATCGGGTTTGACGACGACAAAGCGGGCCGAGGGCAGTTGCAACGGGGTTATTCTTTCGCCAATGCCTTCGACCCAGGCATGGTGGCCGCAAAGGAAGAAAGGGACGTCGGCACCGAGTGCCAGGCCCAGTTGCGACAGCTTTTCCAGAGGCAAGTTCAATTGCCAGAGCCGGTTGAGCGCCAGCAGGGTCGAGGCCGCGTCCGACGATCCGCCGCCCATGCCGGCTTGCGCAGGCACCGATTTGGAGACGCCGATGTGTACGCCCAGCGGGCAATGCGTTGCTTGCTGCAAGGCGCGGGCTGCGCGCACCACCAGATCGTCTGCGGGCAACTTCCATGTGAGGTCTTCGCGGCTGATTTGGCCGTCACGGCGCAGCTCGAAATTCAGGGTGTCGCACCAATCGATCAACATGAAGACGGATTGCAAGAGGTGGTAGCCATCATCGCGTTGGCCGGTTATGTGCAGAAACAGGTTGAGCTTGGCGGGGGCGGGAATGTCGTAGAGCGACTGCATGGGTCAATTATCGGATGGGCTCAACGGTCCAGAATGATCTTGAGTTCAGCGGGCGTGCCGGGTGGCAGTCGCCTGGCGCTCAGCCGACCGGTCGGCAGGTCCTGCAAGTCGGCTTGCCATTCGGGTGTATCCGATGCGATACCCTGCAGCCATGAAAACAGGTTGGCTACGGGCAGATCAGTTCCCGTTGCATGCCACACCAGGGCATCCAGCGATGCGAAGTGTTGGGCCTCTCCGCTGGTCTGCAATGTGGCGGCGTCGGCATCCCATTGCAGGCGCGCGAGCGTGCTACCCAGCGGGGAGGTAAATGTCATGCTGCCGGCTTGCGCGCTCCCCTGAAGATCGAAGTCTGCCGAGAAAGCTTGCACCGGTGTGCTTTCCACGCGAACCGCGAGGCGGCCTTGCCAATGCGGGCCCTGCGCATCAAATGGCCCTCTAGCCCCCGTATTACTTGCGCATCCAGCTATCAAAACAATAGCAGATGTGCTAATCCATTTGGCCCACCAGTGAAAGGTCACTTTCACGGTTTGCCGCGCAGACGCTTGATGGTGTCCTGCAATGTCTCGTTTTCAGCATTGAGCTCCAGACCCTTTGTCCAGATGGCGTTGGCCTGGTCACGTTGTCCCAAGGACCACAGCACCTCACCCAGGTGGGCTGCGATTTCCGCATCGGGCCGGACCTGAAAGGCTCCCTGGAGCAGACGCACCGCCTCGGCAGGATTGCCAGACCGAAACTCCACCCACGCCAGGCTGTCAACGATGAAGGGGTCGTTGGGTGCAAATTCCAGTGCCTTGGCGACCAGCTGGCGGGCTTCCGGCAAGCGCACGTTGCGGTCTGCCAGCGAATAACCCAGCGCGTTGTAGGCGTGGTGGTAATCGGGTTTGGCGGCAATTACCCGGCGCAGCAGTTGTTCCATTTCATCCTGCTTGCCGACTTTTTCCGCCAGCATCGCTTGGTCATAGGCTAGATCGGCGTCTTCCGGAAAGCGAACCACGGCCTCTCCCAGCAGTTGGTATGCTGCAAGGAATTGTTTGTTGTCCCGCAACAGTTGCACTTCTGCGCTGATCTTGGCACGTGCATCGCCGGGTTGCGACTCGGGGGTGTTACGGATCACGGCGCGCGCTTCATCCAGCTTGCCTTGACGCGCAAGAATCGTGGCGCGGTGACTTTGCACCCGTAGTGCATCCTGCGGGCCGGTAATGCGCGCCAGATAGCTCTGTGCTTCATCCAGCCTCTTGTCCTGTTCTGCAATTTGTGCCAGCAGCAAGTAGGCCTGAACCAGGCCGCGATCCATGGCTGCGGGCTGATCGGTGTCAGCGCCGGGTGCAGGTGGATTAAGGGCAACAAAGCTTTTCAGCGACGTCTCTGCAAGCGCCATTTTCTTGTCCTGATATTCCAGTGAGCCACGGACCAGCCACGCTTCCCGGTAATCGGGTTTTTCGGCTGTCAGCAATTCCATCTGCGCGTAGGCCTCGGCGAATCGCTGCGTGCTCAGGAGGTGGCGTGCGTAGGCCATTCGCACATCAGGGCGCGGTTTGTTCGCCACATATTTACGGACCAGAACCTCTGCTTCCGGTATTTTGTATTCCATCAGAGCAAGCGCCAGCATCATCGGTACTTCGGATTGGGGGTCCAGTGCCGCACCGCGCCGTGCTGCTTCCAGTGCGCCGCTAGGGTCCGCAGCCTGCAAACGAAGGATGCCCAAGGCAGACCATGCCGTGGGGCCGGTGGTGTGGTTGACCAAATCCGGTTTCAGTGCCTGATCGACGATAGTCGCTACCAGTTTTCTTTCGGTTGCACGGGCGTAGTAGCGCGGCAGTAGGCCGATAGCCGCTGAACGCTCAGCTGGGCGCAAACCAGCCAGTTCGCGCTTGAGGGGCTCCAGCGTATCGGCAATCCGGTTCAATCCGATCAGGATCTGAAGCACGTAACGATTGGCCTCGCGGGAGGCCGGGAACGCACGTGCCCACGCTTGCGCCGCATCGAGCGCAGAAGTGCCGCTGCGGGAAAGCAGCGCCAATTCCACAGCGCGTTCGTACAAGCGAGGCGAATTGGCTTTGCGGGCGGCGTCCAGCATCAAGGAGTATGCCGATCCGGTGTCACCCGATTGGGCGCTCAGCTCGCCTACCAGTAACTGATAGAACAGTTCGCTGCCCAGATTGGAATTATTGGGGCTGGTGGTCGCGGGTGATGCTGCATGAACGCCGTTGAATGCGGCGGTAATCAACAGGGCAAGGGCGATTAGTCGATGGTGTCTTCTCATCGGACCATAATAATCCAACCCCGTAAACCTGTTGCCCCATGCCTGAATTGCCCGAAGTTGAAGTGACCCGCCTGAGTTTTGCCGACCGCATTGCGGGAGCGCAGATCCAGTCGGTCCGTATGGGCAAGCCCCTGCGCTGGCCCCTGGGATGTGATCCGGACAGCTTGGTGGGCCGGCGGGTGACCGGCGTTCGCCGGCGTGGAAAATACCTGCTACTGGACATGGACGAGGGGCTTTTGCTCCTGCATCTCGGTATGTCAGGTAGTCTGACCTTTGACCGTCAATTGCCCACCGCGGGTGTACATGATCATTTTGAGTTGCGTACTACCCACGGCATATTGCGGCTCCATGATCCGCGCCGGTTTGGCGCGGTAGTGCATGCGCAGAGTGAACATGACCCGGTTGCCCAAAAGCTTCTTGGAAAGTTGGGCACAGAACCGCTGGGTGCGGATTTTGACGCGCGACTGTTTCACGCGGGGTTGGCGCTGCGCAAAGCACCCATCAAGCAGGTTCTTTTGGCTGGTGATGTCGTGGTGGGGGTGGGCAATATTTACGCCTCAGAAGCACTCTTTCTTGCCGGTATCCGGCCCACAACCCGGGCTTTTCGTCTCAGTCGCCCACGGGTTGCCAGGTTGCATCAGGCCATCCGCCACGTACTGGCAAGAGCCGTGGAAAAGGGGGGCAGTACTTTGCGCGACTTTTCCAACGCGCAAGGCGAATCGGGGCATTTTCAGCTGGAAGCCATGGTGTATGCGCGGGAAGGCCAGCCCTGCAAGGTCTGCGGCGCGCCCGTCAAGGCCATCCGGCAAGGGCAGCGATCGACGTTTTTCTGCGGCACGTGCCAAAAACCTTGAGCGCTACCGGCGATCGCGGTGCTATATTGAAAGATTCCATCGGGGGGACTCTTGGCAACTTCATTTAACGAACAGTTTGATCAGCACGGCTCTTGGAGGCGTGAGTTTGCATTGCGCCTGAAATTGCTGGCCGAGTGGATGAAGGACAACGAGTTGCTTGACGCCGCGGTCGAAGAGCGCCTGCGCAGGCTGGAAGCCCAGGTTCGCAATGACAAGGTGATGGTGGCTTTTGTTGCCGAATTCTCCCGTGGCAAATCGGAAATGATCAATGCCATATTTTTTGCAGGATATGGCCGTCGGATCATGCCGGCAAGCGCCGGGCGTACGACGATGTGCCCTACCGAGATGGGCTACGACTCGGACGTGCCACCCTGTCTGCGGCTGCTCCCGATCGAGACCCGCCTGCAGCCGCAGGCGCTTATGGAATGGCGGATGGCGCCAGAAAAATGGACCCGAATTGACCTGGATGTGAACAATCCGCAACAGTTGGCCAAGGCTTTGGAAAAGGTTGCCGAGACGCTGAAGGTCACCCAGGATCAAGCGCGCGCTTTGGGTTTTTGGGACAACCGGTCGCAGGAAGACAATCCCCTGCTCGACGCGCAAGGCATGGTCGAAGTGCCCCGCTGGCGGCATGCGTTGATCAACATTGCACACCCGTTGCTCAAGCAGGGTCTGGTGATTCTGGATACGCCGGGCCTGAATGCGATTGGCGCCGAACCCGAATTGACTGTCAGCCTGATTCCGCAGGCACATGCGGTGGTGTTCATTTTAGGTGCGGATACCGGGGTCACCAAGTCGGACCTCTCCATCTGGCGCGAGCACCTGATTACCGAGTCCGGTAACACCGATTCACGGCTGGTTGTGCTGAACAAGATCGATACCCTCTGGGACGAATTGAGCACACCTGCGCAGATTCAGGCACAGATTGATCGTCAAAAAGCCAGTACTGCCGAGATTCTGGGCATTCCACGCGATCGCGTGATTGCCGTGTCGGCCCAAAAAGGCTTGGTGGCCAAGGTGACCAATGATGAAGAACTGCTCAGGCAGAGTTGCCTGCCGGTTCTGGAAGATGCGCTGGGTCGGGGAATGATGGGCAAGCGCCAGAAGATCCTCGCGGACGCCATGGTGTCGGGTATTTCAGACTTGCGCGCAGAGACCGGTCGTGTGATCAATATTCGCAAGCGTGACCTGACTGAGCAAATGATGGAGCTCAAGGGCCTTCAGGGCAAGAATGCCTCGGTGATCAAACACATGCGCTCACGCATTTCACAGGAGCAGGCCGAGTTTGATCTGGGCGGGGCCAAGATACACGCCGTTCGGTCCGTGCATCTGAAATTACTGCGTGAAGTATTTGGTATTTTGGGGTCGACAGCCCTGAAGAAGGAGATGGCCCAATTGAATGGCGCCCTGATGCAAAAAGGCCTCAAGCTGGGTGTCAAGCGGGCGTATGGCGAGACGTTCGACCGGCTTCGGGCCAATCTGCAAAAGGTTCAGTCCCTGTGCGGAGAAATCCAGTCGATGCTGGCGGCAACCTTCCGCCAGCTCAACGGGGAACATGGGTTTTCGTTGCAGGCGCCTACCGAGCCCCAAATGGCGCAATACCTTAACGACCTCGATCTGGTCGAGCGGAGCCACCTGCAATACTTGGGCATTGGCAACGCGTTCAAGCTGGCCCAGCCTGAGTTTGCTGACCGTCTGGTCCGTGCGCTATCGACCCGCCTTCGCAACATCCATGAAACGGCATTGGCAGACGTGGAGTTGTGGAGCAAGTCGGCCGCAGCCCAGCTGGACGCGCAGTTGCGAGAGCGCCGTCGAAACTTCAGTCGCCGCATTGAAGCCATCGACCGCATTCAGCAAGCCGCTGGCGGTCTCGAAGAGCGCATTCGGGATATTGAATCGCAGGGGGCTTCATTGAATCAGGTCGACGTCAAATTGTCGGAACTGACCACCTACCTCATTGAGTCCAACCAGCCAGCCAAAGCCGTTCTGGACTTGGAGTTCGCCTGACCACAATGGGAGTCGCAGGCGCATTTGCTGCGCGGGTGGTGGGCTGGCAAAAAAGCCATGGTCGAAATGACCTGCCCTGGCAGAACACGCAAGACCCTTATCGCGTCTGGTTGTCAGAGATCATGCTGCAGCAGACGCAGGTGGCGACTGTTCGGGACTACTTCACACGATTTGTTGAGCGATTTCCGGATGTGAAGTCGCTGGCAGAAGCCAGTCAGGACGACGTCATGGGTTTGTGGAGCGGGCTGGGCTATTACAGCCGTGCCCGCAACTTGCACCGATGTGCGCAGCAGGTCATGGCGCTGCACCAGGGCGCTTTTCCGGGGAATTCAGACGTCCTGGAGACGCTACCAGGCATTGGGCGCTCCACGGCAGCGGCTATTGCGTCCTTGTGCTTTGGCGAACGCGTGGCCATACTGGACGCCAACGTCAAGCGGGTGGTGACACGGGTGACGGGATTTGACGCCGACTTGGCGCTGGCGGCCAACACGCGGGCTTTGTGGGAAGCCGCAACCTCCCTGTTGCCCGAGCCGGAAGACGCTGACAAGGCCATGCCGCGCTATACCCAAGGCATGATGGATCTGGGAGCGACCGTATGCCTGCCCAGAAAGCCCGCTTGCAGCACCTGTCCAGTGCAATCCTTTTGCGTATCCGCAGCAGCAGGTAACCCAGAAAAATATCCAGTACGTACCCGAAAGCTCAAGCGGAGCAGTCAGTCCATCTGGCTGCTGTGGGCGCAATCGGCAGACGGAGCGGTATGGCTCGACAAACGCCCGACTCCCGGCGTCTGGGCTGGCTTGTATTGCCTGCCCCTGTTTGACAGCGAAAGTGACTTGCTCGGCACTGTGCCTGCGCACCTTGGCGCCGAACTGGAGGCGCAACCCGTGTTCACCCATGTGCTCACGCACAAAGATTTGCATCTGCATCCGTGGCGTTTATCGTTGCCAAGTGAAGCGATTTCCTGGAATGATGGGCAGTGGATCAGCGCCCGGGACTGGCCAGGTTTGGGTTTGCCTGCACCGATTCGCAAGCTTTTACAGCGGAACCTCGCTGACTGACGCGCGGCACTCGCTCCGTAGCGATCTCAAATGGCGTCAATTTCCCGGTGGCGTTTGAGCGTGACCCACTTGACCGCGAAGTGCTGCGCCAGACGTTCAACCAGGTAGACCGAGCGGTGCTGACCTCCGGTGCAGCCAATGGCGACGGTGACATAACTGCGGTGATCACGTGCCAATGCGTCCAGCCAGCATTCCAGGAAGTAGGTGATGTGGTGCAGCATCAAATCCACTTCGGCCTGGCCCAGTAAAAAATCAATGACCGGCTGGTCGCGCCCGGTAAGGTGCTTCAGACCGGGCTCGTAATGGGGGTTGGGTAGCATGCGCACGTCAAAAATGTAGTCGGCATCGGTGGGGACGCCGCGCTTGAACGCAAAAGACTCAAACACCAGTGTTAATTGCTTGCTGGGGGTGGAAATCAGCGTCTTGACATAGCCCTGCAATTGCGAAGGCCGGATGATGCTGGAATCAATCACGTGCGACTGCTCCCGCAGCTCGGCCAGCAAATTGCGCTCCAGCTCAATGGCATCCACCAGCGCGTGCCGCGCGTCCTGTTCGCCGTGGCCTGAATCCAGTTGGGACAGTGGGTGCTTGCGCCGGGTTTCCGAGTAACGGCGCACCAGTGTCTCCGTGTTGGCATCCAGAAAAAGTGATTTGACGGAAATACCCTGTTGGCGCAAGTCTTCCAGTTGCTGTGGCACCAGTGGTAGCGAGGTGGCACTGCGTATGTCGATCGCGATGGCCACCCGTTTGGCCTCGTGCTTTTGTTCCAGTTCAATAAAGGGCAGAAGCAGCTCGGGCGGCAGGTTGTCCACGCAGTAGAAACCCGCGTCTTCCAGCGCGTGTAGAGCCACGGACTTGCCAGAGCCAGACATGCCCGTGATGAGCACAATTTGCATGGATCGTCGGTCTTCAGACATGGCTTCAGGCTCCTGATTGCAGCATTTCCCGCGCATGGGCCAGGGTGGTTGTTGACATTCTCTCGCCGCCCAGCATACGGGCAATTTCGCCAACGCGTTGCTCACCCTGTACGGGCGCTACTGTACTGAGCGTGACCTTGCCGCTTGACTGCTTGGCCACCACGAGGTGGTGGTTGGCGCAAGCCGCCACCTGCGGCAAATGGGTTACAGCCAGCACCTGCCGGTCGACGCCGAGTTGCTGCATAAGGCGACCCACGGTCTCGGCCACGGCGCCTCCGACGCCCGAATCCACCTCATCAAATATCAGGGTCTGCGCAGTCCCCAGTTGGCTTGTAGTCACCGCAATGGCCAGTGCCATCCGTGACAACTCGCCTCCCGAGGCCACCTTGCCAACCGGGCGCGGCGTGCTGCCGGCATGGCCTGCCACCAGAAATGCCACATCTTCCAGCCCGCTTTGCATCGGCTGCGCACTGGGTTCCAATTGCACGAGAAATTGACCACCTTGCATGCCCAGGTCCTGCATGGCTTGGGTGATGGACTGTGCCAGCAGTGGAGCGGCTTTGGCGCGTGCCTTCGACATGGCTTTGGCCTCTGCCAAATAAGCCGCATGCGCTTTCTTTTCTGCGTTTTGCAGTCCTTCAAGATCGGACGCCGCATCCAATTGAACAAGCTCGGCTTTCCAGGAAGCCAGTAAGGCAGGTAGCTCTGAAGGCGGGCGCTTATAACGCCGCGCAAGCGAGATCCACATTGACAGCCGTTCGTCGAGTTCGGCCAGACGTTCCGGGTCGAGTTCGGTTCGGCGCAAGTACGCGCGCAGGGTATGCACGGTATCTTCGACCTGCGCCAGGCTCGATGCCAATACATCAGCCGGGTCCTTGAAGTCGGCTTCCAGGTGGGACTGGTGTTGTAGCAGTTGCATCGCGCTGTGCAGCAGTTTGACTACGTTACTGTCGTCATCTTCCAATAGCTGGAGTGCGCCTTGCGCGGCATCCAGCAGGGCCTGGCCATTGGACAGGCGGCTGTGGCTGCTTTGCAGTTCATCCCATTCTTCGGGCTGGGGGTTGAGTTTTTCGACTTCGGCGATTTGCCAGGCCAGTCGCTCACTTTCGCGATGCAGTGAATCCTGCGCCGTCACGGCTTGAGCCAATGCATTCTGCGTTTGGCGCCAAGAGAGCCACAGTGCGCCCAGTGCATTGGTGGAGACCTTGGCATAGGCATCCAGCAGCCCGCGCACGGCATCCGGGCGCGTCAGGCTTTGCCAGGCATGTTGGCCATGAATATCCAGCAACTGCTCCCCCACGGTGCGCAATTGCTGCGCGGTGGCGGGGCTACCGTTGATCCATGCGCGGCTTTTGCCTTGCAGGTCGACGGTTCGACGAAGCAGCAATTCGTCCTCGGTGTCAAAGCCGGATTCCTGCAAGAGAGTACGGACGCTGGTCGGCGTGTCGAATTCTGCACTTACATCAGTGCGGCTGGCACCCTCACGGATGACTCCCGTGTCAGCTCGTGCGCCGGTCACCAACTGCAGCGCATCGATCAGGATCGACTTGCCAGCGCCTGTTTCTCCAGTGAGCACGGTGAAGCCGCCTTCCAGGTCAAGCTCCAACTCACTGACGATCACAAAATCCCGCAGGACAATACGTTTAAGTGCCACGGTCAAGCCACTCCTTCGTTCCAGTGCAGCTTCTGGCGCAACGTGTCAAAGTAGGTCCAGCCCTTGGGGTGCAAGAAGCGCACCTGGTACTGGGACCGGGTGACCACAATGCGATCGCCGTGCATCAGGGATGCCAGGGACTGCATGTCAAAGTTGGCACTGGCATCACGGCCTGCTACTATTTCGATAGCTACCTCCGCAACATTGGCGAGGACAATTGGCCGATTTGACAAAGTATGCGGCGCAATGGGCACCAGCACCCAGCCCGGAATGGACGGATGCAGCAGCGGGCCGCCGGCGGATAGGGAATACGCGGTAGAGCCTGTCGGTGTGGCAATGATCAAGCCATCGGCGCGCTGGTTGGCCACAAAGTGCCCGTCCACCTCCACGCGCAGTTCCACCATGCCCGAGGTGGCGCCCCGGTTGACCACCACATCGTTCATAGCCAACGCCGAGAACACGCAATGTCCACTCCGCATCACCCGCGCCTGCATCAGGCTGCGGTGGTCCTCTTCATAGAGGCCGGCCAACATGGGCAGCAGCGTCTTCTGGTAATTGTCAAATGGGATGTCGGTTATGAAGCCGAGTCTTCCCTGATTGATGCCGATCAGCGGCACGCCGTACTGTGCCATCTGGCGACCAATGCCCAGCATGGTTCCATCGCCGCCGACCACCAGGCACAGGTCACAGGTCGTACCAATGGTTGCCACATTGGCTGCTGTGTAGCTGGAAAGCCCCATGTTGGCGGCAGTGTCCTCCTCCACCACAACTTCGCAACCATGGTCCATCAAGAAGTGCGCGATTTCGTCCAGGGCCTGACGCGCATATGCGCCTGACGGTCCCGAGGAATTGGCGTGGTATTTGCCAATCAGGGCAACGTGTCGGAATTTGGACTTCATTCGCAAATTACATCACTAAAATGTGCCAATGCTCGATGAACGTTCCAAGTTGTTGTTGAAAGCTCTGGTTGAGCGCTACATCGCCGATGGACAGCCGGTGGGCAGTCGAACCCTGTCGCGGGCTTCCGGGCTGGAATTGTCTCCTGCGACCATTCGCAACGTGATGTCGGACCTAGAGGAACTGGGTCTGATTGTCAGCCCCCACACCTCTGCGGGACGCATCCCCACGGCACGCGGCTACCGGCTTTTTGTCGACACCATGCTGACGGTGCAGCCAAGTCAGTACGGTTCGCACATCCTCGCGCCCGATCAGCCGCAGAAAGTAATCTCCAACGCGGCGACCCTGCTTTCCAATTTGTCGCAGTTTGTGGGGGTGGTGATCGCACCGCGTCGAACGTCGGTGTTTCGGCACATCGAATTTTTGCGGCTTTCGGAACGGCGCATTTTGGTCATCATTGTGTCGCCCGACGGCGATGTGCAGAACCGCGTCATCTTCACCGAGTTGGACTACTCGCAGGCCCAGCTGGTGGAAGCGGCTAATTTTCTGAACAGCCAGTACGTCGGGCTGGACATTGAGAACGTCCGTGAGCGGCTTCAAGGCGAGGTGGAGTCCTTGTGTTCTGAAATTGCCACACTGATGCAGGCCGCCGTAACGGTGAGCTCCGATGCCATTACCGAAACGCAGGATGAAGTCATCATCTCGGGTGAACGCAACCTGCTGGCGGTATCGGACTTTTCCAGCGACATGGGCCAGTTGCGCAGGGCGTTCGAGTTGTTTGAGCAAAAGGCCCAGCTCATGCGGCTGATGGACGTAGCCGGTCAAGCCGAAGGTGTGCGCATTTTTATCGGTGGCGAGAGCCAGGTCGTGCCCTTCGAGGATCTGTCCATCGTCACCAGTCCCTACGAGGTGGATGGCAAGATAGTAGGCACCCTGGGTGTGATCGGCCCCACCCGCATGGCCTACGACCGCATGATCCAGATTGTGGACATCACCTCCAAATTGGTCAGCAACGCGCTGAGCCACCACAAGTAGGTCGCTACAATCACGGGTTGCGTTGGGCCGTTAGCTCAGTTGGTTAGAGCAGAGGACTCATAATCCTTTGGTCCACAGTTCAAGTCTGTGACGGCCCACCATTTATTCCGGCGTCATATAAAGAAATCCTGCTATTGAAAAGATAGCGGGCTTTTTTGTTTTAGATGGTCAGATTCTGCGGCGTAGCCACTGCGTAGCCGCCAGTACATGGTTTTGTACCGTTTCCAGCCCCAAGCGTGAGAAAACCCGGACTTGGCGGGCAGGGTTGTGATTCCTGTTGTCGTGGGTTCGAGCCCCATCAGCCACCCCATTATTTGAAACCCAGTATCTATGCGGGTTCCCACGGTATGTGGGTGCATGATGTGGGTGCAAAGAATCAAAGCCTCTTGGAGTTATTCAAGAGGCTTTTTCTTTTACAACAGGTTTCACAACCACCACAATAAATTTTCTGTATTGACACTCTCCAAATGGTGGCGGATTTCCTTGGTTGAATCAATACTTTAGACAAGCCGACTTCCATAATATTTCAGCGTCACTACCGGGAGGAGTCGGCCTCCAAGCTTGTGCCTTATTCAAAGTGAAGGAGGACTCCCCGCGTCCCATGCTGTCCTTGTGAAAACTGACGAAAAGAATGCGCCATTGCTCTCCAGTGCAATCGAATTCGTGCAGCCCCTTTGCCGACATATCCCCGCGTTGGGACTTTTTATAGTCATTCAGGGTCCACAGCTTTCGGCTTTGTCCAGACTGAGTAATGGTTTCAGGGTCCGCATAGCCAGCTACCGGCTCCGCACAGTGAAGTGCGGTACATCGCTGGGTCATGTTCTCAATCTGATGGGGAAATCTGTCCACTGGGTTGGGCAGAGACAGGGGCGAAATGGTTTTGGTGCGCTACCATTGACAAGCTACCGCACGGGCAGTGTACGTCCGCAGTTGATCGGCTTGGTGTTCCGCACGCATTGCCCTTCAGCGACAGACTTCAAGCCTGTGCATCCGTTTTAGTATATCGGTACACAAGTACCTAGAACTTCTAATAGAAGTCTGAAAGTTATCGACTTGACTTCTCACTGCCAGTCATTCTGTTTAGTCAGACTTCAATAGCTCGGACCTCATAAAGCGGTGAGGTGCGTCAGCCTATCGGGTGTGTATCGGTTTCTGGAAATTGGAGTTTTTAGGTTGGTAGCTACGGTGTGGAAATCAGGTGAAACAGCTTTAGTCTTAGGCATTGCCGAGGTTGCCCAAAGGAGTTATTCCAGACGTGGTCGCCCAAACCTGGCGGCAAGGGTTGCTTTTACGCCGAGCATCCACTGAAGGAAATACCCGACGCTCTGAACGATAAACCAGATCATGAATGGAAGGAGCACTAGGGACAGTGGCTCCATCCATCCCATGTACGCAGGGTTGCCAGCAACGATTGGCTCAAAGGGGTTCATTTCGGTATGAACCAGCATGTCCAAAAGGACGTGCGTGAAGCCACCTAAGAAGGCTCCAAAGACCCACTTGCTAGACCGAACTCCACACATTCCAATGATCGTTGCATAAATTAAAGCAGCGATGAAAGAGTGGTTGGAGTGATCGATTGACCCTTCACCTGTCAATGCATAAATGATGGAATGTGCATCAAGCCAGAGGTTGACCAGAATGAAAGACACATTGCTTACCTTGTTAGGGGCTAAGTGGTTGATTGGGGCTAGTACCCCGAAGTGCAAAGGCGTAATTGGCATTTGTAATTAGTTTGTAGCGCGAAATTCCCAAGGTGGCATTGGTGCAGCATCCCGCCACAGCCCCACCTTTGCTGCTCTAGCCGCATCCTCTGCCGCAACATAAGCCTTTCGGTCAACCGCTGGTTGCTCACGCTCATAGGCCTTGTAATGCCACGCCATGCCACGTTTGACTTGCTCCAGGTTGATGTCCTGACCATCCAGCAGCACCTTGCCGATCCTGCGCTGGTACTTGTCAACCTTGACCCACTCGACATTCACAGATTGACCAGCAACCATATCGGCCAGGCTCTGCTTTGAGACATTGCCAAATGCTTGCCGCTTCTCGGGCGCATCAATACCAGTCAACCTAATTTTGTGCTGGATGTAGTTGTCGTCCAGAACTGTGATGGTGTCGCCATCGACCACGTTGATGACCTTGCCCAGCAGGGTGTCAGCTTGGGCTTGAAGGGCCAGCAGCAGGATGGCAGCGAACAATGGGACTTTCATGGCACGCATTGCGCAGCGTTTCGCAGGCACGAAATAGAGTCAGTGAGCCAAGTCACCTGGAGATGTGCCATCGCTAACGTTCAAGCCAAGTCCTTAGCAGTCCATTGTGGAACCTTGGTCGGATCAAAGGCCTCGCCGGCACCTGGAACGAACATAGCGGCAATGCTCTTGCGTGCCTTGTTCGTGTGACGAATGAGGAACTCTCCAGATCCGGCCTCGTATTCCGTCTTTGCGATCGGGAAAAGTGCTGCTAACTTCACTTGAGTTGCAACATCCGCGTGAAAGATATGCAATGCGTTATGAATCATTGCGAGAGACGATTTATCCGTGAAAATTCTCACCAGCGCGTCATGAACAATGCTTACGCTAACAGGTTTCTTCGTGATCATCATGACTAAGTGCGAGATATAGCCAATCGTAATCTCGTTGAAATGAACGCGGTGCCCATCTTTGCCAAGTGTGTCAATTTGATTCTGGAGGAAATCTTGAAGCCTTCTAGAGGTTTCCGCACGTTCTGCCTCGATCTTGCTCTTCCCACTAAAGAAGCCGGTAATAAAACTAAAAATTCCCATAATGAATGACGGTTCTGTGTAATTGTTTGGTTCGGTAGATCAAAGGCCCAAAGTCGTACGTTTGCATGCTCATTACATGCGATCTTCTTTGAAGCCTTCGATAACCCAAAGACCCAACCTAACTAGGAGCCAAAAAATAACACCGGGAATTATTAAGTACAGAAAGAACGGTATCGATAAGACAAGCAACAGGCGACGTGGTCCCTGCTTCAACTCTTGCTTACAAGTAAGCCATTGCCAAGTCCATGCATTGGAATTCATTCCATTTTCTCTTTCTTAAAGGAAGTTGGCAGGCGGATTATGAATTTGCAACTTTGGCCATGCGATTGCGAATGCGCCGATCCATAAACAGAGCGTAAACAATAGCGAGCCCGATACCACCGGGAACACCGACACCACCCTGTGAAAAAGCAATAACGATGAGCAGCATCATCAAAGCGAAAAAGACCCAGTACATAGTGCGATAGCCATTCGTAAGCGGGTACGTGACCTTCTTTTTACACACCGGGCATGTAAGCCTTTGAAACCCGAGAGATGAGCGCGTAGGGATTTGATTAAATGTTGCGTTGCACTTTGTGCAAACGGCGTCGATCGGCAGCATAGCCATACTTCTCCCTGATTTTCTATTGGTGTTCGAATTTCGCTCGTGCGTGGAAATAAAAACGCACAGACGAAAGACCAAAAAATGATCAGGCTAGCCGTTTCAGAGAACAAACAAGTTTGTGATCGAATGGTAACACCCGCTGATGCTGCCTCGTTGAGGCGTTGCTCACAACTCATGTTGGTCAAACCGCATGAAGCTACAAAAAGCCGAAGTGCGCAGGGCTGATGCCATGCGGCGGCGAAGTAGAAGGGTGGGCGTGGGCACGCACCAGATAACTTGTCACAGGCTGCCACCCAAGCGCACCACGCGCAGCGCCTGATCAATGCTCAAGTGCCAACATTTTGACATGGGAGCGCAGAAGGCGGAGCGTAGGGCGTTCCACGACCGAGGAGCAGCGACCGCTGTGCTACCGACTCCAGCGAAGGCCACTTTGCATAACGCCTGTTGCCTTCACCCGACAGGGCGCGAAGCGGTGACCGACACTAAGCAGAGCTTTAGCGAAGCGACATGCGGGCATTGAGGGCAATACGGCGTTATGTAAAAGCGAAGCAAGTGGTCGTAGCGGGCGATTGTTACAACTGCCACGCATACCAAGCGACAGCCTCGTGGTCCTTGGGCATTGCGGTACGCCGCCTTGCCCACTGACGGAGACTACAGAGCATCGAACATAGAGAGCGGTGATGTGCCGTTGCCACCAAGCGCAGCGACTGGCGGCGACACCTGATCGCGCTGCCACTCATTAACGAAATATCGCTCATAAGTTAATTCCGATGTGGCGCTCGTTGGCCTCGACGCATCTATGATTGGCATCAGAAACCGAAACAAGAAATAGTTCACAAAAAAAATAACAAGGGGTACGACATGAAGCGCAAATCCATTTTTTCCCGGCGATCAGAAGTTATTGATGTGCATGACTTGCGCGACCTGGGGCAACGCCGTTGGTTCAGATCTCCCCGAATCTTGATAGGTATCAGTTTGGCACTGACCATCATCGCCACCGCTTCATGGTGGACTTACGCTGTCTATTTGAAACCAAGTCGGGATCAGCGATTGGTCGAAGAAGCTACTGCAATTTTGCTAACCAATCCAAAAATGTCTGATTGGAACAGCGATACAAAGGACTGGTCAGATGAACGAAGGCTGATCTTACTTTCACAACTCTTCCGGCGAAGCAATCTCGGAGTCCCTGCGGCGGTAGGCATCAAGGCGAGTCGTGCAGCGCTGGACGTTGCGATACATAACGGTGGCAAGGAAGCGCGACTGGCGCTTGGTAAATCACTGCGTGACGGTGATTTCGGCGATAAGAATCCAAAGACCGCTCTTGCCCAATTTCAGACGGCCCACGAAGAATTGCAACCCGGAATTCAAACTGGTGATCAAGACGCGCTTTATGTTTACTCATTGATGCTTAAGGAAGGTTTGGGCATTGAAACCAATCCGGCAAAGGCACGAGAAATATTGAAACGCGTAGCGCTTTCTCGTGACTACACAATGATGAATAGGATTGACAACTCTGCTCTATGGGGCAAGGCGGAAGACCAAGACCTCGAATTGGCAAAAGCCATCTCAAGAAAGCTGATCGACAGCGGGCACCCAGAGTCTTACACATTAGGCAGCCTTGCATGTAGAAAAGAATATGAACAAGCCCCAGGCGAGTATGAACAAATAGTAGAAATGGCAAAGGCAGGGAATCACTCAGGACTTGCACCTCTACTGGCGAAGAATGATTTGCGGATGAAGCAGTTCACCCGATGCCGTCTTCCGTTCTTGGAAGCTGCAGCTGAAAAGGGCGATAAGGGAGCTATTGAAGCTTTGGCATCGTCAAGTTCTGACGTTTTATCCCCAACATTGCGTACGCAATTGCCTACCCCAACGGCTCCTGCTGAAGATCCTGAGGTTCAAAGTCGCACGGGCTATCTCAACGGCACAAAGCAAATTGCCAAAGGTGGGCTCTCTACATTCAAGGTGGACAACACAAAGGGCAGTGGCGACGCGGTGGTACGCCTGTATCGAGATGGAAAAATGCCAGCAGTGCGCAGCATGTTCGTAAAGAACGGGGAAAGCTTTACTGCCGAAACGGTTGCCCCCGGCGCGTATCGATTGCGATATCGCTACATCGGTAGCGATGATACTTTTGAGTCAGGAGAAACGTTTTCCCTATCAGAGAGTCCCACTGAAACTGGGAACCGTTTTTCAAGGGTGACAGTGACACTCTTCAAGGTGACAAATGGGAATATGACGGTAAAGAAGGTTGATGCCACTGAGTTTTAAAAATGCCAAATGAAGCGGCCACGACACGTTCGCCACCCAGCCCGTCCGAAATCCATGTAACCGACTTCTCTGCACTGTTGGTGCCGGTTACCTTCTTCAAGTCCAAAGCTAAGCAACAAGATCCACGCGACAGCTTTGTGGTGCCTTGTGATTGCGGTACTCCGCATTGGCCATTGACCAAAGCTACAGGGTACAGGTAGCCATGCGCTCCAGTACTGCCAGTTCTGAGGCGCGGGTCTCTGGGGAGAACTTGAGGTTATCCAGATAGGCCAGCACAGCACGGCGTGTGATCAATGACATGGAAGGAATCTTGTTGCCACGTAGACGCAGGGTGGCAATGAATGCCTTAAGCGCAAGGGCCTCCAGTGGGCTCAAGTTCAGGGACATGGTGGTCGATCCAGCAGCACGGGTGTACCGGGTGTGGACCTTTCCGGTGTTATTCGGGATAGGTTTCATGGGGGTCTCATGGAAATATGAAAAGGGGAAGGCCCACAGGTGATGTGAACCAGCATGAAAAGGAAGCGAAAGCAGACAACCAAACCCAGAATGACAAAAGCCAGCAAGATTGCTCAAGCTGGCTCAGTTGGGGGTCGGTAGGAGGGGCCTTAGGTGAGGGTTAATCAAACCCCGTAGGTTCTCCTATGGTGCGTCTTTCAAATCACCCGTAGGTTCTCCTATGGTGAGGGTTTCGCCTAGCCCCCGTCCAGCTGGAGTTCTTTGCTATCAATTTTGATCACCAGGCGTCCCTGAATCAGCCCAGATCAGGCCACATCCCGAATGCTGATGATGGTGGCCCTGCTCACATCAAACTCCCGAGCCACTGCACTGACAGTAGCACCCCCTTGGAGAGCCTTCCTGATGGCCTCACGGTCTGCCGGTGTGGTCTTACTGGGTCTGCCCATGTGTGTACCGTCAGCCCGTGCCCTTGCCTGTCCTGCTTGAGTCCGTTCAATGATCAGGTCCCGCTCAAAATCTGCCACTGCTGCCAGCATCTTGACCATCAGGGAGCCAGCAGAGGATGTCAGGTCAAGGTTGCCCAGTTGAAGCACCACCAACCGGATGCCCTCAGCAAGGAACCATTCAACGGTCTGCTGGACATCAATGGAGTCCCTGCCGATCCTGTCCAACTTGGTCACCACCAATGTGTCTCCAGCCTCAAGCTTGCCTTGGAGAGCCTTGAAGCCAGCACGTTGGGAAGCAGGGACAGAGCCTGAGACCTTCTCCTCAATGTATCGCTTGGGGTCTATCGCGTAGCCAGCTTGGGTGATTTGCTGGAGTTGGTTCTCTGTGAGTTGATCCACTGTGGAGACTCGGGCATAAGCAAAGACACGGGACATGGTGGATACCTTGAATGTTGGAAAGTGGTGTCAGTATGTGATGAGGTGTAAAAAAATGTCAAGGGCTATCTTTCCAACATAGTGCCAGAGGGTGTAAACAAGGGACCACTTTCTGACAAGTGCAACATTCGGTGATTTTGATGAAGTAAGCTGGACCAACACCAATTACAGAAATGATCAATGCTAAATTTTTTCCGATCGCTTAAAGCCGCGAGGTACGGTATGCAGGTTTCGCTGAATCTAAGAGATGTTCAGGGACTATCTGATGGAGAGCGATTCCCTAGCTTTGCCCCACTAATTCGACGGGCAAGGATCAAGGGGCTGAAACCGAGCGAATGTGCTCAGATGCTTAGGTCCATTGTTCAAGGTGTAGGCGAAGGTGCCCTACATGACAGGAAGAAAGATATCGTCATAAATGCTGCATTGATTGCCCTGGAATCTGACAAATCCCTGTGGGAACGAGCCATGTAATTTGATGGCAGCAAGCATTGGGAGCAATAGAGTTTCCAATGTCGGCAACCCTGAACCCAGAGACGTATCTGCTGTATCTGTCTGAGCGGATAGAGGAATTAGCTGAAGACGTGGACGAGACGGACATGCAGCAAATATCCGACCTGCTGGTGGAGGCGGGTCTGCTGTACAACCCGCTGGACCCAGCGGAACCAATAGGGCGGCAAATCCTGCTGGACAACAAGGACATGCAGCTACATCTTCGCAGCCTGGGAATACCAGGACAAATGCCACTTCGTGTAGCGAAAACAGAGCAAGCTGCTGAAACAGCAATACGGAAAACGGGCTTGCTGACTTGGACACTGGAAGCCGTAACGGGTCTGATAAGTCGATATGAAGGCTAAAAATTTAGTGCAGAAGCATTAGCAGCTAGCCATGCGTGGCCACGCCAACAAATTCAACGACACCCAATCCATTGAAGATGCTTGGTGGAATGAACTTGAATTGTTCGAATACGACGTGGATGACATTGACACTGCTTCATGCGCAGAGTTGGCCGATGAATTGGCAGTATTTGAGATACAGGCGAATTCGGACCCAAACTTTGAAAATTCGTTGTGTGATTGGCATGGCTACATCATTGACGAACGGCTCTGGCTTGGCCTGGAGCAAAGTTGCTATGAGGGCGTGTTGCTGCCGATTGAACAGATTCATTTGAGACTGAAGACCTGTCCGAAATCGCTCAGAGACACGCTTTGGTACTTTTTTGGTCATTGCCCCACGCATGTCAAGCACTACATTGCCCTTCAGTTCTGGTCGATAGTGCGAATCGACAGAGCACGTCGCACAGGAAGACCCGACTGGCATCCATAGACTCCATTGGGTATCGTTGTATTTCAAGTTCTATCCTTTCGCTGACGGTTCGCATAATTCAATCATCAAAATCCCCCGAATGGGGGATACCCAATATATGAGTCAGCGCTTACTATGAAAGGTCAACAATTTGGCTCAGTCGAGTCAAATTCGGACTAAAAAAATAGTGGGAAGAATTATGAAAACATTGGCAATTGGTCTGTCTTCTTTGGCGCTTGTTGCGTGCGGTGGAGGTGGCGGTGATGCACCTGCCGCAGCAGTTACTACTACTGTAGTCACAGCATCAGCAGAGGGTGTGTACGGCGGCACGCTGAGTGGCTCAACTAGCAGTCAATTCGAAGCGTTGTTTTTGGAGAATGGTGAATATTGGACTATCTACGGGTTATCAACTCCAACAGCGTTCGCCGTTGCTGGATTTGTACAGGGGTCTGGAACGTCAAACAACGGCAGCTTCACATCAGCGAATGTAAAAGATTTCGGCTTTGCACCTGCTGTGGCTGGTACCTTAAGCGCCACGTACAACACTACCGCCAAGTCGATATCAGGCACTATTTCGTCAACAACAGGTTCCGTTGCGTTTAGTGGTGGCCCAATCCCTGGCTCGCTTTATGACTACTACGCACCAGCATCGCTAGCAGCGGTTTCTGGCGTGTGGTCGACGATGAGCCTGAATGGTGAAACCGTATCCCTCAATGTTTCAAGTAACGGCTCATTTACTGCTGCTGGTTCGTCGGGATGCCATTTCAGCGGCACCGTTACGCCAAGGGCCTCAGGCAAAAATGTGTTCAATGTGGCGGTAATTTTTGGCGCAGCACCTTGCGCCTTACCAGGTCAGGCAGGAACTGGCATCGCTCTCACATATCCATTGGCCAATGGGACATCGCAATTGGTTGTAGCAGCTCACGACAGCACCCGTACATACGGTACTGCGGTGTTTGGCACGCGTTAGAAAATATTTGGATAGCTAACTCGCGTCGATTCGATTTCACAACCACGGCGAGCATTATCAGCCGTGGTTTAAAGACAAGCGGTGTCCTTTATGGCTCCTGTCGGCGGGCTCAGCGGCGTTTTCAATGTCGTGTGGATTGAGCAGCTCAGTCATATTGGTTTCTCCTGCGCTAGATGCTAGCGTCATCAATACCTGCCACGGGAAGAATTACCAGTCGCGGCAGGTTGCGCAGTGGAAAAATTGCCAGTTAACCCTGTTGGAGTGGCAACGTTGCCAGCTCCCCAGGTTGCTCACTGGAAACGTTTCCACTTGTTGATTGGTGCAGGGCGTGGCACTTGTTCCATTTCACGCCGGTTCTGAACCCTGCGGTATTTAGCTGCATTCGCTTGACCGGCGCTCGGTAAAAACCCAGCCACCGTCGGTAAGCTACCGATGAACGATGCAGTAATCATCTGCCCCCCCCCGAATTTATCGCCATTTAAATGAACGGGGTTTGTTGTATACCCTTCATCAGTCTGGGCCAAGACATAGACATTGGATCGAGCTAAGTGAGCTACGCACGGCCATACACAGCGTGGTTTTTCGTGGCTGCTGTTGTTACAAATCTTGAACGTGCCTTACTTGATGGTCGATCAATCCAAACTGTAATAGCCAGGGATGCCGCATAAGTGAATGCAATGATGCCTGCCGTGATTGCAGCTCTTGTACCGACGGGTTGCTTTGCTAGCAACGGGAAGTAATACGACACCACCAGGATAGGTATCCAGTGAAAAAGATACACGCTGTAGGACATATCGGATAGAAGTTTATCCAGCTTGTTACTCTTGTAAAAAACGGTGTTTAAAGCAAATGGCATGGCCACAAGTGCGATGACAACATTCAGGAGTCGATTGAAAACAAAAAGATCGCTGGGGTTCGCCCCACCATAGAGAACAGGTCTCAACGAGGGAGCGACTGTAAAAACCAGCAAAATCAACGAAACGAGCACGGCTGAGCCAACCATCTTTAGCCTCCCTTGCAGAAAGTCTGGGTACTGCGCCGCCAGCATACCGATTAGGAACATCGGGAGGTAGGTAATGGATAGCTCGTCGCCGGAAATTACTGATGATGCACAACCAATTACAACTATAAGTACGGCAATCACCTTTGGCCTTTTTCGCAGTGCTACCAAAATGATCGGTGCAAGCATATAAAACTGCATTTCCACATCAAGCGACCACGCGGGACCAAGTAGTCCATGTTGGGTGTGATGGCCAAGCAAGATGAAGCTGGAGATTAACATCTGGGTGCTTACTACTGCGGGTGGCTTGGCTGCCGAAATCAGCTGGGGCAACAGCACCGCAACAAAGAGCGCCAGCATGCTGCATAGCAAAAAAACAGGAGCCAAACGCCACGCCCGCGATATCAAAAACGTCACATAGGGACTCGGCAATTTTGAATACTTAGCAGCCCACATTTTTGAAACCCAGTAGCCGCTGAGCGCAAAAAAAAGGTAAACCGCAGCTCCCCCAAAATTTAGGCTGCTGTAGTGATGAACGACAACCGCACTCGCGAGCAAAAAACGGAAAAGCCCTGGACCCATAAAAACTCCCTGAAATTTGATTTCTCTCAGGCGAGTCTAAGTACCAAACATTACAGTTCTGCTCACTGGCAATATTGCCACTCGATGATTGGTGTAGAGCGTGGCACTTGTTCCATTTCACGCCGTTTCTGAACCCTGCGAATCAGCGCCAAAAGTGGAAACGTTTCCACTCGTTGAATGGTGTTGAATCTCAGAATTACGTAAGCGCGCGGCAAACCCATATTGACCGCGGCCCTGCAGTGGTGGTGACAGTCAGGGTGACGCGGTTGGCGGCGTCCAGCGATGTGGCAGCAACTCGCCAATCATGCTGTTGCGCTGGGTAGGCAATCACCATGAAACGTAGTGTGCCATTGCACCATAAAAATGACCATTAGTGCATGCCCGTATTGATGGGTATTCCGGACGACCGTGACCGGTCATTCCGGCGGATCGTGACCGACGATTCTGGTTTATCGTGAACACTGATTCTGGTCGATCGTGACCGATTTTGGGGTTTGACCGGAATGACCGGTCACGACGCCGGAATGGTCGGTCACGATACCGGAATCGTCTAACGCAGCATGTGATGTTGCGCATATTTCCATAACCCTCGGGGTAGCCTCATCAGCTTTGCTGGAGTGGGCATGCCCGATACCCGAAGGATCAATATGCGCAAGATACGGGACGTCCTACGTCTCAAGCTTGAAGCCCAGCTTTCCCATGAGCGAACCGCCGCCGCGCTGCACATCTCCAAAGGCGTGGTCACCAAATACGCCAGCCTGGCGAATGCGGCTGGCCTTGACTGGGCACAAATTCAGGCACTCGATGACACCGCACTGCACAACCGCTTGCTGGGCACGCCTCAGCGAGCCAGTGGTTTTGTGCAGCCTGACTACGGCCGCATCCACCAGGAGTTACGCCGCAAAGGCATGACCCTGATGCTGCTGTGGGAGGAGCATGGCGCCCAGCATTCAGGCCAAACCACCCACAGCTACTCGCAGTTCTGCGAGAACTACCGCCGCTACGCCAAGACCATCAAGCGCTCCATGCGCCAGATCCACCGCGCCGGTGAGAAACTGTTTATCGACTACGCCGGGCCCACGGTAGAACTGCTTGACGGCAGTCGCGCCCATGTCTTCGTGGCTGCTCTAGGTGCATCGAGCTATACCTTCGCCTGCGCCACACCCTTTGAGACCATGGCCGACTGGCTGGGCGCCACCGCCCAGGCGCTGCGTTTCTTTGGTGGCGTGCCCCAGCTCATCGTGCCCGACAACCCCAAAGCATTGATTGCCAATGCGGACCGGTACGAACCCAGGGCCAATGAGACGGTGCACGACTTTGCCCGGCACTATGGAACGTCGGTATTGCCAGCGCGCCCGTACCACCCGCAAGACAAAGGCAAGGTGGAATCGGCCGTGCAGGTGGTGGAGCGCTGGATACTGATGCGCTTGCGCCACCAGCGGTTTGCCACGGTCGATGACGTCAACGAGGCCATCGCACCGCTCTTGGAACAGCTCAATGCCAAGGCATTTCAGAAGCTGCCCGGCAGCCGCGCCAGTGCGTTTGCGCAACTTGACGCCCCAGCCCTGCAGCCCTTGCCGGCACAAACCTGGGAGCTTGCTGTTTACAAGACAGTTCGAGTGCATATTGACCAGCACGTTGAGTTTGAAGGTCACCGCTACAGCGTCCCGCAATCGCTGGTCGGTCAAGTCCTGGAAGCGCGCGTGACGGCACGCACGGTGGAGTTGCTGCACCGGGGTCAACGTGTGGCGTCCCACCTGCGCTGTGTGCACAAGGGCGGGTTCACCACGGTGCCCGAACACTTGTCCGCTGCGCACCGCGCCCATCTGGAATGGACACCAGAGCGGTTGATCCATTGGGGCAACAGCATTGGCGTGGCCACTGGAGCTTTGGTGACTCGCCTGCTGGCAACACGCAAACACCCCGAGCATGGTTACCGGGCCTGTCTGGGTTTGTTGGCATTGGCCAAGCGGTTTACCAGGCCACGGCTGGAGGCCGCCTGTGTAGTGGCGTTGGAGTTGGGCACCAGCAACAGCACCCATGTGCGCGACATCCTGGTCAATGGTCGTGACCAGGTGCAGCCCGCCACACCGGAGTGGACCAGTCCAGAGCATGCCCATGTGCGCGGCCCTGGCTACTACCAATGATGACCAATGGCAACAGCAACAAATGACACGACCACAGGAATCCCCATGATGATGAACACGACGATTGAACAACTGCGCGGTCTACGCCTGGCGGGCATGGCCTCGGGATTGCAAGAGCAACTCACCCAGGCTGGAATGACGGGCATCAGCTTTGAGGAGCGCATTGCGCTGCTGGTGGACCGTGAGGTTCACTGGCGCAATGACAAGCGCCAAACCCGACTGATCAAAGATGCCCGGCTTAAGTACAGCCAAGCCAGCATCGAGGATTTGGACACCCGCGCAGGGCGCGGTCTGGATCGCAAGGCGGTGATGAGCCTGGCATTGGGTGACTGGATTGAGAGTGGCCACAGTGTGTTGATCACCGGCCCCACTGGGGCGGGTAAGTCCTGGCTGGCCTGTGCACTGGCCCAGTACGCCTGCCGCCGGGGGCACTCTGCGTTCTACCAACGGGTGCCCCGATTGGGTGAAGAACTGCGCATTCGCCATGGTAACGGCACGTTTGGCAAGTGGCTGATTCAGTTGGCCAAGACGGATGTGTTGCTGCTGGACGATTGGGGCATGGCCGGCATTGATGCCCAGACTCGCGCTGACTTGCTGGAGATCATCGATGACCGGGCCGCCAACAAAGCCACCATCATCACCAGCCAGTTACCGATTGAGCATTGGCATGCCTGGGTGGGCGATGCCACTATTGCTGACGCCATTCTGGACCGGGTGATGCAAAGGAATCACCGTTTCACCCTGACGGGCGAGTCCCTCCGCCAGAAACCCAAATTGAGCAAAAAGGAGGTCAATCCAGAACCATCGTGACCGACACCCCTACAATTTAGATGCGCAATACCGCACGCTGCGCCACCGGTCACGATCGACCGGAATCAGCGGTCACGATCACCGGAATACGCAATTGACTTCTTTGCTATGCTTTTTGCATGATTCAGACCATGGTGATGATGCCCGCATCCCCCATGCGCTGCCAGGGCAAACCCAGCACCAAAGCGTCCAATTGGGTGCGGCTCAGAC
>NZ_JBWMBC010000014.1:0-47174 GCF_056521285.1 Rhodoferax sp. GT1R46
AAGGGGCGTTTAGCGTTTCGTCTCGTCGATGGGTGAACTTTAAAATTTCTACAGACAAAGAGAAATAGCCTTTTCAGCATCGATACATTGCGGAATTAGAAACAATAGGGCAGCCTGCTGGATATGGGGTAACCTGAGCACCATGCTGCGTATCACCCAAGCTCCCACACTGGCCATGGCGACACTGTGGACGGATGTACTCAAAGGCGAGGGCATTGATGCCAATGTTCAACGTCAATACCTGGGTAGCGCTTCTGGCGAGTTGCCGCCCGATCAGTGTCTGCCGGAGGTCTGGATCAAACATCCGGAACAGGAGACGCGAGCCCGCCAGGTGCTTTTTGACTTTCAGCATGTGCGCCAGCGACGCTGGACTTGCGCATGCGGCGAAATCGTGGAAGGCGGATTTGAGGAATGCTGGAGTTGCTCCACCCCCATGCCGCAGTAGACAGCATGCCGAGGCCGCCTAAGCCCAACGGTTAGACAATGGCTGCTTCAACTGCAACTAGAAAGCGTGGCTTCTTATGGCTGATAGCTCCACGGTTACCCCAACCCCCAACTGGCTCCAATCCGCCCGCGACCACTGGCAGTGGCGCGGCCAAGCCCGCCCACCATTTGCGCAGACGCCTCGGCCCGGTCAAACCTCCGTATGGGACTTTCCCCGACCACCGCAGCTCGCGCCTGACACGCGGGAAGTGGTCATCCGCTGGGGCGAGCTCGAGGTTGCCCGCACCCGCCGCGCAATCAAAGTGTTGGAGACATCCCACCCACCCAGTTTCTATCTGCCTTGGGCGGATGTGGCTGAACACCTGCTGCAGCAACAGTCCGGTAGCTCTTTTTGCGAGTGGAAGGGGCCTGCGCAGTATTGGTCGCTGGTCAATGGCAACAATCGCCTGGACGGCGTCGCTTGGAGCTACCCGCGCCCGCTGGCAGGCGCTGAGGCGTTGGCAGCTTGCGTCGCTTTTTACCCTGGTAGTTTGAGTTGCACGGTAGACGGGGCGGTGGTGCGGCCACAACCCGGCGGCTTCTATGGCGGCTGGATTACGCCGGACTTGGCGGGACCGTTTAAGGGCGACCCCGCAAGCAGTGCCTGGTAGCGGTCCCTGGATAGACACATCTCGCTTCGACCGTCGGCGTCTGAAACACGACGTTTGAAGGTCGATAAACCACTTGGCTGCCATACCCGCGATAGTGCAGAAGAACGACCAGCGGGGTCAGGCCATCAAACCCAGCCGCGAAGCCACTGGGTTTCATCCTGAAGTTCTCGCCATTTGATCCGGCGTGTCAATCTGGAGTGAACAGCCTCCAAGTCAATCCACTCGAACTTTTCTCCATCGAGTTCAGGTTCGACCACTTTTGAAACCAGAAAGTGCTTTTCCTTTGCGACTGGCTTCACTGCAGTCCACTTCGACAGCAGCAATTTGTTTGATTGCAAAATATTCATTTATAAGTGATCGGGTGTCGATTGGAATGGGTGGTGGATTTCGCTGGAATCTGCACTTGGTCAGGGCAATAAACGGTAGCGTCCCTGGTCTCCCTTGCTGACCAACCCATGCGCAACCAGCCTATTCAAAGACACTCCAACGCTGCCCAGAGCCATACCAGCGCCCCGGGCAATCGTGGAGCCAGTCAATTTCGTCCAATGATCTGCACGCAATGATTTTTGCAAGTACCGCAGCAGCGTGTTGTCGTTTGCGGTCAGGTGCTGCGCTTTGTCTGGCTTGGACACTTTGCGCTTGCCGTTGCTCTTGACCTTTCGTGTTGTTGCCACCTTCACCACGGCATCTTCGGCTTCCTGAATTTGATTCGCAGCGGCAGATGAGGTTTTTTCAACCATCTGCACCTTTTTGCGGCCGCGACCAGTTGGGTCCGGCAAGGCCACCAAGACATCCAGATCTTGTGATACCAGCTCTGAGGCGGTGTTGTACAGGGTGCGCAACTGCTCTTCCAATGACTGAAGGTCATGTGCTAGTTTCGCCAACGCCCGGAATCTCGCGAAAGCCCTGTCGCTATCAGAATGGAATGGCTGATTGGCGATGGTGGCCACCATGCGCTTAGCACCGTCACGCACGCTGTCGCCGACCGCGAGCGTTGCATCGTGCAGGGCTTGACCCGCTTGTTGGATGGAAGAAAGAGTGGCAGGGGAAAGAGACATAACAACTCCGACGACTTTGTTGCAAAACCGTATTTGACCCACACGCTTGCAGTTTACAGACGAGGTGTCAGTTTAGGCTAACGCCGTTGGATGCGCTATGTCCTACCGCCAGGCAGGGTGAGGTCGTTTGACTAAAATCCGCGATCAAGACCATGGCATATCCCTGGGTCTGTTAAACGCCCGGCGGGTTAGGGCGATGCAGGTAAGACGCATGACAAATCTGGTTTTCCGGTTTGCAACCGTTCAGGGGCACCACGTTCAGTGGTTTTTACGGCGCAACTGCGCAGTTACGCCGGCACAGCTTGGTGCCGTATTTTTGTCACTCTCTGCCATATCCCTGGGTATTTCAGGATTTTTTTGGTCCCAGGGTGCCACGTTGATCTTCCCTTTCGCACTGTTGGAGCTGCTGGTTTTGGCAGTGTCCTTTGTGATGGTGGTACGTCACGCAACCGATGGTGAAACCATTGTGTTGCACGATGGTCGACTGGTGGTCGAGTTGGAGCGTGGAGGTAAGTTGGAGCGATCGGAGTTCCACAGCAGTTGGGTGCGCGTAGAGCCCGGGGCCTGCGAGCGGTCTTTGATCCAGTTGTCGGGCCAAGGCAAGACCGTCAGGATAGGTCGTTATGTGCGGCCCGAGCTGCGGCAGGTGCTGGCACGCGAGATTCGAATGGCGTTGCGCACGACTTGAATGCGGGACGGACTTGTCCTGCCAACGCATGAAACTGATCGACAAATGCTACACAACCAGCGCGTTAACGTATTGCTGGTGTGATGCCAGGTTGATTGAAGACAAAATCGGGCTATAGCCCCCGTGCAATATGCGTAAGACGCTATCTAATGAATAGCGAAAAGCGCAGATAGTATGCCTCGCAGTCGTCCGTGTGGCGTCGCGCATGGATGAGCGAAACATCCCATCGGTATGCAGCCCCTCAGTCACAACGCTTCGCGGCATGTTCTGGCATGAACGAAGTTTTACCCATCTCCGCGTCTGCACCCCGCACTACAACCACTGGGACTATTCCTTCTGTAACAAGAGGGCAGGGCATGCCCCATTGGCAGAGGTTCCGTCGTGGGCGTGTGGTGGGCAAAACGGATGTGAGTTGTCCGGATGCGCGCTAAGGTGAAATGCGCCCCACGGTCGCCCAGGCGCCGGCTTGTCGGCGAAGCACCACCGCCTCGCCGGACGCTGGAACGACGCCGGTTAAGGCAGTAATGTTCACTTGGTGGGTTACCACCACCAAAAGCCCGTCGCCACGCCACGCGTCCAGCAGGGCCCGCGCCTCGCGCGTTTGGGCAGGCGCGGCATCGGGCTCTCCGAAGAATGAATTGAAGGCGGCTTGGTCTACCCGTTTTCCGGGGAAGGCCAGGTCTGCCGTTTCCCGGGTTCGGCACCATTGCGACGACCAGACCCCACTCACCGGCACGCCTTGTTGCCGAAAAAATGCGCCAATTCGCTGCGCTTGCGCGCGTCCCTCTTCGCTCAGGTTGCGCTGGGTACGGCAATCATTGAGGTCCAGATGCTCGGGGTCGCCAACCCCGGGTGCCAAGGCATGGCGCAACAAGATGACGCTACCGGACGAAAGGCGGGCCTCGACGCTCTGGGCAACGACGGGCAGAGCGCCCACAATACCCAACATAAAAGTGGCCAAGCAGCGAAGCAATGGGTGATAAATAGTCATCCCCGCATTTTTTCAGAGCTGGAAAGGGCTGCTTCTGCAGGGGTCTATTCCCCTTCAAAAATACTTTGAGTCAACGCGGCGCCGCGGATGCGGTGGTCAATCGTGGCGTGGCGGTGTCGAACAAGCTGTTCTGACTGCTGGGGGCGTCCAGCCTTTCGCAGTGGCTCGCAGCGACAACCGCCAGGGACTTGAAATCGCCTGAAAAGGCCTTATCATTAGCACTCGTAGGAGTTGAGTGCTAACAGCGCTTGGCCCCACAAGTTAATGTGCACCAACTTCTTCAGGTTGGCGCGCGACCCCTGTTTTAAACCAAGGAGATTCCTCATGAAACTGCGCCCTCTGGCAGACCGCGTGATTGTCAAACGCGTCGAAAACGAAACTAAAACTGCCTCTGGCATCGTCATTCCTGACAGCGCTGCTGAAAAGCCTGATCAAGGTGAAGTCTTGGCTGTTGGCCCAGGCAAGAAGAACGACAAGGGTGACCTGATTGCCATGAACGTCAAGGTCGGTGACCGCGTTTTGTTCGGCAAATACAGCGGCCAGACCGTCAAGGTCGACGGCGACGAGTTGTTGGTCATGAAAGAAGACGACCTTTTTGCAGTGGTCGAGAAGTAATTAATTAACTGAATTCGGAGTCATAAACATGGCAGCAAAAGACGTAATTTTCGGCGGCGAAGCCCGCGCACGCATGGTTGAAGGCGTGAACATTTTGGCCAACGCGGTCAAAGTGACCCTGGGCCCTAAAGGCCGTAACGTGGTTCTGGAGCGCTCGTTCGGCGCCCCTACCGTGACCAAGGACGGTGTGTCCGTTGCCAAAGAAATCGAACTCAAAGACAAGCTGCAAAACATGGGTGCGCAGATGGTCAAGGAAGTTGCTTCCAAGACATCCGACATCGCTGGTGACGGCACTACCACTGCTACCGTGCTGGCCCAGGCCATCGTGCACGAAGGCATGAAGTACGTGGCTGCTGGCATGAACCCCATGGACCTGAAGCGCGGTATCGACAAAGCGGTTACCGTTCTGGTTGCCGAGTTGAAGAAGGCTTCCAAAGCCACCACCACGTCCAAAGAAATCGCGCAAGTTGGCTCCATCTCCGCTAACAGCGACGAGACCATCGGCAAGATCATTGCTGACGCAATGGACAAAGTCGGCAAAGAAGGCGTTATTACCGTTGAAGACGGCAAGTCGCTGGAATCCGAACTCGAAGTGGTTGAAGGCATGCAGTTTGACCGCGGCTACCTGTCGCCTTACTTCATCAACAACCCAGAAAAGCAAGCCGCTTTGCTGGACAACCCGTTTGTTCTGTTGTTCGACAAGAAGATCAGCAACATCCGTGACCTGCTGCCTACCCTGGAGCAAGTTGCCAAGGCTGGTCGTCCCCTGCTGATCATTGCTGAAGATGTCGATGGCGAAGCCCTCGCAACTTTGGTCGTGAACACCTTGCGCGGTATCCTGAAGGTTGTGGCTGTCAAGGCTCCAGGCTTCGGCGATCGTCGCAAGGCCATGCTGGAAGACATCGCCATCCTGACTGGCGGCAAGGTTATTGCTGAAGAAATCGGCCTGTCGCTGGAAAAAGTGACTTTGGCTGACCTCGGCTCTGCCAAGCGTATCGAAGTGGGCAAAGAAAACACCATCATCATCGACGGTGCTGGCGCTGCTGCTGACATCGAAGCCCGCGTGAAGCAAGTTCGCGTGCAAATCGAAGAAGCGACTTCCGACTACGACCGTGAAAAACTGCAAGAGCGCGTGGCCAAGTTGGCTGGCGGTGTTGCCGTGATCAAGGTTGGCGCTGCCACCGAAGTCGAAATGAAAGAGAAGAAAGCCCGCGTTGAAGACGCCCTGCACGCTACCCGCGCTGCAGTGGAAGAAGGCATTGTTGCCGGCGGCGGCGTGGCTCTGTTGCGCGCCAAGCAGACTGCTGGCGTGATCAAGGGTTCCAACTCGGACCAGGACCACGGCATTGCACTGGTGTTGAAAGCCATCGAAGCGCCACTGCGCGAGATCGTGTTCAATGCTGGCGGCGAAGCGTCTGTGGTGGTGAACGCTGTGATGGCCGGCAAGGGCAACTACGGCTTCAATGCGGCCAACGACACCTACGGCGACATGATCGAAATGGGTATTTTGGACCCCACCAAAGTGACCCGCACGGCTCTGCAAAACGCAGCGTCTGTGGCCTCTTTGATGTTGACCACCGAGTGCATGGTTGCTGAAGCCCCAAAGGCTGAAGGAGCTGGCGGCGGCATGGGTGGTGGCGATATGGGTGGAATGGGCGGCATGGGCGGCATGGGCATGTAATTGCTTCTTGCCTGAGGGCGCGAGCCCTCATGCCAAAAAAAAACCCGCAAGGTGCGAACCTTGCGGGTTTTTTATTGCTCTCTTTTTTATAGCTGCCTGCGCATATTCCGCGGGGGCTAGCGGCCTATTTGGCTCTTAATTTCGCCAGCAAACCGGCGGTGGAGCCGTCCAGCCCTGCTGCGTCACCACTGACAAGCCGGGCTTCCACATCCTTGGCCAGCACCTTTCCCAGCTCAACCCCCCACTGGTCAAAGCTGTTGATACCCCAGATGGCACCGCTCACAAACACGCGGTGCTCCTGCAGGGCGATCAGCGCGCCCAGGCTGGCGGGTGTCAGATCGTCGAGCAACAAGAAGGTGCTGGGGCGGTTGCCGGTAAAACGCCGAGGGCCTTCGCCGCCCCCCTCACCCACCGTATCCGGGTCACTCTGGCCCACCATCAGTGCCTGTGCCTGCGCCAGCACGTTGGCCAGCAGCAGGGTGTGGTGCCCGGGCAGATCGTGCCGGGGTTTCTTCACGGCAACAAACTCTACCGGGACCACGTCGGTGCCCTGATGCAGCATTTGAAAGTAGGCGTGCTGTCCGTTGGTACCGGGCTCGCCCCACAACACAGGCGACGTGCCATACGGGAGCGGCTGGCCTTGGGTATCCACCCGCTTGCCGTTGCTTTCCATCTCCAGTTGCTGCAGATAGGCCGGCAGGCGGCGCAAGGCGCTGTGGTACGGCGCAATGCTGCGGCTGGTAAAGCCATGAAAGTTGCGGTACCAGACGTCGATGAGCGCCAGGCGCACGGGCAGGTTGCTCTCCAGTGGCGCCGTGCGGAAGTGCTGGTCCATGTCGTGCGCGCCGCCCAGAAATTCGCGAAACCCTTGCGCTCCAATGGCAATGGCCAGTGGCAGGCCAATGGCCGACCACAGCGAGTAACGCCCGCCCACCCAATCCCAAAAACCAAAGGTCGTGGTAATGCCAAATACATTGGCCGCCGCCACATTGGTGGTCAGCGCGGCAAAGTGCCGTGCCGTATCGGTGCCGCCATTCGCCGCAAACCACGCCTTGGCGGACTGCGCGTTGGTCATGGTCTCGATGGTGGTGAATGTCTTGCTGGCAATCAGGAACAGCGTGCTCTCGGGCTTGACGCGCTTCAAAGTGGCGGCCAGTTCGTGCCCGTCCACATTCGAGACAAAGTGAAAACGCTTTCCAGCAATCGCAAATGCGTCCAGCGCCAGCACCGCCATTTGCGGCCCCAGGTCGGAGCCGCCAATGCCGATGTTCACCACGTCGGTGATGGCGTCGTCGGCGCGCACCTGCTCGGCATAGGCCAGCATCGCGTCCAGCGTGGCATGCACCTGCGACAACTGCGGTGCTACGGTTTTAATAGCTGACTGCGCAATATCTGCGGGGGCTACAGCCGGATAACGCAACAACCAGTGCATGACGGCGCGTTGCTCGGTGGTGTTGATGGCTTCACCCGCAAACAGGGCATCGCGGTGCGCTTCAACGCCGCACTCGCGTGCCAGTTGCAAGAGCAGTTCTTGTGTTGCCGCATCGACCCGGTTTTTGGACAGGTCGGCAAACACATGGGGGGCGCTTTGGCTGAAGCGCTCGAAACGGGTTGCGTCGCCCGCAAAGGCGGTGCGCAGGTCAAATGCCTGGCCCTGGGCGTCAAACGCAGCCTGGAGTTTGCCCCAGGCAGGGGTACGGTCACAACGGGTACGTGTCATGGCGTTCAGACCCCCCGCATCAATTGTTCCAGCTTCACCGCATCGGCGCAAAATGCGCGAATGCCTTCAGCCAGTTTTTCGGTAGCCATAGCGTCTTCATTCAGGGCCAGTCGGAAGGCGCTTTCATCGAAATAGACGTGCTCCAGCGTGCTCTGCTGCGCGGCTGCACTGCTCAAAGCGCGTTGCAGCGGTGCATCGGAGGCGGCCAGCGTGGCCAGCAGATCCGGGCTGATGGTGAGCAGGTCGCAGCCGGCCAGTGCCGTGATCTGGCCTGCGTTGCGAAAGCTTGCACCCATGACCTCGGTAGCGATGCCGAACTTCTTGTAGTAGTTGTAGATGTGCTTGACCGACTTCACCCCGGGGTCATTGGCCAGTGCGTTGTCGGCCTCCACCCAAGCCGGCCCGGCTGATTTCTTGTACCAGTCGTAAATGCGGCCCACAAAAGGCGAGATGAGCCGCACATTGGCCTGACCGCAGGCCACCGCCTGGCAAAAAGAGAACAGGAGCGTCAAATTGGTGTGAATGCCCTTGCGCTCCAACTGCTCTGCCGCTTGAATGCCCTCCCAGGTCGCCGCGACCTTGATCAGGACCCGGTCAATGTGGATATCCTGCGCCTGGTACAGCTCAATCAACCGCTCGCCTCGTGCTACGGTTGCACTGGTATTGAAGCTCAAGCGCGCGTCCACTTCGGTGGAGACACGCCCGGGAATCAGCGCCAATATTTCACAGCCAAAGCGCACCAGCAGCCGGTCCATCACCTCGTCCATTGGACGACCCCGAAACTGGTCGACAGTGTCACGGAGCAAAGGCGCGTAGTCCAGCTTTTGCACCGCCTTCAGGATCAGCGACGGGTTCGTCGTAGCGTCCGTTGGTTGGAATTGGGCCAGCTGCTTGAAGTCGCCTGTATCGGCCACCACGGTGGTGAATTGTTTGAGTGCGTCGAGTTGGTTCATGTGGGCAGCGCCAGACAGTCGAAGTTAAAAATGGAACTTGAATTATCGATGAAACAAAGTTACATTACAACGACCTTTTTTATGTAACTATGAAACCATGAGCTTTGATCTTGTCTTGTTTGGTGGTACCGGTGACCTGGCGTGGCGCAAATTGATGCCCGCGCTGTTTCAGGCCTTTCGCCATGGCTCACTGCCTGAAGGCGGCCGCATTATCGGCGTGGGCCGCGACGACCTGAGCGACGACCAGTACCGCACGCTCATGCAGTCCCGCTTCGACAAGGTGGAGCTGGCCAAGCGCCCCAGCAGCGAGGAATTCGCCCGCTTTGCGGCGCTGATCGAGTTTGTTCGCATGGACCTCTCCAAGCCCGACGACTACACCCGCCTGGCCACCCGTCTGCAAGCCCGCAATGCCGATACTGTGGTCATGTACCTGGCCACTGCGCCCGCTTTGTTCACCACCATATGCGAGCAGTTGGCCGCCTCGGGGCTGAACACACCCAAGACCCGTATCGTTCTGGAAAAACCCTTGGGCCACGACCTGGCCTCCAACCGGGCCATCAACCGCACGGTGCGCCAGTTTTTTGAAGAGAAGCAGGTCTTCCGCATCGACCATTACCTGGGCAAACCAGCCGTTCAAAACCTGTTTGCGCTGCGTTTTGGCAATGCTTTGTTCGAACCCCTGTGGCGGCGCGAACACATTGCCAATATTCAAATCACGATTGCCGAAGACCTGGGTGTGGAGAGCCGCGGCGCCTTCTACGAAACCACTGGCGCCCTGCGGGACATGGTGCAAAACCACGCATTGCAATTGCTCTGCGCCATTGGCATGGAACCGCCCATCAACTCGCATGCGGACGCCATTCGCGACGAGAAGCTCAAGGTGTTGCGCTCGCTTAAGCCGTGGACCCAGGAATCGCTTGCGCAGGATGTTATCCGGGGCCAGTACACCAGCGGAACCAGCGGTGGCATCAAGGTGCCCGCCTACAAGGAGGAACCGGGCGTCAATCCCCAGAGCCATACCGAAACCTTTGTTGCGCTGCGTACGGAGATTGCCAATTGGCGCTGGGCCGGTGTACCGTTCTACATCCGCACGGGCAAGCGACTGGCGGGCCGCGACGCGCGCATTGTGGTGAACTTTCGGCCCACGCCACACGCAATTTTCAACTCGAATATCGATGTCGCCAATCGCCTGGTCATCAACCTGCAACCCAAAGACGGGCTGGAGCTGCACCTGCTGGCGCAAGGTCAAACCAACCGCCAGAGCCGCCCTGCGGCAGCGCAGTCACTCGCTCCGGTGCAACTGGACCTGGACTTTGACAAACGCTTTGGCTCGGAACGTGTAGGCGCCTATGAGCGCCTGCTGCTGGACGTGATTGACGGCCGCCTGAACCTGTTTGTGCGCAGCGACGAGCAGGAAGAAGCCTGGCGTTGGGTGGAACCCATACTGGATTACTGGGCCAACGATGCACAAGGCCCACGCCCCTACGCGGCCGGCACCTGGGGGCCAAGTGCTTCCAGCGCCATGATTGCACGCGATGGTTTTTGCTGGTCGGAAGAAAATTAACCATGTTGGACCGAATCCAGGCCGCGCTGCCATCCCTTGCCCCTGCCGAGCAACGCGTGGGCAGGCTGTGTCTGGCCGACCCGCGTGCTTTTGCCAAACTGCCGGTGAGTGAACTGGCGGACCGGTCGCATGTGAGCAAGCCAACCGTGGTGCGCTTTTGTCGCAGCGTGGGCTACGACGGCCTGTCAGACTTCAAACGCAAGCTGGCCGGCACGGTGAACGAAGGTGTGCCGTTCATACACCGCAGCGTGGATGTGGATGACAAAACCAGCGACATCATGGTCAAGGTTATCGACAACACCGTGGCGGCCTTCTTGAAGTACCGCAACGATGCCAGCAGCGTGTCAATTGAAAAAGCCGCAGCCGCACTGGTGGCGGCCTACCAGGCCAAAAAACAGATCCAGTTTTTTGGGGTGGGTAACTCGGGCATCGTGGCGCAAGACGCGCAACACAAGTTTTTTCGCCTGGGCATCAACGCCAACGCCTACAGCGACGGCCACATGCAGGTGATGAGCGCATCCATTCTGGGGCCCGGTGACTGCGTGGTCGTCATCAGCAACTCCGGGCGCACGCGTGACCTGATGGACGCCTGCGATATTGCCCGCAAGAACGGCGCAACCACCATCGTCATTACCGCCAGCGGCTCACCACTGGCCAGCGCTGGAAATATTCACCTCAGCGCAGACCACCCGGAAGGCTTTGACAAATACAGCCCCATGGTTTCGCGCCTGCTGCACCTGCTGATCATCGACATTCTGGCCACCTGCGTAGCGCTGCGCATTGGTAGTGCTACTCTGCAGCCGTTTTTGAGCGAGATGAAGCACAACTTGCGCAACAAGCGGTACGCATAAAAAAAGCCCGGACCGTTTTCGGTCAGGGCTTTTTCGCTGTCACATGCTGGCACAAGCCAGCGGCGGTGTTAGAAGGAGTGCGACAGCAAAATGCTGGCTTCGTTCGCATTGGCTGTGTAACCGAACTCACCCAGATTGCCAGTCTTGCCAAACGCTTCAAACTGCTCATATCCGCTACGCGTCCACGTGGCGTAGCGCATGGTCAGATTGGTACGCTTGCTAAAGTCATACTTGGCCCCGACGCTCATGCTGCTCGCGGTTCCGTCCGCCAGTTGCATAAATGACTTGATACTTGCCTGACTCAAGAATTGGGCGGGGGCAGATGGAAACACAGTCGTTGCAGCGTCAGCAACGCCAGAGGCTGTAGCCCGTCCCAAAGTCATACCCAATGTCCAGGCGCCCACCGGCACCGAAACGCCCAGCAGCATGTCCGCAACTTTGGGACCGATTGAAGCGGTTGCGTAGTTATAGCCAAACCCAAACTTGGCAACGCCGGCATCGTAACCCGCCTGAAAAACATACACCGTGTCTTTGGTCAGCCCATCCGCAGACGCGATGGTTGCAGAGTTGCGGTTGTCATATGAGCGGTAGGCTCCCACCAATTGCAGAGGACCTTTGCCATAGACCAAAGCAAAATCGCTGGAGCGCTGGCCAACCGGGTTTCCCGCTGTTCCGCTGGTGCCTAGGCCAAGCCCAATGCCTTTAGACGATTCAGCGAGTTTGTAAACAAAAATGACGGGGCCAATCGGCGCTGCGTAGCTGATGTAGTCGCTGCTGGTGCGTATTTCGAACAGCTTGCCATCCATATCGATCACCGGCGCGCCCGCAGAGGGAATGCCACTGTGAATCGCCGCGGCCATGGTGGTACCCATTTGGATACGGCCAAAGGAATTATTGGTGTACGACAGGGTCGCGTCGCGGCCAGTCACATTTCCATTGCCTGATTCGCCACTGCGATCAGCACCCGCAAATGCCAGCTTGGCCTCAATTTTCTGCCCGCCGCCCAAATCCTCGTTAACCGTGAAGTCGATTTCGGAGGTGTCAACACCCAGGCCGGAAGCATCTACACCTGAAGTTGCGGCGTTGATCACCACAGGAAAGAGTGGATGAACGACACGGCTGGTACCGCTGGAGGTGGTGGCCTTGTAACCCATGACCAGCGTACCTGAAATGGTGACCTGCGCAAAGGAAGCGCCAGAAAGCGCCATGACAGCTAGCGCGGTGAGTGTTTTTTTCATATCAGTTTTCGCAAAATGGAAGTTCGGGAATCACAAAACAAAGCAGCAGAAAACTGCTTCGCTTGGGGCCAGGTGCATTCTCCCGGTGTACTAGCCAAATCGCATTGGGGTAAGTGTGGATGACGTTAAAAATCTGCACTGCAAGTTGCTGCTGAACAACGATCTTTTCTTCATGTTGTCCACCATGAAAAAAAGCCCCGCTGCATTGCTGCAGCGGGGCTTTTAGATCTAGTCGACAAGCTAGCTTACGCTAGCGTCAGATTAGAAGTTGTGGATAACCAGAACGCTGGCTTCGGTCGAAGCGGAAGCAGCAGCAGGCACGTCCCAACGAGCATACATGCCAACGATGCTGGTGCGCTTGCTCAGTGCGTACGCTGCATTCAGGCCTGAGCCGTTAAAAGTTCCATTTGGAATCGCAGCTGTTGTTGAATCATCAACTTTGCGCTGACCCCACTGCGCGCCAAGTGTCACAGCACCCAAAGGCACGGACACGCCAACCAAGGCTTCTTTGGCAGTTCCGCCATTAGAGTAATTGGCTTGGGAGTAGCCCAGACCCAGCTTGGCCATGCCGAAGTCGTAGTTACCGTTAGCACGTGTCACGTAATCAGCTGTAGTGCTACCAACGCCGTTGATGCGGTTGTCATACGACAGATACTGGATGTTCGCAGCCAACTTGCCAGGAGCGTAGGTGGCGCTGATGACATTCAGGCGCTGAGCGGAAGAACCAGTAGCACCGATGCCCAGACCACCAGAACCGGGGGTGGTAGCGATGTTGTTCTCTTGGTGTTGCAGAGTCAGGCTGACAGGACCAACTGGCACAGAGTAGCTGATGGCGTCAGCACTACGGCGAGCGCCAAAGACTTTTTCGTCAAAGCCAATGCCAGCCACGCCGGACAGGCCGCCAGACAGGTAGTCAGCGGAACGAGTAGCTGTCAGCGCAACTGCACCAAAACCACCGGTCAAGACCAAGCTGGCATCACGGCCACCAACGGTACCGTTGCCGGACTCACCGCTACGGTCAGCGCCAGCCAAGCCCATCTTTGCAGTGGCCTTCATGCCGCCGCCGAGGTCTTCGGTAGCCATGAAGTCGATTTCGGAAGTATCAACACCAAGACCAGATTTGTCACCAGCAGCTGATGATGTAGTGGCTTTGTAACCCATGGCCAAAGAGCCAGTGATGGTCACTTGAGCGAAGGAAGCGCCGGAAGCAGCCAGAACGGCCAAAGCGATTAGTGTCTTTTTCATTTAAAAATACTCCAAGGTTAAACAAAGGGCTCCGGTACGAAGTGTTCGGGACCCCGGGCCAACCTCCTAGTTCAGGAAGTTAGGTGTATTGCAACAGACGTCTTGGGGTTTGGCAAAGGAAAGCCCTACGCAAACGCAAAAAAGGGACGCAAGCGCCCCTTTTTCGTTGTCCAAATGCAACAATTTGTTAACCTGTCCTCGGTAGCCATGCCTGCCCACGCAGGTCCTGGCTACGCGTCGTCTTTAGAACGAGTGCGACAACAGCACTTGAGCTTGGGTAGATGCGTCGTTGCCGTTAACAGCAGTCCAACGAGCGTAGTTAGCAATCACCTTGGTGCGCTTGCTCAAAGCGTAGTCAGCTTCGATAGCGGTACCAGTGATGGTGCCTGTACCTTGGCCAGTGAACGCGTTGTCGTCGATCTTGCGCGACACGAACTGTGCACCCAAAGTCACAGCGCCCAAAGGAGCCGACACGCCCAACAGGTAATCGGTAGCTTTGCCACCAGCATTCAGACCAGAGTTGGTAACAACAGCACCCAAGCCGACCTTGGCAACGCCGAAGTCATAAGAACCAGACGCGCGGGTCTCGTCCTTGTACTTGGCGTTGGCATTGGCGCTGTACGACAGGTATTTGATGTTCGCAGCGATAGGACCCTGGCTGTAAGTGCCAGACAGGCTCGAACGGCTTTGGCCAGTGATGGCTGCGTCGCCCGTGGTGCCCAAGCCAAGGCCGAGACCGGTTGCGGCTTCTTCGTAAGCAGCAGCCAGAGTGAATGCGCCAACTGGGACTGCGAAGGTCACGGAATCACGGCTGCTGCGTGCATTCAGAACCTTACCGTCAAAACCGGAGTAGTACGCGCCCACACCAGCAATGCCGGCCGACAGGTAATCAGCACCTTTGGCAGTAGCCAAAGTGAATGTGCCAACGCTGGAAGACAGAGCCAGGGAAGCGTCACGACCAGTAGCCGTACCGTTGCCGGACTCACCGCTGCGATCAGCACCGGCCAGAGCCATCTTGGCAGTGGCTTTCATGCCGCCGCCGAGGTCTTCAGTAGCCATGAAGTCGATTTCGGAAGTATCAACACCGAAACCAGCGGAGTCGGTAGAAGAATTCACACCACCAGTGGTGTTGGCTTGGTAGCCCATGGTCAGGTTACCAGTGATGGTGACTTGAGCGAAAGAAGCGCCAGAAGCAGCCAGAACGGCCAGGGCGATAAGTGTCTTTTTCATTTGAAAATACTCCAAGGTTAAACAAAGGGCTCCGGTACGAAGTATTCGGGACCCCGGGCCAACCTCCCTGTTGAGGAAGTTAGGCCTATTGAACCAGACCCGACTTAATTTTCAAAGCAAACACTATGAAAAAATGCAAAAGAATAGGTGTAAACCCGTTTTTGTAGCTAAAAAGTAACACCCATCGTCTTATTCAAGCTAGCTCGGCCTGCCCACGCAGGTCCAGGCTACGCGCGGTGCTTAGAACGTGTGCGCCAACAGCAACGCAAAGGATGTGGACGGATTGGCCATGCCCACCGTGCTGCTTGCACCAATGGTCTGGGCTACGGAAGCTGCGTCCCAACGAGCGTACTGACCAATGATGCTGGTGCGTTTGCTAAGGGCATAATTGGCGCCCAAGATGTAACCGTTGCGGGTTCCGTTGTTGGCAACTGTCGTGTAGTCGTCTGACTTGCGGACACCCCAGTTAGCACCCAACTGCAGGCTACCCAACGGCACGCTCACACCCAACAGAGTCTGGGTGTCTTTTGCGCCGGCAGTGCCATCACTGGAGGTGACCTGGTAGCCCAAACCGACTTTGGCCATGCCGAAGTCGTACGCACCTTCCAGACGGGTCTGGTCTTTGGCGGTAGCTTGCGTGCCATCCCGGTTGTCGTAAGTGGAATAGGTCAGGTTGCCCGCAATCGCGCCAGCCTTGTAGGCTGCGTTGTAAATGTTGGCGCGTTGACCTTTGGAACCAGTAGCGCCAATACCAAGACCGTCCGCTTTGGGTTCCCCGTGCGCCACTCCCAGTGTCACAGGGCCCATAGGTAAAGCGTAAGACACGACGTCGCGTGTGGCGCGCTTGTAGAAAAGACCGTCGGTTATTGCGTTGGCGTTGTCACTCAGGTCATCAAACTGCCAGTAGGTCGCGCCAACGCTGGCAATGCCATTGGCCAGATCGCCCAGCTTGATAGCGCCCAAAGTCAACACACCGTAACCGTTTGTAGTCAAACGCAGAAAAGCGTCTTTGCCGACCACAGCACCGACAGTAGCACCGCCGTTGCTGCGATCCGCGCCATCAATACGCATTTGCGCATCCAGCTTCATGCCGCCACCGAGATCTTCCGTGGTGTTGAAGTTGATTTGCGATGTTTCCACGCCAAAACCGGAAGTATCTGCAGTGGTTGCGCCACCCTTGCTGTAGGCCAAATAACCCATAGTCAAATTGCCGCTGATGGTTGCTTGTGCAAAAGAAGCGCCAGAAGCAGCCAGAACGGCCAAGGCGATGAGGGTCTTTTTCATTGTGAAGTTACTCCAAGGACAAATTAAAGGCTCCGGGTCGAACAACTCGACGCATCGGGCCAACTTCCCAGTCTGGGAAGGTGTAAGGAGTAAACCCATATTTGATGTCATTTCTATGACGAAAAAAAGCCAATCCAGAAAAACCCGCGGTTGTTGTTTTGTTACTACAATCCACAAGCCATCCAATGACAATCCGGCTGGAACTAGACTGCGAACAAGCCAAAACGGGAAATCTTTAATGGATGCACTGCTCACCTCATTCGACACCGCCCTGCGCACGCTGTTTGCCAAGCCCCACGCCGCACAGGCGTGTCCTACGCTGCCAGACCTGCCCACCGAGTTGACCGCGGAGGAAAAACGCCACTCGGCCGGACTGATGCGGGTGAACCACGTGGGCGAGGTGTGCGCGCAGGCGCTCTACACCGCGCAAGCGCTGGCAACGCCCAACCCGGCGTTGCGCAAGCACTTTACCGAGGCGTGTACCGAAGAAACCGACCATCTGGCGTGGACGGCACAACGACTCGAAGAGTTGGGTGAACGCCCCTCCCTGCTGAACCCGCTGTGGTATGCCGGCGCCTTTGGGCTGGGCCTGCTGGCCGGCCGCTTGGGTGACAAAGTCAGTCTCGGCTTTGTGGTGGAAACCGAGCGCCAGGTGGGCGCGCACCTGCAAAGCCACCTGGACACGCTACCCGAAGGCGATCACGCCTCTCGCGCCATCGTGGCGGAGATGCGTGACGACGAGTTGCGCCATGCAGAAGCGGCACAAGCTGCCGGTGCCATGGAGCTACCTCGGCCCGTCAAAGACCTGATGCGCGCCGCGGCCCGGGTGATGACGACTGTGGCGCAGCGGGTTTAATTGAGCGCAACTTCCAGACGTTGAGCGAATTCTTGTTCGGGAAAACTCCCGACCAAAGCATCCCAGCCTTTCTTCAGGCGGCTATTCCAGCCTGGCCCTCGGGACAAGACGTCTTGCCATGATTCCTTGACAAGATCCGCGTCGTTTTCCATCAGATAGTCCAACAGGCATGCGGCCTGAACCAGGTCTTTATTGGCCTTGACCCGCTGATCCCTGGGCCGCTCGCCATGCACTATCAGCTTGTGCAATGCAAAACGCTGTGGCCGCGGAATATTGACCACCAATGGACCGTTACGCAAGAGCAGCGTGGCCTTCATGGGATCTTCCAGTGAGAGTTCCAGGAATTTAAGCGGTTGGAGCGTCAAATTCAGCGCAGGCAAATAAACGGGCTTATCGCCACTGCGCCCGTAGGTCGTCAAAAAATCAAGGTCGAAATCAGGCTCATCGGGCTTTTTGAAAGTGGTCTTGCTCATAACAGGGATGAACCCCATCTCAAGAGAGTCAATCGCTTTGACGGCATCCATTTGAATGTTTGACGCAATGGCCAAGGACAGATTTTTCCCGGCATGGGCAAAGTAAGGGTCCACCGTGAAGGCGCCAGCATCCCAGCGCACCCCAAACATATTCTGGTACGCCAGAAACGCATGCGTTCCCACGAGTAGGCCACCCGCTTTAAAAAAGCCGTGGTCGAGCAAGCGACCTATCACCCGACCGTGCTTCAAAGGGATGTCGGCACAACCCAACTCCAGCGCAGCGCGGGTGAGTTTTTGAAGGGACTCCTTGGCATTTTCCGCGGAATGCCGAAGAATCAACGCGCGGGTGGGTGCGTCGTCTGGCCCCACGAAGATTTGCTGCGGCGCGCCACCCGGACTTTTTATCTGGTAGTACCAATACCCTTTGCCTTTGACTTGTTTGGAAGTAAACCCGCCAGGCAGGTTAGCGATGCTTCTTCGAATTTCAGCATCTTTGGCTGCAATGTCCAGTCCGGCATAAGACGCCTGAGCCGCTAGCGAAAGGTCGGTGTAGAGCGCCACTATACTTCCTTTTTCAAATAGGTAGTATAACCAACCTCGATATCAATCGCACGGAACGAGCCGGGCGTTTCATGGATTTTCAGGCCTCCACCAGCTCAAAACTGGTCGTCATTTCCGCCGTTTTGGCCAGCATGATGCTGGCGGAGCAGTATTTCTCGTGGCTCATGGCGATGGCGCGCTCCACAGCGGTGGCGGGAACGCCCTTGCCGGTTACCGTGAAGTGCATGTGGATTTTGGTGAACACCTTGGGGTCCACCTCGGCACGATCGGCCGTTAGCTTGACGGTACAGCCTTGCACCGCGTGGCGGCCACGCTTCAAAATCAGCACCACGTCATAGGCCGTGCAGCCACCAGTGCCCGCCAGCACCACTTCCATCGGACGGGGAGCCAGGTTTTGCCCTCCGTTTTCAGGCTTGGCCGCATCGGGGGCGCCGTCCATCATCAAGGTGTGGCCGCTGCCGGTTTCGGCCACAAAACCCATACCGGATAGGGTGTTCAATCCGCCGGTCCAACTGACTGTGCATTCCATATTCAACCTTTTCTTGGTGCTCCGCGCGGGGCCAAAACCCGTGCGCTTACAATGTGTCTTCGTTACTCCGCGCGGAGTAAATTATTTGAAGCTTGCCAACCCGAGTGTAGCCCCATGAGCCCCAAACCGTCTTCCTCCATCCGCCCAGCCCTCAGCCCGGAGGATTACCTGAAGAAGATTCTGACCGCGCGCGTGTACGACGTGGCCGTGGAGACCGCACTGGAGCCCGCACGCGTGTTGAGCCGCCGGCTTCACAACACGGTATTGCTCAAGCGCGAAGACCAGCAGCAGGTGCGCAGTTTCAAGTTGCGCGGTGCCTACAACAAGATGGCGCACCTCACCCCCGAGCAGCTCAAAAAAGGGGTGATTTGCGCCTCGGCTGGCAACCACGCGCAAGGTGTCGCCCTGAGCGCCAGCAAGCTGGGCACCCGCGCCGTAATCGTCATGCCCACCACCACCCCGCAGGTCAAGGTGGATGCGGTACGCGGCTTTGGTGGCGAAGTGGTGCTGTTTGGCGAGAGCTATTCCGACGCCTACAACCACTCGCTGCTACTGCAGAAAAAGGAAGGTCTGACTTTTGTGCACCCCTTTGATGACCCGGACGTCATCGCAGGGCAAGGCACCGTGGCCATGGAAATGCTGCGCCAGGTGCAAACCCTGGGTGCCGACAAGGCGGCCAAGTCGGGGCAAAAATCCGGCAACATCCAGGGCCCCCGGCTCGACGCCGTGTTTGTGGCCATTGGCGGTGGCGGCCTGGTGGCGGGTGTGGCTAATTACATCAAGGCGGTGGACCCGCGCATCAAGGTCATCGGTGTGCAGATGAATGATTCCGACGCCATGATCCAGTCGGTAGCCGCCCACCAGCGCGTCACACTGCCCGACGTGGGCCTGTTCTCCGACGGAACTGCCGTCAAGCTGGTAGGGGAAGAAACTTTCCGCATTGCGAGCGACCTGGTGGACGAGTTCATGACCGTGGATACCGACGCTGTGTGCGCCGCCATCAAGGACATCTTTGTGGACACCCGCAGCATTGTGGAGCCCGCTGGTGCGCTGGCCGTTGCCGCCATCAAGCAGTATGTGGCTAAAAACAAGACCAAGGGCGAAACGTACGCGGCCATTTTGTGCGGTGCCAACATGAACTTTGACCGCCTGCGTTTTGTGGCCGAGCGGGCCGAAGTGGGCGAAGAGCGAGAAGCCCTGTTTGCGGTCACCATCCCCGAAGAGCGCGGCAGCTTCAAGCGCTTTTGCGAGCTGATTGGTGAACTGCCTGCATTCGGAGGCGGTGCAGGCCCGCGCAACGTAACCGAGTTCAACTACCGCATCAGCGACGCCGCGCTGGCGCATGTGTTTGTGGGACTGACCACGCAAGCCAAGGGTGAATCCGAAAAGGTCGCCAAAAACTTCAACAAGCATGGTTTCAAGACCCTGGACCTGACCCACGATGAACTGGCCAAAGAGCACATTCGCCACATGGTGGGTGGTATCTCCGCACTGGCGCAGGACGAACGGCTGCTGCGTTTTGTGTTCCCTGAACGCCCCGGCGCGCTGATGAAGTTCCTGAGCCTGATGCGCCCGGGCTGGAACATCTCTTTGTTTCACTACCGCAACCAGGGCGCCGACTACGGCCGCATTCTGGTCGGACTGCAAGTACCGCAAGCCGACGACAAGGCCTTTGCCCAATTTTTACAGACGCTGGACTACCCGTATGTGGAGGAAACGGCCAATCCGGTGTACCGTCTGTTTTTGCAGCGATAGTTTCTTAAAAGGCAGCCATGAGCGTTTCTCTGGACGGTAAATTGGTGGTGGCCATCTCCAGCCGGGCCCTGTTCGACTTTGAAGAAGAAAACGAAGTCTTTGAGCAGGGTGATGACACAGCTTACATGCGCTTGCAGCTGGAGCGTCTGGACGTTCCCGCCAAACCGGGCGTGGCGTTTTCCATGGTGCAGAAGCTGCTGGCCTTCAACACCGAAGCCTCGCAGAACGTGGAGGTGGTCATCCTCTCCCGCAATGACCCGGTCAGCGGCCTGCGCGTGATGAAGTCGGCCGCGCACTACGCGCTGCCTATCATCCGGTGCTCGTTCACCCGGGGCGAGGCGCCCTGGCGCTACTTGAAGCCCTTGCGCGCCAACCTGTTTTTAAGTACGCATTTGAGCGACGTGCGCGCCGCACTGGAAGCAGGCGTACCCGCCGCACAGGTGTACCCCCAGTCGGCCCATGCCAGCGACGCGCACCCCACCGAAGTGCGCATTGCGTTTGACGGGGATGCGGTGTTGTTCAGCGACGAAGCGGAGCGCGTGTACCAGTCGCAGGGTTTGACGGCTTTCCAGCAGCATGAGATTGACAAGGTGGCGCTGCCACTGCCGGACGGCCCTTTCAAACCGTTGCTGGTGGCGTTGCACCGCCTGCAGCAGGCCGCCACACCCCGGATGCGCATTCGCACGGCGCTGGTGACGGCCCGCAGCGCCCCGGCCCACGAGCGCGCCATTCGCACGCTGATGAACTGGAACATTGAGGTGGACGAGGCCATGTTCCTGGGCGGGCTGGACAAGGGCGAGTTTTTGCGCGAGTTTGAGCCCGATTTTTTCTTTGACGACCAGACGGGGCACATTGAATCGGCCGCGCGGCATGTGCCTTCGGGGCACGTGGCCAGCGGCGTGCGCAACTAGGCTTGCAGCGGTGTGGTGGTCGTGGGCGGCTGGGGTGGGCTAAATCGCTCGTGTCCTCCGGCCTGCGGCCTCCTCCTTTACCTCGCCATTTTTCCCACCCCAGCCGCCCGCCGCCCCGGCTCATGTTGCAACGGGCGTTAAGGCGGTGTAAAGACCGGGCGGGTTGGTAAGCCGCCAGTCGTGGCCGTTCGTTGGAGTTGCTACAACCAAAGAGAAACTGACTATGCCGCATGCAGCCCAGCCACCCGTCACCAACCCTCGCAGAGACGCTATTAAAATCATAGCTGCTTGCGCACTATCCACGGGGGCTACAGGCACTTTTCTTGCATATGCACAGGTGAAAGGGCCTGCCGGGCAGGCGGACTTGGCACAAGAGTGGCGCGCCATGTCCCGGGTCGGCTACGGGCCTACCCCGCAGCTGGTGCGTGCCGTACATGCGGCACCCAACGCCAAGGCCTGGGCTCTACAGCAGATTGACCTGGCCTATACCGCCAGCCAGACACCCCCGCAGATCGCGGCTGATCTGGCTGACTTCAATGCGCCTTTGCCCACTATTTTTGAAGGCGGGCAGCGTGAACGCCAGGCCCGCTCGGCCGTCAAGGCCGGCGCCATGGACATGGACAAGGACGACGCGTCGGCGGCCCGGCGCATGGAGTTTGCTGCGCCCACTGACCCCCTGCACTTCAGCCGCAGCATGGTGCAGAAAACGGCGGCCTGGCGTCTGGGCGCCAGCAGCCAGCCTGATTGGGAGAATCCGCTGCTGGCACGCATGACCGAATTCTGGTTCAACCACCTCAACATCTACTCCGGCAAGGGTGCGGTGCGGCCGTTCACCGGGCACTATGTGGTGAACGTGGCGCGCGCCCACGCGCTGGGCAAGTTTGAAGACCTGCTGCTGGCCAGCGCACGCCACCCCGCCATGCTGCTGTACCTGGACCAGGCGCAAAGCGTGGCCGAGGGCTCTGGTGGTGGCCAGGGCCGCAAGCGGGGCCTGAACGAAAACTACGCCCGCGAACTAATGGAACTGCACACCCTGGGTGTCGCCGGTGGCTACAGTCAGACCGATGTGCGCGAACTGGCCCGCGTCCTCACCGGCTGGACGGTGGGGCCCCAGGCGCCCGATGGCTTCCGCTTTGCGCCGCGCCTGCATGACACCGGCAACAAAGTGGTCCTGGGCCACAAGATCCCTGACGGGCTATTCGGTGGTGGTGAGCGCGAGGGCGAGCAGGCCATCCGCATGCTGGCTCGCCACCCCAAAACCGCGCAGCGCATCAGCCTGAGACTGGCACAGTTCTTTGTGAGCGACAGCCCGCCGGCCGAACTGGTGGCACAACTGGCGCAAACCTTCCAGAGTAGCCAGGGCGACATGCGCGTGGTGATGCGTACGCTGCTGGAATCGACCGCGTTCTGGAACCCCGACAACAAGCTGTTCAAGACGCCGATGGACTTTGCCTGCTCCTCCCTGGCCGCCGTGCAGGGCAGTGCGCGCAGCGGTGATGCCGCACCCGAACGGCGCGCCCTGGTGCTCACCGCCGGATTTCTGGCCCAGGCCGGCCAGCCCCTGCACGGCTGGCAAACACCGGACGGCTACAAAACGGATGCCGCCACCTGGCTGGCACCCGAAGCGCTGACGCGGCGCGCCGACTACGCGCTGGCCGTGGCACGGCAGGCGTATGACATGGAGTTCTTGTTGCCTTTTCTGAGCGCCGCTACCCGCGCGTCGATTGTCCAGGAGAAGCCGGCACTGCGTGCCGGGCTGATGCTGGCCAGCCCCGACTTCCAGTACAAATAGACGGAGCGCCCCATGCCATCCCACCCCCACTCCACGGAATTGAACCGCCGCCACGTACTGCAAGCCTTGCTGGGCGCATCTGCCGCCTGGGCCGCGCCCATGGCCTTCGCCCAGAACGCGCGCGAGGCGCAGAGCGACGGCCGCCTGATAGTGGTGTTTCTCCGCGGTGCCTACGACGGCCTGTCGGCGCTGGTGCCACATGGCGATGCCAACTACTACGCACTGCGCCCGTCCATCGCCCTGCCCCGGCCCGATGGCACTGTGCAAACCACCTTGCGGCTGGACGACGCCTTCGGCCTGCACCCCGCCCTGGCACCATTGATGCCACTGTGGAAGCAAGGCGTGTTGAGCGCCCTGCCCGCCGCCGGCTCGCCGGACCCGACGCGCTCGCACTTTGACGCCCAGCACCACTGGGAAATCGGCACACCGGGCAAAAGCAGCAATGCGGCTGGGTGGATGAACACGTTGGCTGGCACTTTATCGGGGAATTTCGCAGGTTTTAAGCCTGTAGCCCCCGACAGCACTGCGCAAGCAGCTACAAAATCCATAGCAATCGGGGTCGGCGAGGCGAACCCGCAAATCCTCTCGGGCAGCGCCCCGGTGCAACTGGTAGCCAAGGGACAGGCCGCGACGCGCCAGGGCGCGGTGGGCGACGAGCGCACCCGCGACGCGGTGATGCGCCTGTATGCAGGGCAGGACGACTTGTCCAAGGCGTTTCGCGCGGGGGCGGACAGCCGCATGCAAACGGCCAAGACGTTGAGCGAAGCGATGGGTGGCAACGAGATCGGCAAAGACATCAGCCGCGAAATGCAGGCCGCCAACAACGGCGCCGGTACCGCGCAGGGCCTGCTGCTGGACGCCCAGCATCTGGGCACGCTGATGCGCCAGGACCGCCGCTTGCGCCTGGGCTTTTTGTCCGCGGGCGGATGGGACACGCATGCCAACCAGGGCAGTGTGACCGGCAGCCTGGCCAATAACCTGGGCAACCTGGCCGCCACCCTGGTGCAGTTGCGCCGCGATTTTTCACAGACCAACGACGTCGTGGTGGTGTGCAGCGAATTCGGGCGCACCAGCGCCGAGAACGGCACCCGTGGCACCGACCACGGCCACGGCAACGCGATGTGGATCATGGGGAACAAGGTCAACGGCGGCCGTATGCACGGCGGCTGGACCGGACTGGCCCAAGGCAACCTGCACGAGAACCGCGACCTGCCGGTGCACAACGACTTCCGGGGCGTGTTCGCCCAGGTGCTCCGCAGCACCCAGGGGCTGACAGCCGCTGACATCGACACCCTGTTCCCCGGCTTTGCGTGGGACCGATCGTTGGACGGTATGCTGCGGGCATGACCAAACTCGCGACCTTCCAGCTCTTTTTGCGCCGCGTCTGGGCGCTGTCACAGCCCTACTTTGCCTCGGACCAGAAATGGAAGGCCCGCGCCCTGCTGGGCGCCATCATTGCCCTGAACCTGGGCATGGTCTACATGGCCGTGCTGTTCAACGACTGGAACAAGCTGTTTTACGACGCGCTGCAGGACAAGAACGCGGCCGTGTTCTGGGCGCAGCTGGGGCGCTTCACCTACCTGGCCTTCGCGTTCATCGTGATTGCGGTGTACAAGTTTTACCTGACCCAGCTGCTGGAGATGCGCTGGCGCGCCTGGATGACCGGCCACTACCTGGAGCGCTGGCTGAGCAACCACGCGTTCTACCGGCTGGAGCTGGCGCGCTTTACCGGTAAACCGAACGCCAACGGCGACAACCCCGACAACCCGGACCAGCGCATTCAGGAAGACATCAACCAGTTCACCGGCCTGACGATTGGCCTGTCCATGGGCTTGCTGAACTCGGTGGTGACCCTGCTGAGCTTTGTCGGCATTTTGTGGGGGCTCTCCGGCGGGTTTGCGTTCACGCTGGGCGGCAGCGACTACAACATCCCCGGCTTCATGGTGTGGATGGCGGTGCTGTACTGCCTGGCGGGCAGCGTCATCACCCACTACATCGGCCGCCCGCAGATTGCGCTGAACTTCCAGCAGCAGCGGGTCGAAGCCGACTTTCGCCACCACCTGGTGCGGGTGCGGGAATACAGCGAATCCATCGCGCTGGACCGGGGCGAAAAGGTCGAGCGCCAGCAGCTGGACACGCGTTTCGGCAAGGTGCTGGGCAACTACCTGCAACTCATCAACGCGCAGAAGCGGCTCATCTGGTTCACCAGCTTTTTCGGGCAAGCCGCGGTGGTGTTTCCGTTTGTGGTGGCCGCGCCGCGGTTTTTTAGCGGTGCAATTCAGCTCGGTGAGCTGATGCAAATATCGAGCGCCTTCGGCCAGGTGCAAGGCGCTTTGAGCTGGTTTGTGGACAGCTACAGCAGCCTGGCCAGCTGGCGCGCCACAACCGACCGGCTGACCAGCTTTGAGGAGTCATTTCAGGCGCTAGCCCCCGTAGAACCCGCGCAGACAGCTACTGAATTAATAGCAAACAACAACACATTGGGTACGCAGGACCTGCAGGTCGCGCTGCCAGGCGGCACGGTGCTGCTGGCCGGCACCGCCTTGCATGCCGCTGCAGGCGACCGGGTGTTGCTGCAGGGGCCCTCGGGCAGTGGCAAGTCCACGCTGTTTCGCACACTGGCCGGTATCTGGCCGTTCGCCAAAGGCCAGGTGCAGCTGCCCGCGCAGACCATGTTTATTCCCCAGCGGCCCTACTTTCCCAACGGGCCGCTGCGCGAGGCGCTGGCCTACCCGGAAGCCCCCACCCGCTACACCGACGCGCAACTGCAGCAGGCCTTGAGCGACGCCCTGTTGCCCGATCTGGCCGGCCAGCTGGACACGGCGGACGCCTGGAGCCAGAAGCTCTCGGGTGGCGAGCAGCAGCGACTGGCGATTGCCCGGGTGTTGCTGAAAAAACCGCGCTGGGTGTTTGCCGATGAAGCCACCAGCGCGCTCGACGAGGCCACCGAGGCTTCAGTGTACAAACGGCTGCTAGCCCTCGTGGAATCTGCACAAGGCGCTCTCATTTCCATAGCGCACAGGCCGGGTGTGGCGGCATTTCACAACCGGCGCTGGACTTTGCTGCCAGAGCCCAAAGGCGCGGCCGCGCGTTACCGGGTGGAGGACTGAAACTTCTCGAACCCGCGCCAGCGCAATTCGCACGCCGGGCAGGTGCCGCAACCATAACCCCAGGCATGGCGGTGCTCCCGGTCGCCCAGGTAGCAGGTGTGGGTGTGTTCCACGATCAGGTCCACCAGCGGCTGGCCGCCCAGTGTCTGCGCCATGGCCCAAGTGTCCGCCTTGTCGATCCACATCAGCGGGGTTTCGATCAGGAAGCGTTTGTCCATGCCCAGCGACAGGGCCAGCTGCATGGCTTTCATGGTGTCGTCGCGGCAATCCGGGTAGCCCGAAAAATCGGTTTCACACACCCCCGTGACCAGTACCTGCAGCCCCCGCCGGTAGGCTACGGCGGCCGCCAGGGTCAGGAACAGCAGATTGCGCCCCGGCACAAAGGTATTGGGCAGACCGGTGCTTTCCATCTGAAACGCGGTTTGCCGGGTTAATGAGGTCTCGCTGACCGAGCCCAGCACGGCCAGGTCCAGCAAATGGTCTTCCCCCAGTCTGGAGGTCCATTGCGGAAACTGGCTGCGCATCTCCCGCAGCACCACCAGCCGCGCCTCCAGCTCCACGTTGTGGCGCTGGCGGTAGTCAAAGGCAATGGTTTCAACGCGCTCGTAGCGTTCAAGCGCATAGGCCAGGCAGGTGGTGGAATCCTGGCCACCGGAAAAAAGAACAAGGGCAGTCGTATGCATGACCAAGATGGTAGACGATGGCCCGCCCGGCACAGAAGTCGCCCAAAGTCGCCACCGCGGTCGGCGCAGAGCAATCAGATGTTTTCGGGCTTCTTGACCTTGTTGGCGGTGTAGGTCAAAACCTCTTTGGCCAGGGTGCCTGGCATTTGGGACGACGCGGGAGGCGTGATGGGTGTCAACTGGTCCTTCACCTGTTCCAGCTGGATGGCGCTCGCACCCGCCGTCCACATGGTCTTGAGGTGGTCAATCAGCATCTGGTACACCGGTTTGCGCGGTGGTTCTTCCACCTTTTCGGTTACGGGCCGGTGAATGGTCCAGTCTTTTTGCGAGGTATCGGCTTCTGCGCCGCGTTTGGCGGGGTCGGCCACGCTGGTGTACAGCGCCTCGCCCTGGTTGGGCTTGCGCGCCGTATTGACGAGATTGATGACGCTGGGAGCCGGCTCAAGCGGCGGACTCGCGCTGACGGGAGGGTTCACCGGCGCCACCGCAATGACTTTGTTGGCTCCAGACGAAGCCAAATCCGCGCCAGAAATGCGCAAATTAAGGTTTCGATCAAAGGACGGCAACTGCATTTTGGTAAGCCTGAAGGCCCCTCCGGTGACTTTTATCTGTAGACGTACGTTTCTTAACGGCAGATTTAGGGGGTTATTTAGGCCTATTTCAAAAATAATTGCAAAAAAGCGAAAATATTTTGCAGGTTACCCCGTCACGCCCCCTTTTGGAGCCGCCCCAACGATTGGTCGGCTAGCTGGCTCGCCGGTCCGAGAACTTTTGACCGTACATCCTGCGATCCGCTTTTTTGAGCAGCGACTCCGCGTCTGTCCCGTCTTCAGGAAACAGGGCTTCCCCCACCGATCCACCAAAGTCAATGGCGTTGGGTGCTGCAATACCCAAGGCCAGGAGTGGTTCTTTCAAACTGGCCTCAACTTCCTTGCGAACGCGCTCCAGCCCTTCTTCGCTGTCCACCCGGTCCAGCAGAACAACGAACTCGTCGCCAGACAAGCGGGCCACAAAATCCCGGGAGCGGACGGCGCGTTGCAGGCGCTGGGCCACTTCAATCAGGACCCGGTCACCCATTTCATGCCCAAAATGGTCGTTGATGTATTTGAAACGATTCAAATCAATGAACAGCACAGCGAAACGGTCGCCCCCTCGCTGGTTTTCGGCTTCGCCGATTTTTTGCCGCAGGCGCAGCATGAAGGCATCCCGATTGGCCAAACTGGTCAGCCCGTCTGTCTGGAGGCGCCGCTGCATCGTCTCAAAGCTTTGCGCAAGTTGCCCGATTTCATCGGCCCGTTTGATGCCGACTGGCCAGTTGAGTTGCCCTTCGCCAACGCGCAATGCGGCATCCGACAGACGCTTGAGATCGCCAGCGACCCAGTTCAGAATGCGCGTCCCCAGTGCAATGGCCACCACAATGGCCAGCACGCTCAATATCGCCGAGCGCAATACGTTTTCAGTCACTCCCGACATGAAATCACTACGGGGCGAAACCACCACCGTAATCCACTCCAGTCCGGCGTCGTCTCTCAGCCGGTCGTAGGCAGCATGAATGACCTGACCGTCCGGGCCGTCAAAACTGAAGGTCTGTGCGCTGGCCTTGGTATCAGGCTGGGCCAGGCGCTTGAGAACCTCTTCATAAGTGGCTGCAACGAGGGGGTTGCCACTCTCCTTCGCGCTGATTCGGTTCTTGGTGCCGTCAGACAGTATTTTGATATTGGGGCTGGCCGATGAGGCGATCAAATCCCCATCGGGCTCCACGATGAAAGCCAGCCCATGCTGCGAAACCGGTATTTTGGAAACAAAGTTATTCAGGGCACGCAAGGACACATCCGTTGCCACCACCCCTTCAAATTCACCCTGTGCGCCCAAAACCCGCCGCGCGCGCGTAGCGACGAGGTCTCCCGACCCAAAGTCAATATAAACAGAGGTCCAGGTGTGCGCACTCTGGTTTGCTCCGGCCTCGTACCATGGGCGCTTTCGTGGATCAAACAACTTCGCCTCACGGGAACTGAAGTTCAATGGGCCGTCGATTCCAGTGAACCGGTAGAAGGTGCGCAACTCATCGGGTTTGAGTTTGATACGCAGTTCGCCTTCGGTACGGGAATACCGGTACAGGCCAATTCCCTGACCCAGACGATTGCCAAAGTAGACGTAGTTGTGCGGATCCAGGTGCAAGGAAGTCGCAATCCAGAAACGGGTGCGAAGACTCTCAAGCTCGGCATCAATGGACGGTGCCACCGGCATTCCATCCGGAAACGCAGCCTCCAGAACAGCGCCTGAACCCACCACATGGCGATCGACGGCCTGGCCGATACGGCCTACCGTTTCAAGGAGCAAGTGGGAAGCGACTGAATCCACTGCGCGGCTGCCCGTCAGGTAAGAAAGCCCAACAATTGTCAGCGCCAGTACCAGTACCAGCACGACGTAGGGAATCGTCAGAACCTGGCGCAAGGACAAACGGAAGTTTTCTTGTTTCAGCATGCAAGCATTTCCAATCCAACGTGTGAAGGCCGTCTCTGCGATGCTCCGCACGAGTTGTCTCACCGCTGATCTTTTTGATTCTTGGCAGCGTAACGGCGAAGAAATTATAGGTGGCAGCCCCATTGAAGCCGCACAGAGCGAGCCTCATGCCGGTGACGTCTGCACCACATCGGCACGCAATCCGACTGAAGCTTTTAAACAAACTGACATGGCCATCCATGTCAATGAACCTCAACCCCACGTTACCGTTGAGGCGATTGCGAAAGCGCCCGGGTATGAACAGCTGAATGCCGACGCGGCTCTGCAGAAACGCGCGCTTAGGCTACGCGCTGCCCTTGCAATTCAAAAGGCACATGCAAGTGTGCGACGATGCTCAAACATAACTCGTACCCGACTGGGCTCGATTCCCCGCTTGACCGTCATTCCGGATCGCAAAGTATCTCTGCGCAACGGCTGCATCAGCACTCCGCCATCTTCACGACGAACGCTGGCCACAATGGGCGTATGGGCCTTTTTTCCACGCTCAATCACCACAGCGGTCTCACCATTTGCCAGCTCAACAAAAGTGCCTGGTGGATACAGTCCGACGACTCTCAGCAACGTGGCGCCAGTGCTGTCCGGGTGCCCCCCTGCGCCAAGGCAGGCGTCACGGGCGGCCATTGCTGGAGTAATGGACGCGCGTGACCCCCGGCTGCTCAGTTTTGCCGTGTAAACATCCACACGCCTTAGCAACTCGGCCAGACGAGGCCCGGCGCCCGCGGCATCGCCCGAATCTGATTCATGAATCTTATGGTGATGTTGCACCACATAAAGCCAGACGGGTTCAACGACACCCGCTTTGATCAGCAAGTCGGCGCTTGCGTCGGCATGGGCGCCCACCAATTCGCGTTGCCCCTCTGACAAGGCGGTGCTCTGCTTGGCAAGCGAATCCTGCAGCGCAGTCATGCTCACATTCATGCTGAGTGCCGCCAGAGCAAGCGACTGTTTTTCCTCTTCCGGCCATTCCATCCATTCAGCCGCCAGTTCTGCAATAACCTGGCAGATCATTGCGTGCTGGGCACTGTAATGGTCAAGGCCCCGCCCATTGGCTTGAATCAATACGTAAAGCGCCATATCAGCGTTGCGCCTGGCCAGTGTGCGAACGCTGAGTGCCAAATCAGTTAAACGCCCAACCCACGCACTGTCGATCACACTTTCCCGCAACAGTCGCGCAGCCCTGGCCAATAATTGGTCCCATTCCTCCAGCCCCTCGGCAACAGGAAAAGGCCGCAAGCTGACGTCAGACGTGGCAACCAGCGATGCCAAGTCGTGCCGATCCGAGTCGCCTTGTGCCTTACCGTCGACCGGCTCAGTGGGTTCTATTTCGCTCATAGGTTGTTGGTTTGTTTTCGGACACAGCCGCCCGCGTAACAGTATTGTCCAGTGATTTACTGACCTTTGATTGACATCTTCCAAGAAAAACCATGATCCACGTCATCGCCGTGATTACCGCGCAACCCGGCCAACGCAGCAAAATTCTGGAAGCGTTCAACACCCTAACGGGCGCTGTGCATGCTGAAGCGGGTTGCCTCGAATACACCGCGACGGTCGACGCCCAGGGCATGCCGCCATCTACCGGCAGCGTCGGTTCAGACACCTTTGTGGTGGTGGAAAAATGGGCAAGCCTCGCAGCCTTGCAGGCACATGGCGTCGCACCCCACATGCAGGCCTTCTCGGCACAAGTCAAAGACTGGCTTGTTTCAGTGGTGGTGCATGTGCTGGAACCCGTAGCCTGAAACCAGCAACCGGCCTGATCACTTGATCAGGGAGTGCTCGCAATGCTCCCACGGGAGAACCTGGCACCCGCAAAGCAACTGAGTGTCCTTCGGGCCTGTCAGCACGCCATGCCCGGCGCTCGGCTTTGCACTGGTGGTGATCTTTTCTGCAGTGGCCGACTGCACCCCCGGCATCCAGTCAGAAAATACGTCCACGCACTCCGGATCGATGACATACCAAATCTTTCGGGTCGCATCCCAACGTGCACCCAGTTCCTTGGCCGCATCTTTTTGGGCAAATGGTACTTTCAGGTTAATTCGCATGGGCTACTGACCTCCTTGGCGCCCTGGACTTTGGTGTGGCAAGTGCAGGCTTCAGTTGCTGTTCGGTCAAATTCTTGTGTCCGACGACCGCAAAAATAGCTTCAAAATTCGCACTGTCTTTGAGGTAATCCTGGGCACTGCGTCCAACCATGTCGTGCGCAACCACGTCGACACCGGCGTCCATCAAGGCGGACACGATGGCGAGATCACCTTTCTCACACGCCACCATCAGCGCAGTGCGGTCCAGAGTGTCTTTGGCGTTAAGCCATTCCATCGCGCCGCTCCCCATGGAGCACCACTGGGCAATGATCCAGACCGCAATGTCAACGTGACCCATCCTGCAAGCAACCATCAAAGGCGTCTGGGATGCATGATTCCTGCAGGTTAACGAAGCCCCATTGGCAATCAACTCCTGCATTCGCGCCAGATCTCCGGCAAAGATGGCAAGCATCAATTTTTCATTGATCTCGTTTTGGGCTTTGGAAACACCTGCCGTGCTCTTCTTTGCTGGAATCTCTTCACCGGCTTCGGGTACTGCATTCAACTCTGTCACGCGTTGTTCCTTGATGGGCGATCACTGATCATGCAATTATCCGTTTGATTCCCTATCCGGTTCTCGGCAGAACTGGAGTTCGGAGAATGGCGTGCGCAAATAAAGTATGCATATTTGAGAAATCTCAATAAGAAATCCTCAGCGGTGAATATATTGAAAACGTGTCTTTTGTGGATCGCGACAGCAGGTCCTGAGAGGCGCAGAGCTGGGGGGTTCAATGATTTGGACTGAGTCTTGATGTTCAACATTGGGACGGAGGGGAACGTCCCCAGACGTGTCAGCGTGACGACCTGGCCCGGGGTTCCCACCACAACCGCCAGCCCCTGAAAAGGCTGGCGGGTCTATTTCAGGTCTGGCTACCGCAGGAGCTTGCTCGCCAGAGATCACATTGGCTAATGTTCAAAAGGCACGACATGAAACATCACCACGCCGCAATTCAATCCGAGCCAGACGTTGCGCCAAGCAAAAAGCGCTCATCTTCGGCATCAAAGGGCGGCAAAGCAGCGAGCCGAGACGACAATCAGTCCGTCGATTGGCGAATTGATATGGTTCGACAAGCCGCGTATTCTTTCTACGAGGCACGCAACTTTCAAGACGGACATGAACTGGATGACTGGCTGCAAGCCGAAGCACAGGTGGACCAGAAGTTGAACGATTCAGCGGCGGCGACGCAAAAGCACTGAGTACACCGATTATTTTGTATCGCAACTACCTGAAGACTGCTCCATAGGTCACAGGCCGCACCTTCATAGCGGTGAGTTGGCTGGCCATGGGGTGTGCCGGATTGATGAGGGCAATGGACTCCTCTGGCACGATGACCGACGGCACGCACAGCAGCAGGCTGCTCTGGCGCGACAGCCACTGCGCGCCCACCTCGACACTGCTCAAACCGGCAGGTATGGCCGACCACCCGACTGGAAGTTGGTCCACGGGAATGTCCTGACGCTGCGCCCACAGGGCGTCAGGCACGTCAATGGCAACCAGAAAGCGATTCATTGGCAACCCGAGCGAATTGATGTGGGCAGTGGTTTCCAGCATGGCCAAGGCCGCCGTGGGTGCCGCATACATCACGGGTTGGCCGGGGCCGTTCCAACGGCCGGGGTTGATGGCCGCGCCTTTGCCGCTGAGGTCCTGGGCTGTGAATAACCGAGTTTCAGTAGCGATGCGCCACAGCCTCACAGGTAGGCACCGCTTTCCATGGCACCCAGCACCTGGTGAACCATTTGGGTACCGGTTTCGGTATCCAGCAGATCAGCAGGGCGCAGGCCGCCCAGTGCAGGCTGGGGCACCTCCAGCCACTGGCCCAACCAGTGTGCAGCATCGAACCCCTCGGCCTGATCGCTGGTGCTGTTGTCCACCATGCGCTGCGCTTGTGCCAGCAACTTGACCATTTTGATGGTGGCCTGCCCCTCGCGACCTTTAAGCGGCGCCTTTGACTTGATTTTGCTAGCGAGCGTGGAACGGGGAAACTTGAAGATCTCAACCATGCGGGCGGACGACAGGCCCATTTCGGCCCGCAGGTCATTGAACAACCGGGGAGATACCCCCTGCCTTTCCAGTTCCACCAGCGTGAGGGGCGAGGCACGGGCAACATCGGCCGTGAATGACCGGATGGCCCCCTTGCCCGGGTGATACGTCAAACCCTTGGGTGTGCTTGCTGCAGTTGTCGTGGCCATGGTGATGCCCCTAAAGAGTCTTGAATTGGACAGATATTAGTCTAATTCTGGACTTGCGTATAGCGAGGGCGCTTGCGCGGGTTGCGGCGCAAACTAGGTAATTTTAAAAACCGTGCGAACGGTTTTGGAGCCCGCTTTTTCCTCGTAAGCGGCCCATTGCTTGATGCCCTTGACCAGCACCTGCGTGCTCACGTCTTTCACCGCCTTCTTGGCCTTGAGTTGGGCCGTGAGCCAGTCCTGGATATGCGCAAAGTGCGCCCCCTCTTTCCCGGTAGGAATCAGCATTTCTTTGCCTGCCAGGCTTCCAGCGGAGGTGACAATAAGTTCGGTTGCGGGCATTTTTTGAGTTTGAAAGTGAGGACACCTGCGCCAGCAGCCTATCCTATCCGGCGTTTCTGTACGTCGGGCGACTGCGAGAGAGTGCCTTAGCGCGTATTTTTCCAGGGAAGCATGGATGAGAGCACGCCATCTTTGAGCACCAGGTGATGGAAGATGGCGGCAGCGGCATGCAAACCCGCGAACCACATGATGGCGTCGCCCAGGAATGTATGAACGTCGCCCCAGTCCGCCATTTTTGCGATGCCGGATTCAGCAATTAGGGGCATCTGGTCAAAGCGGACACCACCCAGCAGCGTCAGCGGATGTCCCTCACTGCCCAGGGCCAGAAGCGCAGTCATGGGCAGCGCAAGCATCAGCCCCCACAGTGCGATGTGCATCAATTTGCCCGTTGCTTGCATCCACCCGGCCATCTGGAACGCCGGCGCGGCTGGCCGTACCGATACCCAAATGAGGCGCAACACGGTCAACGCAAAGACCAGTAACCCCAGGGATTCGTGCCAGACGATATCGCTTCGCGTGGCGGGGTCTACCCCTTCACGCATGAGGCGGCCAAAGCCACCCGGACCAAGGATGAAGGCGATGGTCACCAATATGGCCGTGACCCAGTGAAATGCCCGACTAAGAGAGTCGTATTGGGGTGTAGACCGCAGATTCATATATTTCCCTGGAAAGTTGAAGGGATTATGGAACGCGTTTGTTAACGATTTATGAAGGCAAGGGTGTCAGCGGCGACTTGAGGATGCACCGGGTCGAGGGCAGCGTCCGATCACTCTGGCTTCAAAGAACGACGAGAATGGCAGAAATGCAAAAACCATCCCGTTTTCAAGCGTCCGCCCGCAGCTGGCTTGTTCCCGCATCGCTGGCAGTCTTCGCGGTTGCGGGTTGCGCCTCCGCACCAGCAATCGCACCCCAGGTATCGGCTCCATCGACGGCCGGAACCCACGCGACGCAAGCCGGATCCAACGAAGCAGAACACAGCCAGAAGTTTGCCCGATGGGTCGACGCGTTCAGCAGAAATGCCCTCGCAGCCGGCATCGACGAGGCCACGCTCCAGGTTGCCTTCGACAATGTCCGCTTCGTCCCGCGTGTCATCGAATTGGATCGCACCCAGCCGGAGTTCACACGCAACGTATGGGACTATCTCGACAACGCGCTGTCAACGCAGCGAATCGCCCGTGGGCAGGAAAAACTGCTTCAACTGCGGCCTGAAGTCGATGCCATTGCAACGCGCTACGGCGTCCCGGCGGAGGTCCTCGTCGCGATCTGGGGCATGGAGAGCAATTACGGCGGCAACGTCGGCGACATCCCGACCATCGACGCCCTGGCGACGCTCGGTTTCGAGGGGCGACGCGAGGAGTGGGCGCGTGCCCAATTGCTCGCTGCCTTGAAAATCCTGCAGAACCGCGACATTGACCGCGCGCAGATGATCGGTTCGTGGGCCGGTGCAATGGGCCAGACGCAGTTCCTGCCCTCGAACTTTCTGGCCTATGCGGTCGATGCCGATGGCGATGGCCGACGCGACATCTGGGGCAGCGTAGCCGATGTGATGGCGTCGACCGCAAACTTCCTCTCAAAGTCCGGATGGCAGGCTGGCCAGCCGTGGGGGATTGAAGTGCTCTTGCCCCCGGCATTTGACTATGCCCATGCCGACGCCGACATTCGACAACCGGCTTCGGCATGGACAAACGAGGGGGTGCAGTCGATGGACCGCGCGCCGTTGCCAGCGCTGGCCGACAGTTCTATCCTGCTTCCGGCCGGCGCGCGTGGTCCAGCCTTTCTGGTTGGCCCCAACTTCAGAACGATCCTTCGCTACAACAATTCGACCAGCTATGCGCTCGCCGTCGGCCTGCTGGCGCAACGGCTGGCCGACGGCCCTGCGGTGCAGACAACCTGGCCACGCGATTTGCAGGCCCTGACCCGAAGCCAGTTGCTGGCGCTGCAGACGGCGTTGAACGCACGTCGCTTCGACAGCGGCACGCCCGACGGAATGATGGGTCCGGCCACGCAGCGCGGCGTTCGCCGATACCAGCGCAGCCTGGGCCTGCCAGCGGACGGCTATCCGACCTTGGATCTTCTGCAGCGCCTGCAGTGACGGGATGGCGCCACGCTGGCGATGGGGGAACCACTCCGCCGACTGCTGTGGGCCCTACACCGCCGACAGTGCGGACGCAATGAATACATGCTATGAATTAAATAGCAAGTTGTGCATATTCCACGTGGGGCGCGGGCCTAAATCATTCTCAAAACTCCATGCGAATGACTAGGCATGGAGGGAGGCAGCATGAAAACGATCAATGGCTTTGTCCGATACCCAACCCACTTGGAACCAAGCTATCCTCTTGGAAGGAAAAGGAGAAGCTGTTTTTGGGGATTACGAAGGACAGACCGTTGGCTTCGTTTATTTCTGCCAGAACTCTTCCGCGTTCATCGGACAGTCGGGGCTGTACATTGACGGGTTCCTGATCGATGAAGCCGCGCGCTCCAAGGGACTTGGGGAAATCATGATGGCATTCATGTCAAAACTTGCCGTGGAGCGGGGCTGTGAACGGTTGGAATGGGGCTGCCTGGATTGGAACGAACCGACGATCAGGTTCTATCGGAATATGGGTGCCTGCAGCGTGGATGCCATGACGATTTTTCGCTTTTCGCCAGATCAGTTGAAAGTGAACGCAGGTCGTTTTTAATCCCTCCGCCTGAATGAGCCTGGCGACATTTCCACCAATCCAGTCCAGTGACCACTTTGGAGTCGTTTCGCCAATGCGCTTTGAGGGCCATGTATAGCGTTTTCGGGAACTCCATCAATAGTCCAAGGCGTTAGATCGGTAGTAGGCGGCATTGAGGTAGCGCCCAACCTCCGCAATGTCTTCGCTGCTCCAGCGAAGGCCTGAAACCTCCATCCAGCGGCGTATTTCTGACTGCAGGCTTTTCCCGTCAGTGACGAGTTTTTTGTCACGCCAATGCACTTCGTCGCTGTGGCAAGCAATGCAATGTGTTCGGTAGAGCAACTCGCCGCGTGTAGCGTCGGGCATTGGCTGTGTTTCAGCATGAGCAAGGCTGCCGAGCGAAATGAACAGGACAACGATTTTCCATCTTCGAAGCATGCTCTCTCCTTTAGGACTTGCCATCAAATTTAGTGTATTCCGCAAAGGACTCTTTCGCAACCGTCATGTCGGGTTCACTGTCTATGCAAATATCCCGCGCAATTACAGTCGTAAACGCATTTGCGTCACTGGCTCCCACCCGCCGGCTGCTGTAGGCCATTTGCAGCCATTGGCGAACGACCGCAAGGGATCGACAGATCAACCGACTTCCCCCGCTTGGATACATTTCTGGCCGACTCGGTTTTTCAGAAGTCCGTTTGTGTTTCATTTCCACATGTAGCGGCACTTGTTGCCGTGTAAATGCATGGGCCTGGCGCGGCTAGCATTGCAGCCAGTTTTTTGCTTGGTGACTTCGGATCAAAATAAACTGCATGGGCGTCTTTTAGCTGGTAGCATTTCCATTGGCAAATCCATGTGGGGGCGCTGTGGCACGAGTTGAATTGATCTATCTCAATGCGCGTAAGATCCCACTCCAATCGGCTATCTGCGCACCATCTCAAGCCCTTAAACACACCGATTCGTGACGCCAGACGCTGATTCGTGACGATGCAAAACTCCCACTCCCTCGAGGATTTTTCGATGCACGTCCTGCGGCTGCAAGAGGACTCGCCGGTGCTTATCGGTTTGTATGACCCGAATGAGGTATTGCGCTATGCCAATAAGGCTTTTCGCAAAGCCTACGGCATCGGGACTTACGAGGTAATTTCGTGGGACGATATTCTGCGGCGCAACTACACCGAAAAAGTAGGCTCGAAAATCGAAACGGATGATTTTGAAGCCTGGTTGGCGTCGGTCCGATCGCGGCGCGGCAAGCAGGCATATAGAAGCTTTGAGGTCGATCTCTGCGATGGACGATGGTTCTTGATGACGCAGACCCAGGACGAGCAAGGTTGGATGCTGGTGATGTCCAGCGACATATCCGGCTTGCGCGCGGGGGAACGGGGCTTGCGGGTAGAGCGTGACTCAGCATTGCTCGCTGCGCTCTCCGATTCACTGACCGGCATCAGTAACAGGGCGCACATCCTGCAACTTCTTGAAGAGCAGGTCAAACTTGTTAATCTGGGGCGCAAACTCGGCGTGCTGGTATTGATGGACCTAGACTTTTTCAAGAAAGTCAACGACACCTACGGACATAGAAGCGGGGATGAAGTGTTAAAGCATTTCGCCAGCGTCGTGTGCAACACGCTGCGCCGCGTTGACGGTTTTGGCCGAGTCGGGGGTGAAGAGTTCTTACTGCTGCTGCCAGAGACTGACAGATCCCAGGCCGAGGCTATCGTGCAACGCATCCTCAAATTATTGGCGCAGGGGAGACCCTTGCCAGAGCATCCGGAATTCAGCTACACCTGTTCGGCCGGTTTGGTATTGTTAAGTCAGGGGATGAGCGCAGACATGGCTTACCAAAGGGCCGACCAATCGCTCTACGAAGCCAAGCGGGGAGGCAGAAATCGGGCAGTTTGGGCGACGTAGTCGAGGGAAATCGAGCAGACACACTGAATGATTCAGCGAACAGTTGACGCCGACCGAAAATTGACCACTTGGGGATGCGGCGTAAAACTTGGACTGGCTTATGCCGTAAGTCCGAGGCTCTCTCCGTATTCAAGGGGACTGAGTGAGCCAAGAGGGATTTTCATCCTCATTTCGTTATACCAGCGAATGTCAGTGTCAATGACCTGCATGAACTGGTCAATGGTTGTAGCCTGCCAGTCTCGAGAATAGAACAGCTCCGTTTTCAGCCGTCCAAAGAAGCCGTCACAGGCTGCGTTATCAGGAGAGCATCCTTTGCGCGACATCGAGCAGATCAGCGTCTGGACGCGTGCCGATTGTCCAGCTGATAACCAGCCCATCGAAGCAGTCGATCATGGGCGATAGATACACCTTGCCAGCTGGGATTTGGAACTCCGTGATGTCCGTGAGCCACTTCTCGTTTGGGGCTACAGCGTGGAAGTCGCGGTTGATGAGATTCTCTGGCGCAGAGCTGATTTCTCCCAAGTAGGAGCCGTAGCTGTGTGCGCTTTTCCAGATTCGAAAACACGCGCCCGGGGCCGTTGGAGTAACTTTGTGGGAGGGTGCTTCTCTAGCTTGCTATCAAGCTGCTAACGGTTGCCGTTTGTTGGGCCACCGTTTGAAATCTGCCATGCCCGCAGGTCTTGCAAATGAGTTTGTTGCTGACGCGCGCGGTCCAGCGCTTCGGGTTCCAGTGTGGCCACAATGAAATCCGGGCTTCGCCCGGCCTGGGATAGCACGACGCCGTCCGCACCACAGATCAAGCTTTGTCCGTTGTAGATCAAGCCTCCCTCGGTCCCTGCGAAATTGGCATAGGCCAATGCGATTTGATTTTCAAAGGCTCGTACTGGCACTAAGCGCTGCGGCACAAAATCATTTGGTTCCATATTGGCCGTTGGCACCAGCAACACATCCGCGCCAGCCAGCGCGGCAAGACGCGGCGCTTCAGGAAACTCCACGTCATAGCAAATCATCAATCCAATGTGCCAACCCCGGAGTTCGGCCAGGGCAGCGCTCGCAGGTGCGGGGCTGAATTGCTGCGCATCCAGCTCGCCGTAAAGATGACTTTTGCGGTAATTCAACCTCACGTGACCTTGGACGCTCATCCATTGCGCGGCGTTGTACACGGCCCCTTCATCGCTGCGTTCAGGGTAGCCATAGACGATGTCCATAGAGGTCTGTTGCGCAATCTGCGCCACTGCAGCGGCGTAGCTCCGCTCCTGGGCTGGGTCGGCCGAGCGAGCCAGCGCATGCACCGCTGCAGCGCCAATGGCGTAGCCGGTGAGAAACATTTCCGGACAGACCAACAGCTGCGCGCCTTGGGCTCGGGCGCGTTGGGCTGCGTCATGCAGACGCTGCAAATTGCCGGCCACATCCATCGGCTGCGGCGCACACTGGTACAAGGCGAGCGTCAGGGACAGACGTGGCATGGTGATGGGTTGGTTTGTGGGTACGATTATTCTGGCAACTCAATCGGACCCAGGGTAGCAAACATATCCCCAGGCCCTGGATTATCTGCATGGCAGGCGCCGCCCAAATGATGCAGGATGCCCCACACAGCGTTGAGCGCAGTCTGCACCGCGCCCTCGACCCAGGCGGGGGTGAATGACACATCGTCGCCTGCTATGAAAATGCCTCGCTGCTCCGTGGGCGTCGTGTCCTGTATGAAGTGCGCGTACATGCGCTGGTTGTAGCGATAGTGCCCGGGCAATGCGCCTTTAAATGCGCCCAGAAAATACGGGTCCGCCTCCCATGACACGCAGATAGGGTTGCCCACGATGTGGCTGGCAATGTCTACTTTAGGATAGATTTTTTGCAAGGCCCCAAGCGCCAATTGCACACGCTTTTCGACCGGCTGGGGCAGCATTTTGAGCGCATCGCCCATCCAGGCGTAGGACAAGCAGATCACCCCTGGCTTGCCCGGCCCGTTGTCAAACAGATAGGTGCCCCTGGTCAGGCGGTCGGTCAACGTCATGCTCATGACGTCACGGCCCGTTTCCGGGTCGGTGTCTTTCCAAAAAGGGCGATCCACCATGACAAAGGTTTTGCTCGATTGCATGTAACGGGTGCGGTCCAGGGCCATCCACATTTTGTGTGAGAACAGGCTTTCTTCGCACGTGATTTGGGTACTCAGTAGCCAGCTTTGGCAAGTGACCAGAACGGCACCGTAGTGTTGAGTTTGTCCCCAGCTGTCAGTGACAGCGATGCGACCGTCGGCTGCACGGGCAAGTGCGGAAACACCGGCCCGGGTGGCACCACCGTGCAAACTACACACGCTGGTGCCTGCCGGCCAATGGGCCAACTGGGGCGGGGCCTGGGTCCACAATGCGAGCGGAACCTGGTCAGCCCCACCAACGATCAGGTGTTGATGGTCGTCACACTCGGTCATCACCACACGCAAAATTTCCAACATGGAATTGGGGAAATCCGAGTCCCAACCGCCCGTGCCAAAGCCGACTTGGCCAAACACTTCGCGGTGTTTAAAGGAGAGCGCTGAAAACGCTTGAGAGCTGGCCACGAAGTCGTAAAAGGTCCGGTCATCCCACTGCGTCACCAACGTGTTCCAAATCGCCTTGAGCGCGTGGGGGTCGCGTGCCCGAATGGCCGTTTGCATGGCAGAAAACTGCGCGTCTTGTTCTAAAGCGTGGCCCCACGCTTGGGCCACTTCTTGAAAAAGCGGTGGCAAATCGGCCAAACTGCGGGCGTAGAAGGTTTCGCCTTCGAGATCGATCACGGTGCTGCCCGCCGCTGCAGTGAGCGGATTCGGAAAGGGCTGGGTTTGCAGGCCCATACGGTGCACATAGTGATAAAAGGCGGTGGATGACTGAGGAAAGCGCATACCGCCCAACTCTGCAACCACGCCCTGCCCGCCCTCAAAGCGCTGCGAGCGCAGACGTCCACCCATCTTGGAGGCTTCATACAGCACCGGCTTGAGCCCCAGCCGCATCAGCTCATAGGCCGCCACCATGCCCGCCATGCCCGCGCCAACAATGGCCACCTCCTGCCCGAGGGCGCTGGTCGGTAGCTGACCCAAGCCCCTGGGGTGGGCAATCCAATCATCAAAGGCAAACGGAAAATCGGGGCCAAACAGGGTGATGGGCCTTGCTGCGGGTGCTGCGGGTAAGGTGGGGCTGAGTGCAGCGTGAGTGGGGTTCATACAAGTCCTATCAAAGCAGTGCGGACATTGTCTGAATATTGGGTGACGAAAGCTATTATGAAATCGTCATAATGACTTTAAAAAACATTCACTATGACCAAATTTATATCTAAAACGTCAATTTCAAGCCCAGCGTCTTCCGATAGTCCCGTGTCTGCCCCCTTGCTGGGCCCGCGCGATGCGCTGGACCGCCAATTGATTGCCTTGCTGCAAACCAATGCCCGCACCAGCACCGCGCAGCTAGCGCGTAAGTTGGGTGTGGCACGCACGACCGTAGTCGCGCGCTTGGCGCGGCTGGAGGCGGACGGTGTCATCCTTGGCTATGCAGTTCGCTTGGGGGCGGAGGCTTTGGACCGCGGGGTGCAGGCCTACGTGGGTATCAGCATCAGCCCCAAAGCGCAGCGTGAAGTCATCCGCCGTCTGAGCCAATTGCCCGAACTCAGCCGTCTGGCTTCGGTGAGCGGAGGCTTTGATCTGTTCGCCCAAATCAGCGCACCAACCACGAGCAAGCTCAACGCCATCCTGGATGAAATAGGAGAATTGGAGGGGGTCATCAAAACCAACACCTTCGTGGTGTTGGCCCTGCGGGTAGACCGTTAGCATGGAGGTCTCGGATCTACCGCTATGGACGACCCGGTTCGGATTGACCGGCACAGTAACCATGACAGACAGCGGGTTCCAGTGGTTCTACCAATCGCAACCTCCCGCTTTGGGTCGAAAGTGATGATAGTTTGCGAAGGACCCAACAAACTGCGGATGAAAGCCCAGACAACCGGACATTCAATGGAATCCCGAAACTGGACATTAAAAGACGTGTTCAGACTGAAAGCAGCCACCCCATGTCGCTCTAAAGTTGTCATTCGAAATGCAGGTTTTACGCCTCTCGATTAAAGGTTAGGCCGAACTCGTCCTACCCGGACGGCTGAATCGCTTGGCCATGAGTACAGCTGCGAGAGGAAAGACCAGAACGTAGCCGATGATGCCGATGTTGCGAATCTGCATATTGGCAAGCGGAACCCCGGCGAGGCCGACGAAGGCGAGCAGCCCACTTGCGAGAATCAACCAACGCACCAGAGTAGCTTGGCTGCCGCCGAGCGAAGCGCCTGCAAGCAGCGCCGCGATTGGGAAGAAGAAGTCCCAAGCGAGGATGTCGAGCGCGTACACCACCGAGGGCCACTGAAACGCAAACACTGCCCGGGCGATGCTGGGTTCGGCGAACGTAGGCAGCCGACTTAGCGTGAGGACGGCGAAGTGCACCGTGCACGTAACAATGGCGCACATTGCCATGAACACAACGGCGGACAAGGACAGAGCCTGGCGCTCCTGAGGCACCCATTGGTGGAGCGCGACGGTAAAAGCCACCATGGTGGGAGCTATGGCCAGGATGAGGACCTCCATGAGTGTGAACCAAGGGTCCTGTATTGCGTGACTTGGCGAAGGCAGTGTGAGCAGACCAATCGCCAGGACGATGGCATACGCAAGCGTGAGCAACGCCAGTGCCAGAGCAGTGACAATGCCGAAGCGATAAGCTGTCGGCGCAGTAGTGAGGTTCATGTTGCTAGGGCCATAGAACGAATGTACATCTCAAAACGTGCGGATTAATCTGGGCGCGGCGGGATAACCTAGCCATCAATTCCTCGTGGAAGTGGCGTTCAGCCTTACTTGCGCCGGGATTACCTGAAAGTTAGACAGGCATAAAAAATACCGACAGACCCCGCAGCCTGCTTATTTTTTATTCTAGGGTCTAGAAACGCCAATCTCGAAACTGTGCGTCCTTCTCGAAGGGCTGCTAACAACGCTTAGCTGAGGTCGCCAACAGACTGTCAGCGGAAATTCGACTTGCTGATCTGCCCGCCAGATAGCCGACATTGGGTGCTCTGCTTAACCAAGGGTCGTGCCTGTCATACACGACGGGGGGTATGTTAATGAGTGCATCCCTCTGGATGCCAGTTCACGCTGCTGAGCCAGCAGAAGCTTAACCTGCCTGGATGTTTCGACGCCCTCGGCAATGACGCATTTCATCAGTCCAACAGGCTTGATTTGGACCCGCCCGCCATAGAATTTTGCCCCATAGAACCCATCAGCGTCCCTTCGCCAACACCTCCAGCGCACCCGGTGGCAGCGGCTTGCTGAAGAATACAGTCGTCAGCCAGCACAGCGCCACTCAATTGTTCAGATCACAAAAATGAACCTGGTTGCGTCCTTTTCCCTTGGCCAGGTACATCGCTTTGTCGGCACATTTGAGAATCTCGTCCTGACTGAGCTGGTCGCCGACAAACACGGTCACACCAATGCTCGCCGTGCAATGGTGCTCAATGGTGCCGGCGACGCTGGTGAGTAGGTAGGGCTGTGATAGTTTGAATCGGACTTTTTCAGCGACGAGTGCGGCCTGTGCCATGGACGTGGTCTGTTCTTCATTCAAATCACTCAACAGCAGCACAAACTCATCACCCCCCAGGCGCGCCACGGTGTCGATGGCTCGAACACAGCTTTGCAAGCGGCCTGCCACTTCCAGTAGCAACAAATCGCCAGCCTCATGGCCCTGTGTGTCGTTGAGTGACTTGAAATTGTCCAGGTCAAGAAGGATCAGGGCCGCGTACTGGCCGTTGCGCTGGCTGGCTAACCTGGTCTGGCTCAATCGGTCGGCCAGCATCCGGCGGTTGGGAAGTCCAGTCAGTGCATCATGAAACGCCAATTGGCGAACTTGTTCTTCCAACAGTTTGCGTTGGGTGATGTCGTCGTAGACCCCAAGCAAACCGATGATTTCATTTTTGGTATTGCGTAGCGGAACCTTGGATGTGCGCAGCCAAATGGTCTTGCCCATTGGTGTGGTTTGTTGTTCGTCGTAAGACAGTTTGGCGACACCCGACGCCATAACCTCCCGATCATCCGCACGATAGGCCTCAGCATGTGTCACCCACCACAACTGATGGTCGTCTTTACCAATAAGATCCTCGGGGTGGGTCATGCCGGCATCGCTGGCAAATGCGGCGTTGCAACCGAGGAAACGCAAATCGAAATCTTTCCAAAATATTCGGGTGGGTGTGCTGTTAATAACCGTCAGCAAGAAATTGCGGGACTCGGCCACGGCGGTCAGCACCCGGTGACGCTCCACTTGCCAGCGATAGAAAAAATACCCGGCGATCAAAGACAACAGGATGAACACAGGCGCAAGATACGTGAGCAGGTCACGCCAATGCATGTCCTTCGCGTCGTAGACACCAAACGACTTTTCGTACAAGGTGTCGTAGATTCCATTGGCCTTGGTGAGTGCCAGGCCTTCATTGAGTGTGGCCAATAATTCGGTTGCGCCAGGGTGTGTGGCAAATGCAAATTTCTGTGAGAACCCTGCCTTTTCCTTATGTACTTCAACATTGATCAAACCCAGTGTCTGCAGCGTTTGCAAGCCGGTCAATTTGCTCAGCAGCATGGCGTCGTGTTTGCCGGAGGATAGCAACCGCAAGCCATCGGCTGCGGTGTCCACCAGCACCAACTGTTTGGCCCATCCTTTGGACCGGGCGTAGTCCTGAGCCAGATCCGTGTTGATCACAATGATGGATTTGTCAGCAAGGTCATTGGCAACCACGATGCCAGTCTGATCCTTGCGCACGAAAATGGCGCCATTGATCACGACATGGGGCACCGTGAAATCGGCCAGCTTGCGGCGTTCATCTGACTGTGCCAGGTTGAGCAGGACATCAATCTTCCCGGCTTTGAATTCCTGAAGGAGCAGATGGAAAGGCAGCACCCGAATGCGGTAACTCAAGCCACTCTCTGCTGCCACCGCTTTCCACAAGTCAACCGTAAACCCACCTGCCGTGTCGTCGGCCATACCGGTGGAAAAAGGCGGGTACTCTTGCTCGCTGCCAACGATCAGTGTGGCTTGTTGACCCGGCGTGTCAGAGAGATAGGTTTGCGAAATGCCGTCAGTTGGACTGGAGGTGCCTAGGGCAGATGCAGCCCCACTTCCAAACCATGAGAAAAGCGCGACGACGACAAGACGTGCCAACGCCCGGATGGAAATCGGTAAGGAAACAAGGGAGAGTAGGCGACCCACATTGCGCAGTGGCGTGAGCATCGTGAGGTATTTTACGCCCGGAAGTTGTCGTTGCCTGACGTTTAGGTTGACTAAAAACGCTGTATGTATGGCGAACTATCTGTTCTCAATCATCGACCTTGTTGTTTTTAGTCTACGATGCACTTCACATGGTGGGATGATCACCATGGCGCTTGAACAAAACACGTTGTAGCTTGGACTGGTATGCACATCACCATCTGGAGCGGTTCGTGTTCATCAAATCATTTGCCAATCAAAGTCAAGTAAACGTATGAGTTGGCAATTCACCAAACTGGACTTCCCGTAACCTGCCGGTCGTGGTGGACGGCTTCTGTTAAGGGTTGTAGGATGCCCGCCCGCAGCGGCGTGCCACCAGAATATCGATAACTCGTAAGGGCGGGCATCCTACAAGCCCCGAGGGAGGAAACCGCGGGGCCAGAGACGGCCCGCGCGCAGACCAAGTCGTTATAGAGCTATGGCGATTTGAAGTAGCCAGCCACCGCAACCCAGCGATACAGACGTGCGAGTCGGGCGTGCAATTGACTGCAAGGCGTTCCCGATGGCGAGAATTGCTTGCGATTGGCAATGCGCGCGTGCATCCAAATACCTGCCAAATCCGCAGCAGTCAAGCTCATCCCAGCTGACGTTCCGGATAGCTTTGTCAGTTGCCTGTGCCGCTGCCGGGACAAGCGTGTGATCATGGTGACCCCCGCGCTAAAGGTGGCGCTCGAATCGTCTGACCACGCAGGAACGATTCCACAACAAGCATGCGTGCGCCGCAGTGCGTGCATACAAAGTTCGGCCGCACCGGCTCGTCGGATGCGGCATTTGCATCCGTAACCTGGACAGATGGAACCGCAGTCACCACGTTTAAGAGTTCACGCGCAAGTGCCAGCTTCTCCTTGCGAGCGTTGTTGGCGATCAGGCCGAAGTGGCGGATGCGGTGAAACCCCATGGGGAGCACATGCAGCAGAAATCGGTGCATGAACTCGTCAGCCGTGAGCGTCATGGTCTTGTGCTTCGGCCTATCCGGATTGCTCTTGTCGCGGTAGTCCTTCCAGCGGAAGGTGACACCTCGCTCATCCATGGCCAGCAGACGGGAGTTGGCTATGGCCACACGGTGGGTGTAACGTGACAGGTAGGCCAGCACCGCTGCCGGCCCTGCAAATGGGCGTTTGGCATACACCACCCACTCACATTTGCGAAGTGGTGCCAGCCATCTGGCAAGGCTATGTCACAGTTAAATGTGGAAATTTCCCAAGAGCCATGGCCAGGACGGCTTCCCGAGAGTTGGCGTGGTGGTTGTCCAGGGAACGAAACCAGCCCAGGTAATTGTCTAGGTAG
>NZ_JBWMBC010000015.1:0-1260 GCF_056521285.1 Rhodoferax sp. GT1R46
TATCGGTCACGATCCCCGGAATCGTCGGTCACGATCGCGGAATCCCAGATTTACCCCGTTTCGGGGCATCGGTCACGATCAGCGGAATGACCGGTCACGATCCTCCGGAATACCCACCATATTGACCGCGGCCCTGCGACTGTGGTTTACGGTCAGGCGGACGATGTTGGCGGCTGCCAGCGATGCGGCAGCAACTCGCCGATCATGCTGTTGCGCTGGGTTGGCAGGCGGGTCAGCACATCTTTCAGATAGGCATACGGATCATGCCCATTGAGCTTGGCGCTCTGGATCAAACTCATGATGGCAGCACCACGCTTGCCCTATGCGTTTTACCGGTGCCGGGCTTGAGCATCTGTACCGGGGTTTCATCAGCATGCACCACGCTGTGGCTCAGAATCTCGGCCTTAAGGGCATCGACCAAGGGTTGCAACTGCACCCCGCAACTACCCACCCAGGAGCCCATTGTGGAACGGGGGATTGCCAAACCGGCACGACCAAAGATGGCCTCCTGGCGATACAGCGGCAAGTGATCCGCAAACTTGGCTACCAGCACCTGGGCCAGCAGACCCGCAGTGGGGATGCCCTTATCGATAACATGCGCGTCCACTGGCGCCTGGGTCAATGTCTCGCACTGGGCACAAGCCCATTTACCGCGGATGTGACGCTCCACGCTGAACACACCGGGCACGTAGTCCAGCTTCTCGGCCACGTCTTCATGCGTAGGCTTCATGCAGAGGGTGGCTGACTTCTTCGAGGTTGGCTCGTTGGGCCATGATATTTCTTTCTGTGACGAGACCCCTGACAAGGGGGGCCTCCGGCGGCCTGGCAGGGGCCTGTTTAAAAAATCCCCAGAACCAAGAACCGCCAGGTTCAATGCTCAGGGAAATTACAGAAAGGATGTTGCACTAACGCGACATTCCCCCTGCCGAAGCTGAAGAAAATTACTATCGGCAATTAACCGGTCAAACCGCCACAACGGAATGACTTAAACCAACTGGCCTCCTTGAAACCCGGGGCGATTCAGTGTGCACGTGTCCACCTTATTGAAGTGGACACCATGCTCCCTACTATTGCCGCCAACTACAAGATGGGTTCACCGCGCGCTTACGTCAAATAGCCTTTAAGGCGGCTAACAAAAAAGCAAAAAAAAACGCCCAGTCACGTGACTGGGCGTTTCACTGTAATAGCCTGACGATGACCTACTTTCACACGGGGATCCGCACTATCATCGGCGCAGAGGCGTTTCACTGTCCTGTTCGG
>NZ_JBWMBC010000015.1:1360-36570 GCF_056521285.1 Rhodoferax sp. GT1R46
TTATCGGCTGTATATTTTTAATGATCTCAAGCAGCTTTAACACTACTTTTTTTCCTTCACTGTGATCAGCGAAGCCTTGAATTATGACACGCTTTTAAGGCTGCTGTCAAAAAATTTGAAACTTTTACGTTTTCTTTACCGCTAACTGGAAGCGGTAAAAAAAACGCCCAGTCACGTGACTGGGCGTTTCACTGTAATAGCCTGACGATGACCTACTTTCACACGGGGATCCGCACTATCATCGGCGCAGAGGCGTTTCACTGTCCTGTTCGGGATGGGAAGGAGTGGTACCACCTCGCTATGGTCGTCAGGCATAACTTTTTGTCACCTTGACACAGGGTCAAGACAACCAATTTATAGAGCTAATCAGCTTCGATTTAACGATCCAGTTTTCTCTGGATATTTTGAATGCGTCAACTTGGCATAACACCCTTGAAGCACTTTCGTGATCAAAGTTATAGGGTCAAGCCGCACGAGCAATTAGTATCAGTTAGCTTAACGCATTACTGCGCTTCCACACCTGACCTATCAACGTCCTGGTCTTGAACGACTCTTTAGGGGGCTCAAGGCCCCGGCAGATCTCATCTTGAAACGAGTTTCCCGCTTAGATGCTTTCAGCGGTTATCTCTTCCACACTTAGCTACTCGGCAATGCCACTGGCGTGACAACCGATACACCAGAGGTGTGTCCACTCCGGTCCTCTCGTACTAGGAGCAGGCTTCCTCAAATCTGCAGCGCCCACGGAAGATAGGGACCAAACTGTCTCACGACGTTTTAAACCCAGCTCACGTACCTCTTTAAATGGCGAACAGCCATACCCTTGGGACCGGCTACAGCCCCAGGATGAGATGAGCCGACATCGAGGTGCCAAACACCGCCGTCGATATGAACTCTTGGGCGGTATCAGCCTGTTATCCCCAGAGTACCTTTTATCCGTTGAGCGATGGCCCTTCCATACAGAACCACCGGATCACTATGTCCTGCTTTCGCATCTGCTCGACTTGTCAGTCTCGCAGTTAAGCACGCTTATGCCATTGCACTATCGTCACGATGTCCGACCGTAACTAGCGTACCTTCGAACTCCTCCGTTACGCTTTGGGAGGAGACCGCCCCAGTCAAACTGCCTACCATGCACTGTCCCCGATCCAGATAATGGACCTAGGTTAGAACCTCAAACACACCAGGGTGGTATTTCAACGTTGGCTCCATAAGATCTAGCGACCCTACTTCAAAGCCTCCCACCTATCCTACACAGATCTGTTCAAAGTCCAATACAAAGCTACAGTAAAGGTTCATGGGGTCTTTCCGTCTTTCCGCGGGGAGATTGCATCATCACAAACATTTCAACTTCGCTGAGTCTCAGGAGGAGACAGTGTGGCCATCGTTACGCCATTCGTGCAGGTCGGAACTTACCCGACAAGGAATTTCGCTACCTTAGGACCGTTATAGTTACGGCCGCCGTTTACTGGGACTTCAATCAAGAGCTTGCACCCCATCATTTAATCTTCCAGCACCGGGCAGGCGTCACACCCTATACGTCCACTTTCGTGTTTGCAGAGTGCTGTGTTTTTAATAAACAGTCGCAGCCACCGATTTTTTGCAACCTCATTGGGCTCCAGGAGTAAATCCCTTCACCTACTAAAGGCACACCTTCTTCCGAAGTTACGGTGTCAATTTGCCGAGTTCCTTCTCCTGAGTTCTCTCAAGCGCCTTAGAATACTCATCTCGCGCACCAGTGTCGGTTTGCGGTACGGTCGTGTGTAGCTGAAGCTTAGTGGCTTTTCCTGGAAGCAGGGTATCACTCACTTCGTCTGCAAGCAGACTCGTTATCACCCCTCATCTAAGCCCGGCGGATTTACCTACCAGGCACGACTACAGGCTTGAACCAACATGTCCAACAGTTGGCTGAGCTAACCTTCTCCGTCCCCACATCGCACTACACATCGGTACAGGAATATTGACCTGTTTCCCATCAGCTACGCATCTCTGCCTCGCCTTAGGGGCCGACTCACTCTACGCCGATGAACGTTGCGTAGAAAACCTTGCGCTTACGGCGAGGGGGCTTTTCACCCCCTTTAACGCTACTCATGTCAGCATTCGCACTTCTGATACCTCCAGCAGGGTTTACACCACCACCTTCACAGGCTTACAGAACGCTCTCCTACCACTTGCAATAAATTGCAAATCCGCAGCTTCGGTAACTGGCTTAGCCCCGTTACATCTTCCGCGCAGGACGACTCGATCAGTGAGCTATTACGCTTTCTTTAAATGATGGCTGCTTCTAAGCCAACATCCTGACTGTTTTAGCCTTCCCACTTCGTTTCCCACTTAGCCAATTTTAGGGACCTTAGCTGGCGGTCTGGGTTGTTTCCCTCTTGAGTCCGGACGTTAGCACCCGGTGCTCTGTCTCCCAAGCTGTACTCGTCGGTATTCGGAGTTTGCATTGGTTTGGTAAGTCGCCATGACCCCCTAGCCAAAACAGTGCTCTACCCCCGACGGTAATACTTGAGGCACTACCTAAATAGTTTTCGGAGAGAACCAGCTATTTCCAAGTTTGTTTAGCCTTTCACCCCTATCCACAGCTCATCCGCTAGTTTTGCAACACTAGTCGGTTCGGACCTCCAGTACCTGTTACGGCACCTTCATCCTGGCCATGGATAGATCACTTGGTTTCGGGTCTACACCCAGCGACTTGACGCCCTATTCGGACTCGATTTCTCTACGGCTTCCCTATTCGGTTAACCTTGCCACTGAATGTAAGTCGCTGACCCATTATACAAAAGGTACGCAGTCACCCCTTGCGAGGCTCCTACTTTTTGTAAGCACACGGTTTCAGGATCTATTTCACTCCCCTCCCGGGGTTCTTTTCGCCTTTCCCTCACGGTACTAGTTCACTATCGGTCAATGATGAGTATTTAGCCTTGGAGGATGGTCCCCCCATATTCAGACAGGATTTCTCGTGTCCCGCCCTACTTGTCGCAAGCTCAGTACCACACAGGTCATTTCACGTACGGGGCTATCACCCGCTATGGCCAGCATTTCCAGGCTGTTCCGTTATGTCTTGTGCTATCACTTGCAGGCTTCTCCGATTTCGCTCGCCACTACTTTCGGAATCTCGGTTGATGTCTTTTCCTCGAGCTACTGAGATGTTTCAGTTCACCCGGTTCGCCTCGCATACCTATGTATTCAGCATGCGATACCTTTGCAGGTGGGTTTCCCCATTCGGAAATCTCCGGATCAAAGCTAATTTGCCAGCTCCCCGAAGCTTATCGCAGGCTATCACGTCCTTCGTCGCCTATCATTGCCAAGGCATCCACCATGTGCTCTTATTCACTTGACCCTATAACTTTGACGTTTCTTGCGAAACAATAAAAGCTATTTTCAAGGAATGTTTGATTGGTCTTTCACCAATCGCGTTATGCCGTAAATGACGCCACCATTCACACAAGCTTTCACTTACGTAAAAAGTTCGTCTAACTTACTTTCGAATTTCAAACAAAGTTTGATATTCATTTTGACGCAATCAAAATTATGTTACTAACAACTACGCAAGGCACGGTCTGCACTAAACCTTTACGAATGTGCAGTTTCCTCACGCAGCTTAAAGTTAGCAACGCTGATTAAACTCTATAAATTGTTAAAGAACAGCCGATTGATCAAGTAATCCTGATCAACAACAAAGCCGCCTCTTCTTCCGAAGAATTCGAAGCAACTTTGGTGTTGGATACCATGTATCAGATAAGAAATAAGAAGATTGGTGGAGGTGACAGGACTCGAACCCGCTACCTACTGCTTGCAAAGCAGCCGCTCTCCCAGCTGAGCTACACCCCCAAAACCAGAAGGACGTTGGATAGGGTTTTTACACACCATCATTTGGTGGGTCTGGTTGGTCTCGAACCAACGACCCCTGCGTTATCAACACAGTGCTCTAACCAACTGAGCTACAGACCCAAGCCGGTCACTTTGACCAGGTCCAAACCTGCGTCATCAGCGACAACCTTCCAACAACCGATAAGTGTGAGCGTTCGAATTTAATTGCAGTTTCCAGAAAGGAGGTGATCCAGCCGCACCTTCCGATACGGCTACCTTGTTACGACTTCACCCCAGTCACGAACCCTGCCGTGGTAATCGCCCTCCTTGCGGTTAGGCTAACTACTTCTGGCAGAACCCGCTCCCATGGTGTGACGGGCGGTGTGTACAAGACCCGGGAACGTATTCACCGTGACATTCTGATCCACGATTACTAGCGATTCCGACTTCACGTAGTCGAGTTGCAGACTACGATCCGGACTACGACTGGCTTTGTGGGATTAGCTCCCCCTCGCGGGTTGGCAACCCTTTGTACCAGCCATTGTATGACGTGTGTAGCCCCACCTATAAGGGCCATGAGGACTTGACGTCATCCCCACCTTCCTCCGGTTTGTCACCGGCAGTCTCATTAGAGTGCCCAACTAAATGTAGCAACTAATGACAAGGGTTGCGCTCGTTGCGGGACTTAACCCAACATCTCACGACACGAGCTGACGACAGCCATGCAGCACCTGTGTTACGGTTCTCTTTCGAGCACGAAACCATCTCTGGTAACTTCCGTACATGTCAAAGGTGGGTAAGGTTTTTCGCGTTGCATCGAATTAAACCACATCATCCACCGCTTGTGCGGGTCCCCGTCAATTCCTTTGAGTTTCAACCTTGCGGCCGTACTCCCCAGGCGGTCAACTTCACGCGTTAGCTTCGTTACTGAGTCAGTGAAGACCCAACAACCAGTTGACATCGTTTAGGGCGTGGACTACCAGGGTATCTAATCCTGTTTGCTCCCCACGCTTTCGTGCATGAGCGTCAGTACAGGTCCAGGGGATTGCCTTCGCCATCGGTGTTCCTCCGCATATCTACGCATTTCACTGCTACACGCGGAATTCCATCCCCCTCTACCGTACTCTAGCTATACAGTCACAAATGCAGGTCCCAGGTTGAGCCCGGGGATTTCACATCTGTCTTATATAACCGCCTGCGCACGCTTTACGCCCAGTAATTCCGATTAACGCTCGCACCCTACGTATTACCGCGGCTGCTGGCACGTAGTTAGCCGGTGCTTATTCTTACGGTACCGTCATTAGCCCCCCGTATTAGAGGAGACCGTTTCGTTCCGTACAAAAGCAGTTTACAACCCGAAGGCCTTCGTCCTGCACGCGGCATTGCTGGATCAGGCTTTCGCCCATTGTCCAAAATTCCCCACTGCTGCCTCCCGTAGGAGTCTGGACCGTGTCTCAGTTCCAGTGTGGCTGGTCGTCCTCTCAGACCAGCTACAGATCGTCGCCTTGGTGGGCTTTTACCCCGCCAACTAGCTAATCTGATATCGGCCGCTCCAATCGCGCGAGGCCCTTGCGAGTCCCCCGCTTTCATCCATAGATCGTATGCGGTATTAGCACAGCTTTCGCTGCGTTATCCCCCACGACTGGGCACGTTCCGATATATTACTCACCCGTTCGCCACTCGCCACCAGGATTGCTCCCGTGCTGCCGTTCGACTTGCATGTGTAAGGCATGCCGCCAGCGTTCAATCTGAGCCAGGATCAAACTCTATAGTTCGATCTTGAATTTTTTGCCCTTTCGAGCAACTCATAAACTGGAATTGACATGAACTTCATTTCTGAATTTCACATCTTTTTTCATTCATGAGCGTTTGTAAGCCAATTAAGACTTAGTTCCGAAGAACTTGGCAATTGCCTTCAAACGCCCACGCTTATCGGCTGTATATTTTTAATGATCTCAAGCAGCTTTAACACTACTTTTTTTCCTTCACTGTGATCAGCGAAGCCTTGAATTATGACACGCTTTTAAGGCTGCTGTCAAAAAATTTTAACCAACTCTGCTTATACACACATGACTGGTACCCCTAACGAAGACTTCCACGTAACACTTGCCTCGCAGTGGCAAGAAACGCACAAGCAAGAATTTGACGCTCACTCTACAAGAGCTACACCCGATACCGGTTCAAGGTACCACTCAGTTTAGTCAAAAGTGCGTCGGCGATTTCAGTCAGAGGCAGCACTTCATCCGCCGCACCATGGAGAATGGCCTCTCGAGGCATTCCAAACACGATACAACTCGCTTCATCTTGCACATAGTTATAACTGCCCGCATCTCGCATTTCCTTCATGGCCTTGGCTCCGTCGTTACCCATCCCGGTAAGCATGATGCCAAACGCGTTTCGTCCAACAAACTTAGCCACAGATCTAAACAATACTTCGACCGAAGGTCTATGCCTGTTAACCAACTCGCCGTCTTCGACAATACAAACGTAGTTGGCACCACTCCTATCGACCCGAAACTGCTTCCCCCCCGGAGCGATGTAGGCATGCCCAGGGAGAATACGGCCACCATCAACAGCCTCTTGCACCGTAATACGACACAGGCCATTCAATCTGGCCGCGAAACTGGCTGTAAAACCAGGGGGCATATGCTGAGTAATGACGATTCCAGGAGAATCGGCGGGCATTCGCGTCAGTATTTCCTTAATTGCCTCTGTTCCGCCTGTTGAGGCACCAATACAAATCAATTTTTCAGTCGATACACGCCCTAAACCTAAAACAACCAGCCTCTGCTCCCCTTCCCGGAATCCGGCTGCATCTCCACCACTCGACGACGGCTGACTCAGCCGCCGAACGTGCGCCCCAGCTGCAACCCGAATCTTATCGACGATTTGCCCAGCAAGATCCCCGATGCCGTCTACCAATCCGATCCTTGGCTTGGCCACAAAATCCACGGCTCCAAGCTCCAGCGCGCGCATCGTAACCTCGGCACCTCGCTCAGTGAGCGTGGAAATCATCAAAACAGGCATTGGACGCAATCGCATCAGACGCCCCAGAAAATCAATCCCGTCCATCTTGGGCATCTCGATATCCAGCGTGATCACATCGGGATTCAGTTCACGGATCAACTCCCTGGCTATCAAAGGGTCGTTTGCAACCCCAACACACTCCATGTCTCTCTGACGATTGATGATTTCGGACAACAAGCTTCTGACCAAAGCGGAATCATCAACAACGACGACACGAATCTTCTTCAATCTACAATCCTAGAACAAGTCCACAGAGCCACCGGCAGTGGACTTCGCCACAGAAGCAGCATTCCCTCGACGCTCCTCGACGGCAAGAGTCTCGGGATGGGAGTGCGCTAGCCGCTTTACCAATGCCTTTCCCGTAAGAGGAAAAAAACATACCTTGCGCGGGTGAATGTCGAGAACATCCTGAGACACAACAGGAATCCGCTCAGTCGCCAGGTAATTCAGCACGAACTGGGTGTTCCGCTCTCCCACATTCATCGTAGTAAAGCCAGCCATTACCTGTGCCCCCCCAAATATCTTGGCCTGCATCGTTTCACGGCGAGCACCCAGCTTGATCATCTCGTTGATCAACAACTCCATCGCATAGGAGCCATATCGACCGGACCCCTCAGCGTTGTCACCATCGGGCAGCATGAAGTGATTCATACCTCCAGTGCGGGCCTTCCCATCCCATATACATGCAGCGATGCATGACCCCAAAACGGTCATCACTACCAAATCTTCGTTAGAGACGTAGTATTCACCAGGGAGCACCTTGACGGCATCGTATTGGAAGTGGTGGTCCGCATAGAAAAAGGACGCCTCGCCTGGCTTGCGAATCTGCGCCTTCAACTGATCGATACGGGACACTCTCCCATTCGCCAACACTTTAGCAGGCGGCAAATTGTTCGCAGGTCCAATCGGTAAGGCCCAGGACGGAGATTGAAGCGATTTCATGTTCGCCTTGCGATCAATTTAAAGTACCCAAAGCAAAACAGACAAACTTCAACATCGTAATCCTAGCGCCGCTCATAAACAGTTTTCCCATTCAGCGCAAACAAGTCCCGAGAATCACTGAAATTTTCCGCATGCCCAACAAAAAGCAAGCCCCCAGGTTTCATGACTCGATGAATACGTTCAAGCACCTTCCGCTGGGTCTGTGAGTCAAAGTAGATCATGACATTCCTGCAAAAAACAACATCAAAAGGATCCCTAAAGGGCCAATCGTCTCTAATCAAATTGACTATAAGGAACTCGATCCGCTGCGCCAGTTCAGACTTGACCCTGACCATCCCCTCATTCGCGCCCTTACCCCGCAAAAAGAATTGCTTCATACGCTCAGGACTAACGCCTTTTAACCCCTCAAGTCGATAGGCCCCCTGAGCTGCAGTCGCTAACACTTTCGAATCGATATCACTCGCCTTGAGTGTGAAATTGCCGCGTTGCCCCAAAGTCTCCAGCGCCGTCATGAAAATTGAATAGGGCTCCTCACCAGTCGACGCAGCACTGCACCAAACGTTCCAAGAAGTCCCCGGGGGCTTTGTCTTCAAATATTCTGCAAAAATATCAAAATGGTGTTGCTCGCGAAAAAATGACGTCAAGTTAGTGGTTAACGCATTGACGAACTCCTGCCATTCTGGACCCTCTGTCGCCTCAAGCCAAGTCAAATACCCGCTAAAACTTTGATGCCCCGTATCCCGAAGCCTTCTGGACAATCTGCTGTAGACCATTGCATGCTTACCATCATGCAAACTGATCCCCGCGCGGCTGTAGATCATCGACTGCACTTTGTCAAAATCTGCGTTGGTCCAAGCGAATTCCCGGCCTTGCATGTGCGCTGCGTCATTAGAGTCGCCTCGCTCCGGCGAGGTACTGTCACCTCGTCCCGATCGCGGATTCATGGCGTCGCGCTCACGGTGGATGCGCATCGGATCAGCTGGCCCGCATCAATCTGAACCACCCACTAGTCCCATGTCAGCCGCTGACATCAACCTCTCGATGTCAAGCAGAATCAACATCCTGTCACCCAATGAACCCAGACCCAGCACGGCTCCGCTATCGATAACGCTATCCATTTCTGGTGCTGACTTCAGGCTCTCCGACGGCAATTCCATCACATCACTGACGGAGTCAACCACTATTCCTACGATTCGGTGCCTAAGATTAAGAATGATGACTACGGTAAAAGCGTTGTACTCAGCCTTGGAACAACCAAACTTCAGCCGCATGTCCACAATTGGAACTATCGTACCCCTCAAATTCACGACGCCCTTGATGAAATCCGGGGCATTTGCCACTCGGGTGGGATGTTCATAACCGCGAATCTCTTGCACCTTCAGTATGTCTATACCGTACTCTTCCTGGTCCAGCCGGAACGTCAGGTATTCGCGAGCACCTGAGGTTCCCAATTCATCGAGTTTTTCCATCATGCCCATGCTGTTCTCCTTCAATTTTCGGGAATCAATGCCGAGACCGTCGTACTAAAGCGCCCGTATCAAGAATGAGGGCGACTTTTCCATCCCCCAGAATCGTGGCACCGGACACATTGGGCACCTTTCGATAATTGGATTCCAAGTTTTTAACCACTACTTGCTGCTGACCTAGCAATTCATCGACGAGCAGCGCTACGCGACTACCATCTGCCTCAACGACGACCATGATGTCACACGCTTTGTCGAAATCAGATCGGGGAATCTGGAAGACCTTTTCCAACTCAATAACCGGCATGTACTCGTCACGCACCTTAATGAGTTGAGACCCCTGCCCTACTGTGCTAACTGCGTCAGCCTTAACCTGAAAAGACTCAATCACAGACGACAAAGGAAGAATGTAGACCTCTTTGCCGACACCCACCGACATGCCGTCCATAATTGCCAGCGTCAACGGCAATCGAACCGAAACCTTCATGCCATAGCCCTCGGCAGAATCTATTTCGACTGTCCCATTGAGTGCTGTGATGTTTTTCTTCACGACGTCCATACCAACGCCACGACCAGAAACATCCGTAACAACTGCTGCCGTAGAAAAACCAGGCGCAAATATCAAACCCCACACATCGGCATCTGACATCTGGTCAGAAACGTCCAGACCCCGCTCACGGGCCTTACTCAAGATTTTTTCCCGCGACAAGCCTCGTCCATCATCACGTACTTCAATCACAATGGACCCACCCTGATGCGAAGCAGAGAGCGTTATGGTCCCTGTTTCAGGCTTTCCCGCGGCCAAACGATCTGCAGGTAATTCAACGCCATGATCACAGCTGTTTCTCACCAGATGCGTCAGTGGATCGGTTATCTTTTCGACCAACCCTTTATCCAGCTCAGTTGCTTCACCCTGAGTCACAAAATCAACCTTCTTGCCCAGTTTTCCAGCCAAATCGCGCAACATCCGCGGGAACCTGCTGAACACGATTGACATCGGAATCATTCGTATGGACATAACGGACTCTTGCAAGTCACGCGTATTGCGATCCAAGTCAGCCAGTCCAGTCAATAGCTGTTGATATACAGCTGGATCAAGTGCCCTGCTATTCTGGGCAAGCATGGCTTGAGTAATCACCAATTCGCCGACAAGATTTATAAGTTGATCTACCTTACTGATAGCAACTCGAATCGTTGCAGCCTCTGGCTGAGCCGCAACTCCAGCGTTTGTCGTCTTGACGGGCGCCTTGGCAACAGCGGCGGATTCAGAAGCACCCCCCACTCCAGTAACGGCGACAGTTGGCTGAACTGGCGCACCTGGAGCGCCGTCAAAAAAGCCAAATCCTGGTAACGGCGCCAGAGGCGCACCAGGTAATGGATCATCCAGATAACCCACGGCTCGCGCTGCAGAATCGTTATCGCCTATGGTGATGTAGTCCCGCGATACATGAAACGCGAATAGATCCAGAAGGTCCTCATTAGAGGAAGTCGTCGTCACCGCAAAAACGCGGGTGTCTTTCCGGTCGGATGACATGACTGTTATGTCTCCCAATCCCGGAATATCCCTGAATAGCTCCCGGATCGCATCTGCCTGCTCCGGCAACTCCAGTGGACCAATACGAATGGTTAATGATCGAACAGATTTATCTCGTGGCACGCTCGGTTGAGCCACAACGTCTGCAGCAACGGCTTGCACCATTGGAGCTATGGCGACAGGTGTTTTACCGGCTGCCAACTCACTGATCCGCCTGACCAGGTCAGCGGTCGGAAGTGCTTCACCTTCGCCACCAGCTTGATGGCGTGCCAACAAGCTGCGTGAAGCATCGGCAGACTCCAGCAAAACGTCGACCATTGCGGCATTCGGCTGTAATTCATGCCTGCGCAAACGGTCCAACAAAGACTCCATTTGATGAGTCAATTCCGCAACATCCGCAAAACCAAATGTTGCAGCTCCGCCTTTTACTGAGTGTGCACAGCGAAAAATACCGTTGAGCTCCTCATCGTCGGCAGTTTCCAGATTCAAATTAAGCAGCATTTGCTCCATTTGATCCAGATTTTCGCCGGCCTCTTCAAAGAAGATTTGATAAAACTGGGTTAGATCAAAATCCCCGCCCCCGCCACTGCTATCTTGGTGCACCTCAGCCATACCCAACTCCTGTTTTCGTTCTAACAAGCCACTATCAAAAACCTATTTGATTACCTTTTTGATCACATCCAATAATCTTGCAGGATCAAATGGCTTTACCAACCATCCCGTCGCGCCGGCAGCCCGCCCAGCCTGCTTCATCAAGTCGCTGGACTCAGTGGTCAACACCAGAATGGGGGTCGTCTTGAATTGCGGGTGTTCGCGCAGTTTCCGCGTGAGGCCCAGACCATCCAGACGAGGCATATTCTGATCGGTCAAGACCAAATCAAAATTCTGAGCTTGGGCCTTCTCGTAAGCATCCTGCCCATCTACCGCCTCCACCACTTGGTAGCCAGCGCCAGTTAAAGTAAAAGACACCATCTTTCGCATAGATGGTGAATCGTCAACAGCGAGAATTAAAGGCATGTGAAGCTCCGACTGGTTCAGTTTGGACAATTTTAGTTGTCAAGATTCAAAAAAGCTCAATGGATCCCGCGTCCATTTCATCCTGGGTCACGGGATTCGGGCGCTCGGGCACTTCCTCAACAAAAGGAACAGCCTCCCCATCCTCCGATCCCATGGACTCAGAAGCCAAGCGATAAGCGCAGCCCTGCAGAATTTTTGAAGTATGAACGATGAGTTGCGACGCCATGTCTTGAAACTGCAACTCAGTCACAGCTGCACGCAAGGTGTTTCGGACCACGTCAAGTGCCCTGGAGTCCATCAACGAAGGATCAGCAAGGTTGGCGCTCGCGCTCGTAAAACGCTCCATCAAATTTTCCATCGTGTGCGCGAGCAAGCCGTCTAGCCGAGTCAAATCGTGCACTACCACCAATAGCGAGTCCTGAACTTCCGCCACAAGCATGACGGGCAATTGCACTGCAGGCGCGGCGTTTGTTGTCAATGATTGATGCATCGTCATTTGTCCTCATAACCACACTTCAGTTCAATCTCGGCCGTATTTTTCTCCCTCAACCCTTGAATCAAGGTTAGCAGGAATGGCTGGAGCCAGGCAACTTTCATCAGGCACCGGGCAACACTTTTCGACCACGCTTGCTTCCCGCGTCCCCATGCATTCATAATGCGTTGCCAATGATAACTTCGAACCATGTGGGCGGTCCACCGGATAACCCTATGAAGATACTCCATCTTGAGGATTCTGCTCTGGACCACCAACTGGTCTGTCACGCGCTAAGGAAAGCGGGGCTTCCAGTTGAAATAAATCGTGTTGATACGCTGGAGCAGTTTTGCGCAGCAGTGAATCAAACATCATTTGACGTCATCTTGGCGGACTATCGATTGCCGGGCTTTACTGCCTTGGACGCTTGGTCAGCGCTCTCCACACTCAGCTTTCGCCCACCTTTTATTCTCCTATCCGGCGCAATCGGTGAGGCGGCTGCGGTTTCGGCGATCCATTTGGGCATCAGCGACTACCTGCACAAGGACGACTTGGGCAGACTTGCCAGGGTCATTGGTCGGGCCTTGGAAATGAATCAAACGCGTGCAGCCAAGGTAAAGGCTGACTTGGAACTGGCAGCTTCAGAAAAGCGCCTTACTGAGTTTGCCGGCTATTTGCAATCGGCCATCGAACGGGAGCGCGCTGCCATTGCACGGGAAATCCATGATGACATCGGCGGGTCCCTCGCTGCAGCCAAACTCGATCTCGCGTGGGTTACCCGGCACGGCTCTGACCCAACAATTCAAGCCCATATCCAAGCGGCCACCGAAATGTTGCAGCACGCTCTTGGCGCCAGCCAGAGAATCATGATGAATTTGCGTCCCTCAATTCTGGACCAGGGGCTTTTTGCGGCCATTCAATGGCTCGCCACAAGTTTCGAGAAGCGGACCGGTATTTCAACAAGCCTGCGAACCAACAATGAACATCTGTCTCCCTCAAAGTCCATTGAACTGACGGCCTACCGTACCGCACAAGAGGCGCTGACTAACGTGTCCAAGTACGCAAACTGCAAACGGGTGGATATAGAAATATCTGACGCTGAAGACGTTTTGACACTGGAAGTGACGGACGATGGCAAAGGTATCTCTGAGCATGAACTGAAAAACCCGGACGCCTTTGGCATCCGCGGATTGCATGAACGCGCCAAGACGGTAGGTGGCTGGCTGGACGTCAGCACTCGAGCGGGCGTTGGCACGTCAATCATCCTCTCAATTCCCCTGAGGCCGACAAGCCAAGCATTGCCGGAGGAGCAGTTCTAATGATACGAGTTGTTCTTTGTGACGACCATGCAATGGTCCGTCGCGGTATTCGCGACACGCTGGCTGACGCTGTTGATATCCAGGTCGTTGCAGAATCCGGAAGCTACGCCGAAGTTCGGGAGGTCCTGCGAACGACCGCATGCGATGTATTGCTGTTGGACCTGAATCTCCCGGGCCGTGGCGGACTTGAGGTCCTTGCGAGCTTGCGAGAGACGAATTCGCCTATCCGGGTTTTGGTCGTTTCCATGTTTGCTGAAGATCAGTACGCGATCCGGTGTTTACGCGCCGGTGCCGATGGGTACCTGAACAAAGCCGGGGATCCAGCAGAACTGATACCCGCCGTGCGCGCCATAGCCAATGGTCGCAAATACGTTACGCCCGAGGTCTCCGAGATGCTGGTCGGGAACCTGGCTTCCCCAAGCACCCAAACGCTGCACTCCACACTGTCTGAACGCGAATTGCAGACGCTGCTGAAGATTGCGTCCGGAAAGCGCTTGTCTGATATTGCAGAAGATCTGATGCTCAGCCCCAAAACTGTTAGCGTTTATCGATCCAGACTTCTGGAAAAGCTGAAATTAACCAACAACGCGGAGTTAACCGTTTACGCCATTCGAAATGAGCTTGTGTAATGTCGACTACTAGTTGTTCACAAACACTTCAACCGCTTTCTCCATAAGCGCCATGAAGGGTTGGTCCAGCATTGGCAAGGTCACCGTGATTCCGACCAAGCCCACAACCAGCGTAATGGGAAACCCGACGGCGAAGATGTTCATTTGCGGTGCGATCCGGGAAATGATTCCCATGGCCAAGTTCGCAAACATCAGCATACCGATCATGGGGAGGGCGATCCACAGCGCACTCGCAAACAAGTCCGCCCCGAGGCGTTGCAATTTCATTTGTTTCAGCGTTTCCAGAAAATTCTGATCCAGCGGGAACGAATGGAAACTGCGTGTGATGGCCATCAGCACCATGAGGTGACCATTCATTGCCAAAAAAAGCAATGAGGTCATTTGACCAAAGAATCGGGCGACAGCGCTGGACTGTGCGTTGATCGTCGGGTCAAAAAACGCAGCAAAGTTCAGTCCCATCTGGAACCCAACCACCTCTCCAGCCAACTCCACGGCGGAAAACACCAGTCGAATGGCAAAACCGATCGCCAAGCCAACACCAACTTGCTGCACAACGACACCCAAAACCTGCGGATCGTCAAACCCAATAACAGGCATGTTCGGCAGGCTGGCCTGGGTGGCCAACGCCACAAAGAAAGCCAATGCGACCTTGGCACGCACCGGGATGGCCCGCATGGAAAACACAGGCGCCGTAGTAAACACCGCCAGGACACGCAAAAACGGCCAGAATATCGGCGATATCCATGCCGCAAGCTGCGCTTCAGTTATGGATATCACGGTTGGATCTCAATCAAACCACCGAGCCGGGAATCGCTTCGAACGTTCGTCGAATGTACTCAACCAGCATAGTGAGCATCCAGGGTCCGGCGATGGCAAACACGGCGATGACTGCAATTAATTTGGGTACAAATGCGAGCGTTGCTTCATGGATTTGCGTAACCGCCTGAAACAGGCTCACCAACAGCCCCACGACTAAGGCCGTCCCGAGAACCGGCGAGGAAACCATCAAAAGCATCAACAGGGCATCTTGGCCCATTGTTAAAACCATCTGCGCATTCATGGCCCAAACGCCTCCTCAAACAACAAAGCTGGCGGCAAGAGAGCCAATCAACAAATTCCATCCGTCAGCCAGCACAAAGAGCATCAGCTTGAAGGGTAGCGCCACCAAGACGGGAGACAGCATCATCATGCCCAGTGACATCAGTACGCTCGCCACCACAATGTCGATGACCAGGAACGGTATAAATATCATGAACCCGATCTGAAAGGCAGACTTCAACTCACTGATGACAAATGCTGGAACCAGCGCCCGCAGAGGGGCTTTTTCTGCAGTCACATCGGGTGCGAGTTTTGCAAGTTTTGCAAACAGAGAGAAGTCGGACTGACGCGTTTGCTTAACCATGAAACCACGAATGGGTGACTCCGCCTTTTCCAGGGCCTGCTCAAACGTAATCGCACTCTTGGTGTAAGGGACATAGGCATCCTCGTACATCTTGTCCAGCGTTGGGCCCATAACAAAAAAGGTAAGGAATAGCGACAAACCAACGATAACCTGATTGGGTGGTGCAGATTGGGTTCCCAAAGCTTGACGAAGCAGTGACAGAACAATCACGATCCGGGTGAAGCCCGTCATCATTAACAATACAGCTGGTAAAAAAGAAAGCGCTGTGAAGAACAGCAGCGTTTGAACGGGAACCGAGAAGCTCGTGCCAGCCGCACCCGTTCCAATCAACAACGGCAACTGCCCTGGAGTCTGCGCACAGACTACCCCGTGAAGAAAGACCGCACACAATCCAATCAGAGATTTGCCGGCGAAGCCTATCCGACTCACTCCAGCACCATGAACAGCCATCCAGCCACGCACTCTCATAAGCTCGCCACCAATGAAACGGATGTTTCAGTGGCACTTGAATGAGGGGATGAAGCAATATGGGTGCTGTGCAGGCAGGTTATGGCCTGCGGGGTAACACCCAATGTCAACCACACGCGCGCGTGCTCCGGACCCACTTCGACTGTGACAACTCGTTGATGGGGTCCAACCGCAACCGCTGAAACGAAGCGTGATTGACCACCCACCTCGCGCACGTTACCTGTCGAACGAGCCTTTGCCCATTTGATCGCAAAAGGCAAACAAGCCAACAGTGCAATGAACACGCCCACGGAGATCAGCGACTGGGTCATCCCAATCCCTCAGTTCTTACTAACGCGGCGCAAACGCTCAGATGGTGTAACCACGTCGGTCAGGCGGATGCCAAACTTGTCATTCACCACCACCACCTCACCCTGCGCTATCAAATAACCATTAACCAAGACGTCCATTGGTTCTCCGGCAAGCGCATCCAACTCTACGACCGACCCCTGTCCCAACTGCAAAATGTGCTTGATAGGGACCTTGGTTCGGCCCAGTTCTACGGAAAGCTGAACTGGAATGTCCAAGACCATATTGATGTCATTGATCGGCGCATCGCCGCCCAACGGCATGGACGAAAACGGCTTAGGAGCACTGCCATCAAGCACCCCACCGGGTTCGCTGGACGACTCGGTTGCTTTTTGCTCCAGCAGGGCCTCAGCCCAGTCAGCCATGCCGTCGTCCGCGGCTTCATCGGGTTTGTCTTCAGATGCCATTTCTTTCTCCCAACCAATTTTGGTCATTGCCCCGCAAGGCTTTGTCTATGCGAATCGCGTACTTGGAATTGTGCGTGCCGTAGTGGCATTCAAAAATCGGTACGCCGTCTATCGTTGCCTGAATTTTCGGCTCACGATCTAGCTCAATGAAATCGCCTTTCTTCATGGCCAGCAATTGCGCCACAGTCGCATCCGCCCGAGCCAACTCGGCTACCAGCGTCACTTCTGCCGCCTGGATCTCACGCGTCAACACGGTTACCCACCGGCGATCTACCTCAATCGAATCACCCTGAGTGGAAGAGTAGAGCACATCCCGAATAGGCTCCAGCGTGGAGTACGGAAAACAAAAATGAATGGCACCGGAGATATCACCGATTTCAAGCTGGAAGGAGGTCGAAATCACAATTTCGCTGGGCGTTGCGATATTGGCAAACTGAGGTTGCATCTCGGATCGCTGGAACTCCAGTTCCAGCGGGTAAATCCCTTTCCAGGCCTTCTTGTACTCCGTCGTAATCACATCCACCAACCGATTGATGACCCGCTGCTCAGTCGCAGAAAAGTCGCGCCCTTCAATCCGGGTCTGAAATTTCCCTATGCCCCCATACAGCGTGTCAATCACGCCAAAGACCAGTGCAGGCTCACATACGATCAATCCGCTTCCACGAAGCGGCCGAATGGCGACAATGTTGAAATTGGTCGGCACAGCCAACTCGCGCAAAAAAGCACTGTACCGCTGCACTGCCACGGGTCCCACAGAAATTTCAGGACTTCGACGAATGAAGTTGAACAGCCCCACGCGCAAGTTACGCGTAAAGCGCTCGTTGACGATCTCCATCGTCGGCATACGCCCACGAACGATGCGTTCCTGGCTGGAAATGTTGTAAGCACGGACCTCTCCGTGTTCGGCGGCCTCCTCCACCGTCTTCTGACTCTCACCGGTCACGCCCTCCAGAAGGGCGTCGACTTCCTCCTGGGAAAGAAATGACTCACTCATATATGGGTACCTGCTGCAACTTTACTGAACAATAAAGCTGGAAAACAACACACCGACAACGGGCATGTCCGAGTGGGCGTCTTTTTTAGCTGCTTTTTTCTTGGGCGCAGGCTCTTCGCTGCCATGCGCATCTTCACCACCGCCAAACGGAATCGACGCTTCTCTAAGAATGTCTTTCGCCAATTTACTCTTGCCTTCAGGGCTTAGCAACTCCTCAGCGGTTCGCTGAGAAATCAGCATGAGGACACCGCTACGAATCGTGGGCAGGAACGCCTTCACGGTATCTGACGCATGGGCATCCGCCACTTCCAGCGTAATTCCGATTTGGGCAACTTTCTCACCACCGGGGTCAGCAAGATTGACCACCATGTTGTCCAGCGGAAGATACGCAGGCGGAGTCTTGGGCCCAGAGTGCGCCGCAGCCTTTTCAGGCACGGCGTCTTCCCCTTCAGCCGCAGCGGCTCTCTGCTTGCTTATAAAGAAAAAAGCACCGCCCCCGCCCAATGCCAGGACCAGGACTGCGCCCAGAATGATGATCAGCATCTTCTTGCTCTTGGCGGGCGCTTTGGCGGTATCAGCGGCTTCGGGTTTCGCAGACAAAATAGTTCCTTGGTTACAGAGACGGCTCAGGCATTATTTGCCGCGCCGGGAAGAAGTAAAGCGCAAATAAAGAGTGGTAAACCCACTACCAACCGGGAATACTGACACATTTATAGCTGGTTAGACAAAAAGGTCCAACGCGCGGCCAACCGGGCCAGATGAAACCGGCCGCAAGCCCGCACTCAAGGGCTGCACGGATACGATGGACACTTGCCTTGCGCCCGGGCGCGGCTTGCGTTCTTGCGCGTCGGAATCCCCCGCACCTGAAGTGCCCACAGAAACGCCGGACAGAATCACGCCTTCGCGCTGCAACATGTCCTTCAAATGCAGACTCGCATTTTCCAGCACTTCGCGGGTCTGAATCTCATCCGTGCGAAACGCAATATGCGCCTCGTTGCCATGCATGCGAATGCTGACCTCCACCGGGTGGTCGCCCATACCGTCGAGCTTCATTTCAGCATTCTGGACATCATTCGAAATCCAGTAGGAAACCTGTTCAGCAACGTAGGCGTCCGTTGGAGAGACGGCCGCTGGCGCACCCATCCCGCATGAAGTGCTCATACCGGACGCGGTGGCAGGCTGTCCTGGCACTCCATCCGGGGTGCTCAACTTGAAAATCGATTTTTCCCGCAGCGGGTCTTCCCGACGGCCTGGCATTGCAGCGTTTTCCAGGACTCTGACCATCGCAAGCGGTGCGGCCTGGGCGTCCGCAACTCGCTCTGCAAGCGCCACGGTCTTGGCATCGGGCTGGCCCGTGATTGGTGCGACATTGGTCAAAGAGGCGGCTTCTTGACTTTGTTTCAATGCGGCATTTATTTGCCCTTTACCCCCCTTGGGAGAGAGCTCAGGTGCAACTTCGCCCATCCCAGCCAACAAACCAGGTGTGCTGCTGAGTGCTGCCACAGCACGGACCGGCTTTGCAACTAACGCGGAGCCTTCCGCAACCCCGGAGCCAGATGCGACATCAGCCGGTGTTTGCACGGGATTCCATTGCGAAGCCTGAGCAAGCAAGGCTGCGGCATCGACAGCCACGGGCAGCGTGTCCGACTGCGCAGCTGCTGCCATCTGCGAAGGTGTCAACCCGTCATCCGCCGGTACCGGCAGTGCTGCCGCAGAGGCGTCCAAGGAGGTCAAAATCGCCATGAAACCGCCCGGGGCGTCCGACGCGGGCTTGGCGCGGCTGCCCGTCTTGCCATTCGCGCCTGCCGCGTCTGATGTTGCGGCTGGTTTCGCACTCGTTTGGGTTGGTCCCATTTCAATCGTCATTGTGTTTCTCCACTCATGGGCAGCCGTCTGGTGCGTGCATGCAGCATGGCTGCAAATTCGTCGGTCTGTCGCTGGTCCCGTTGTTTCTGCGTGCGCTCCAAGGCAGCCTGCCGGTTTTTGAGGACCTGATTCAAGCCGGAGAGGCGAAACTCCGCTTGCAGCAGCGCCTTGTTCGCGATCTCAAGTTGGGCGTTCGTGCTGCTCATCACCCCCACCTGCAGGCCAATGGCTTGCTGCAGACGTTCCATAAACTGGTAATGGTGTCGAATGAGTTCTGCAGACAGTGCGCCCGATGCGGATCCCGTCCAGCGGGCATCCGTGTCACCCGCATACCCCTGCAACTGGCCCATCTGGTCTTGCACAAAACCCAAATTGCGCTTCACCCGCAACACCACTTTGACCGCGTCGTCCCTGTGGCGGGTGGCCTGTTCAATGGCCAAAAGAATGCTTCTTAACTGCGACATGGTGGCTTTGCCCCCCATTCGTCAGCCCGGTTGGTCTTCATAGGCCGCCCCCATGCAAAGAGGTGGCGGCGGCCATTTGGTCCAAAACTGCATCCATGGGTGCAGCCTCGTACATATCTTGTTGCAGAAACTGACCCATGCCATCGTGCAGGGCAATAGCCTCGTCCAGCGATGGGTCCGATCCATGGGCGTAAGCCCCAATCTGCACCAGATCCCGACCCCGTTCGTATTTGGAGTACACCGCCCGAAATCGGCGTGCCAGCTCAAAATGCTCACGCGACACCACGCTGTGCATGACGCGGGATGCGGACTGCTCAACGTCAATCGCAGGGTAATGGCCTGACTCCGCCAAGGTGCGCGACAACACAATGTGACCATCCAGAATGGCTCGGGCGGCATCGGCGATTGGGTCCTGCTGGTCGTCGCCTTCAGAAAGCACGGTATAGAAAGCGGTAATGGAGCCCACACCATTGAGGCCATTGCCACTGCGCTCAACCAACTGGGGCAGCTTGGCAAAGCACGATGGCGGATACCCTTTGGTAGCGGGTGGCTCGCCAATGGCCAGCGCAATTTCCCGTTGGGCCATGGCGTAGCGGGTGAGTGAGTCCATCAGCAACAAGACATGCTTGCCGCGGTCCCGAAAACCCTCGGCGATAGCCGTCGCATAGGACGCCCCCTGCATGCGCAGCAGCGGCGGCGCATCGGCTGGAGCGGCCACCACCACAGACCGGGCACGCCCCTCCACACCCAGAATATCCTCAATGAACTCCTTGACCTCACGGCCCCGCTCACCAATCAACCCGACCACAATGACGTCTGCCTGCGTATAGCGGGCCATCATGCCCAGCAACACGCTTTTGCCCACGCCGGAGCCAGCAAAAAGACCAATACGCTGCCCACGCCCTACCGTCAGCAAGGCGTTGATGGCCCGCACCCCCGTATCCAGGGCGACCCGGACTGGCGCACGGTCCATCGCGTTAATGGGTTTTCTATCCAGCGGCTTGGAAATGACATCCAGGATAGGCCCCAGACGGTCCATGGGCGCACCCTGGGAATCAACCACCCGTCCAAGCAGGCCATCACCCAAAGGCAAGCGCAACATGCCTGCGTGACCACCCAGATCCGCAGACACGGGCTCGCCGAGCCGAGGCACCGGCACATACGCCGCCGCAGGTGCCACACCGGCCCCGCTGGACAAGCCATGCACATCCCCTGCCGGCATCAAAAACGCCTTATCGCCCGAAAAGCCAACCACTTCTGCCAGCACCGGTTGCTGTGACTTCATCGATACCACACACTGAGACCCCACGGGCACCCGTATGCCGCTGGCCTCCAGCACCAGACCCGTCAGTCGGGTCAACGTGCCCCGCACTTCCAGCGAACTGTCGCGCGCCACACTGTGCTGGGCACGGTGCAGAAACTCCTGCCACTTGGCAGCGGAGCCAATCGTTTCAGCGGCGTCTATGGCTTCAGCGTCCATCTTCAGACTCGACCCAAGCTGATTCGAGACCCAGGCTGGCTACAGCGCGCGCCCAGCGCTTTTCCAGCGTTCCATCCACCACGGTGCCTGCCGACTCCACCAGGCATCCCCCGCGGGTAATCGAGGCTTCGCCGAGCAACGTCAGCGCCAACCCGGCAAATTCCTGGCGCAGCACGTCATCCAGCACACCCAGATCCTGCGGATTCATGCGCACCACGGCGGCCTTGCTGTCCACGGCCAGAACTCCCAGTGCTTCACGAATCACTGGTTGCAATGCATTGGGGTTGGTAGACAACTCGTGCCGCAACACCTGGCGGGCCAGTTCACACGCCAGTTCCAGTACGCCTTTAGCCATAACTTGCTCGGCTTCTGCAATCTGCGCCTGTGCCGACTCGAACAGCTGGCCAAAACCGCGCGCGGTTTCCTGCCCCTGTGAACTGATGTAGTCATCAATCCGGCGGTTACCCTCCATGGTGGCCTGCGCATGGCCTTGCGCAAATCCTTCGGCGTAGCCCGACTGGCGCAGCACGCTCTCTTTGGCCTGATCTTCAGCCGCTTCCTGCGCCTTCAGCTTGGCGGCAAAGCGCACAGACGCCTGGTCCACTGCGCCAAAGTTCCAGTCCACTACGGCACCCAGTTCTTCGCCCGGGATAAAACGGTTATGCGCGCGCGTCATCAGACCATGGCGTCATCGCCACCTCCGCCGCCCACCACAATTTGCCCTTCGTCGGCCAAACGGCGCACGGTCTTGAGGATCTCTTTCTGCTGGGCTTCCACCTCGGACAGGCGCATGGGACCGCGCGACTCCAGGTCTTCCCTCAGGGTGGCCGCAGCGCGCGACGACATGTTGGCCAGGATCTTTTCCTTGAGTTCGGGTTGCGCGCCTTTGAGCGCCACGATCAGCACATCCGAAGAAACCTCCTTGAGCACCATCTGGATGGCCTTGTCGTCGAGCTTCATCACGTCGTCAAACACAAACATCTTGTCCATGATCTTCTGCGCCAGATCCGCATCGTGGTTGCGAATGGACTCGATCACCGTGCCCTCAATGGCAGTGCCCATCAGGTTGATCATTTCGGCTGCCGTCTTGACACCTCCCAGGGAGGACTTGCGAATCTTGTCGCCGCCCGCCAGCACCTTGAACAACACCTCATTGAGGTCTTTCAAAGCGGTGGGTTGAATGCCTTCCATGGTGGCAACACGCAGCATCACTTCATTGCGTTGGCGTTCCGTCAGATTTTTCAACACATCCGCAGCCTGGTCGTAATCCAGGTGCACCAGAATGGCGGCCACGATCTGGGGGTGTTCGTTGCGCAGCAGTTCGGCAACAGACAGCGGGTCCATCCATTTCAGGCTCTCAATCCCCGAAACATCTCCACCCTGCAAAATGCGGTCAATCAGCAGCGCTGCCTTGTCATCGCCCAGTGCCAGCTTTAATACCGAACGAACATAGTCGCCGGAATTCGATACCAGCAAACTTTGAGACGCCGCCACGCCGGTAAATTTTTCCACCACTTCATCCACCCGCTCACGGGTGATCTGTGTGGTCTTGGCAATGGCCTCACCCAATTTCTGGACCTCTTTGGGGGAAAGGTGCTTGAAAACCTCGGATGCTTCTGCCTCGCCCAGAGACATCATCAGAATTGCCGCGTTTTGTAATCCGTCGTCTTGTGCCATGGTGCTATTTTGCGCTGTGTATCAGGCCGGCGCTTCGCCGTTGATCCACGTCTTGACAATATTGGCCACTGCCGCCGGGTTGTCGCGGGTCAGTTTGCGTGCATCCTCCAGGCGCAACTCCCCTGCCGAAGCCTGCGAGGGCTCATTGCTTTCCCGTGGGGCTGCGAGTTGTGGGCGCTCAGGCTGGTCGGCCTCAATGGCATCGAGCTGGTTGACACGCGCATTGGCAGAGCCTCCGGCAGAAGCCGGTGCCTGCATCAGGTTCTTCATGGCGGGGCGAATCACGCCCAACAGCACCAAAGCCGCAAACAACAGGGTTCCCACCGGCCACGCAAAGCTGCGGGCAATGTCCATCACCTCGGGTTGGCGCCACAGCGGAATATCGGCAATCTCGATCTTGTCGGACACAAAGGCCGCGTTCATCAGGTTGACGGAGTCGCCCCGGTCCTTGTTGAAGCCCACGGTTTCACGCACCAGCGCCGTCATTTTTTCGATCTGTGCATCGGTCAGCGGCGTGCTGGTGGTTTTGCCCTTGTCGTCGGTGGTAACCCGGTTGTTCACCACCACGGCGGCATTGATGCGCTTGATGACGCCCGTCGCCCCTTTCACCACCCGAACGGTCTTGTCGACCTCGTAGTTGATGATCGACTCCCGTTTGGAGCCCGTGGAGCCTGACTGTCCGTTGGCGGCCAATGGCTGGGCTGCGCCATTGATGGGTGCGGAGCCCTGCGCGGGCGGCTGGTTGCTGGTGGCACCCGGCACACCGGCTGGTGGCTGGCTTGCGGCAGCGCCGCTGGAGCTTTCCACCACCTGCTGGCTGCGAATGGCACCCACTTCAGGCGCCTGGTTGGGCTTGTGCGACTCGGTGGTGGACTCGGTTTGGGAAAAATCGACCTCGGCCGTGACCTGCGCCTTGACGTTCTGTCGACCCACAATGGGCTCCAGAATGTCCAGGATGCGGCGGTTGTACTGCTGCTCAATTTGCTGCGCGTACTGCAGTTGCTCGGCGTCGCTGCCCAAGACACCACCGGAACCGTCGGTTGGAGTGGACAGCAGTTTGCCGGTGTCGTCCAGCACGCTCACCGCAGACGGCGTCATCTCCGGCACGCTGGATGCCACCAGGTGAATGATGCCCGCCAGCTGAGCACGGTCCAGCGTGCGCCCGGGGTGCAGGCTCAGCAAAACCGAGGCAGACGGCTTTTGCTGCTCCCGAAAAAAACCATTCTGATTGGGCAGTGCCAGGTGCACCCGTGCGTTTTGCACCGATGCCAGCGCCTGTATGGAGCGCGTCAACTCGCCTTCTAGACCGCGCTGAAACGTCAACCGCTCCTGAAACTGCGTCATGCCAAAGCGGTTGGCCTCCATCATCTCGAACCCGTTGACCGAACCCTTGGGCAAACCCAGGGAGGCCAGTTTGAGTCGCACATCATGCACACGGTCTGCCGGTACCAAAATGGCGCCACCGCCTTCGGTGTACTTATAAGGAACGTTCAGGGTACCCAGCTGGGCAATCACGGCACCGCCGTCTTTGTCGGCCAGATTGGAGTACAGCACCCGCCACTCGGCTTGCCGGCCCATCACCAGGCCCACCACACCAATGGCTACAAACAGCAGCACGCCCAGCGCCAGGCGCAAGCGCTGGCCTTGGTCAAGCCCGGCCAGACGCTGGCCGATGGTGGGATTTACAGGGATGGTGGCAACTGACGGCATCTTGCTTTCCGGTGCAGTGGGGCGCGAATCGCCTCACGAATGGGACTGATTATTCGACCCCCCTCCGAAAACATTAGGGTAATAAGCACCCGCTTTACCCACCAATTCAAAATAATGGCCAACGCAAGCGGGTTATACGATCGCAGCACCCTACTTCACAGGGGAGGACTGTATGGATTTCAAGCTCACACCGGTATCAATGCCCACCACGATTCGCCCCAGCATGGGCGTGCGGCCCAGCGCCTCTGGCGGAGCCGAAGGCGTGGGTGGCGGGTTTTCAGGCGCTCTGAAAAGCGCACTGGGGTCTGTGAGTGCCACACAGAACGAGGCAACCCGCCTTCAGCAGGAAGTGCAGATGGAAAACCCCAAGGTCAGCCTGGAAGAAACCATGGTGGCCATTCAGAAGGCCCAAATCGGCTTTCAGGCCACGCTGCATGTGCGCAACCGCATGGTGCAGGCGTATACCGACATCATGAACATGCAGGTGTGAGGCTCAGCTATTTACAAGCAAAATTGGCCTCTAGCCCCCGTAGCTATTGCGCAGGAAGCTATCAAATACGTAGCAATTTAGTGCAGTAACTGGCGCGGCGCATCGAACGCCTGCTCGCAGTGGGCCAGCCATGGCTCGGCCAAATAGCGAATTTGAGCATCGTTTTGGAGGATGCGTTGCATGATGCGGGTCTTCTCGGAGCGTTGGGCGGGCAATAGCTCTTCAGTACGCGCCTTCAGGCGAAGTTGCTCAATCAAGATGGCGCACGTGCCTTCGAACTCCACCACGCGATCCCAATCTTCAGACTTGGCTGCGCTCAGCATTTTGAGGCTGCTGTCTTCGATGGCTTTGTAATAGTCAATCAGCAGTTGGCTCACTTTTGTTCTCCTTCAATTCTTGTAGGACTGCACAATGGCCTCGCCCCTGATTTGACTCCAGCTGTCGGCTACCGGCTTGATGAGGTTGATGACTTCCTCAAGCGGCGCAACATCATTGCGCAAGTTGGCTTCCGTAGTCTTAAAAATGCAATAGTCATACAAGCGGCGCAAATTGCTTGCCAGCTCGCCCCCCCTATTGGCATCCAATCCGGCCTTGAGGCCCTCTTCCAGAATGCGAACAGCGCGGCTGATGGCACGTCCCTTGGCGGGGATATCGCCGCTAAGAATAGCCCCTTTTGCCGTGCTCAAAGACTGCTGCAGCCCATCGAACAACAGGGCAACTAACTGGTGTGGATTGGCACCGGTTACGGATGTTTCCAAACCAACGCTTTTATAAGTATTTGCTGAACGCATGCTGACGGGTGTAAACATTTTCATTGGCTCCTTGTGTGTCGCATGCTATCTATATCGGCACACCCACAAGGAAATTAAGCGATTACGCCTTATTCCATACGGCAAGTTGTGCCGTTACAAATGAACTCAGACCGCTCATCTGGGCCATCTGGGCATCCAGCGCTGAATACTGCTTGTACAGCTGCGCTTCGACACGGGAAGCATTTTCATTGACCCGGTCCTGGTCCTTGGAATTGCGGGTAATCGACGCCTGCAAGGCGGTCGATTTATTGGTGATCCGGCCGTCAAATGCCACCATGGCTCGGGAAAAATCGCGCACCTTCAATCCAAAACCATTGGTCAACGGATTGGCATTGTCAGCGGTGAATAAATTTTTTAAATTCGTCAGATTCTGCTGCGCGCTGGTCAACTTGGTTGAATTGATTTTGAGCGAGCCGTCGGTCTGGCGCTCGATCCCAACATCTGACAACCCGGCAAACGTTGACCCCACGCTACTGGACCCCAGCATAGACCGGATGGCACTCTGCAACCCCAGCGTGGTTGCATCGCCCTGCAGCGGCCCCCCGGTCTTGGTTGCAGCAACATATTTGGTTGCATCCGCAATCGTCGCATTCAACGTGTTGTAGGCGTCCACAAAGCTCTGAATATTTTTTTGAACCACATCCAGATCGTTCGCGATGGTGATGTCGGCTGGCGCAGTCGTCAACTGATTTAGCTGCAGATTGACACCCGGCGTAACATTCGACATGGTATTGGTGGCGGAGCTAATGTTGACACCATTAATGTTCACCTTGGCGTCCAGAGCAGTTTGCCCCACAAAAGCGGCACCATCTGACGGATTGGTGAAACCAAATGCGGCGAGCCCCGGGTTTGCCGGGTTATTGAGGCGAAAGCCCGCCGCTACGCCGGTTGAAGCAGACCGAATGACCAGGCGCTCATTGGCTCCGTCACGCAAAACGGTGGCGGTAACCCCTGCACTGGCGGAATTAATTTTACCGGCGATGGTGCTGATGGTGTCTCCAGCAACAATGCTGATGGGCACACTGGTGCCCGGGGTAAACACGGGCGGAGCGGCACTATTCCAACTACCGGCTTCAATTTGCAAGGTACCCGTGGCGCCCACCGCTGTGCCCGCTGCAAAACCCACCGATGCAGCTGATTGGGCCCGCGCCAATTGCTGCACGCTGACCGAAAGGACAGCAGGAACAGCGCCGGACCCCGCCGAAACGCTGACGGCCGCGGCATTGGATGAAGTCGCCTTTTGGGCAGTCCAACCACCGGCCCCTGCCAGCACTGCAGCCGCATCACCCAATGCAGAAACCTGCGACTTGATCGTGCCATACAGACTTAACTGCGTCTGAATTTTGGTCGCGGTCGTCTGAAGCGCTTTCAATGGCTGCTTCTCAATCGCTACCAGTTGGGTCACGATGCTCTTCACATCAAGACCACTTCCAACGCCTGCAGAAGAGATTGCCATGATTGACTCCAGTTACTTGGCCAGTCTAAACCAACCGATACCCATATGACAAATGGCGGCGCCGGGTGTACCCCTGCGCCGCCATGCCACTACCCTTTAAGTACGCCTATCAACGTACCGTTGGCCGCTTTACCGCAAGAGTGCAAGCACACTCTGTGGTGCCTGGTTGGCTTGGGCCACCATCGCGGTGCCGGCTTGCTGCAACACTTGAGCGCGTGACAGGTTGGCCGTTTCCTGAGCGTAGTCTGCGTCCATGATTCGGCCCCGTGCCGCTGCGGAGTTCTCAGAAGACACCCGAAGGTTGCTGATCACTGTGTCAAAGCGATTTTGGGTGGCACCCCATGTTGCACGGGCCGTAGTGACCGCATTGATATCCGCATCCAGTTTAGAAATCTCGGCAAAAGCCGTGCTGGTTGCGGTTCCCAAGGAAACGCTAGATCCGCTGAAGCTGGACGATGTAACCGAGATTTGATCGTTTGCAGCGACTGCATTGGCTCCGACCTGGAAGGTAAATGTTGCAGCTGCAGTGCCGATAACGGTTTGGCCATTGAATTGGGTGGCGGTGGTTACGCGTGTATTTTCTTTCGCCAGCAACTGATACTCACTATCCAGTGACGCAATGTCGGTAGATGTGTTGGTGCCGTTGGAGGCTTGCACTGCCAACTCCCGCATACGCTGCAGGTTATTGGAGATTGCGCCCAAGGCGCCCTCTGCCGTCTGGGCCAGGCTAATTGCATCGTTGGAGTTGCGGATGGCAACGTTCATGCCACGGGTCTGTGAGTTCATCCGTTCGGCAATCGCGAGGCCAGCGGCGTCGTCCTTGGCGCCATTGACCCGTAAGCCCGAAGACAGGCGTGCCATGGAAGTGGACAGGGAATTCGCCGAACTGGCCAGATTGCGCTGGGCGTTCATGGAATTGATGTTGGTGTTAATCGCTGACATGGAAGGCTCCTTTTTTGCTACATAAATCTGGCGTCATTGCCGATCGCGTTGCCAACTTAGGGCTAACCCCCTGGGACTGCGCTCTTACAAGACCTAACCGGATGACGTGCCCTTGATAGGACCCGTTGATTTGTTTTCGGTACGGTATTGCGAGAACTTGAGCCCAATTTTTAAAAAATCCGCTATTGAATATGGCAAAAAGGTGGGAAATGCGGGGGATTTACCCTTTTCATTGGGCGAATGCGATGTGCTGGCATCAGCAAAATTCACCCATCGTTTAACCAAGTCAGCATGGTGCTGGCAATGAATGGCAGCAATGCCGGATTCACATTCAGCTTAAAAGGAGCCTTCCATGTCCGCGATTAACACCAACATCAATTCCATGACCGCCCAGCGCAATCTGGCCAGTTCGGCGAACTCACTGTCCACCTCCATGGCGCGCCTGTCTTCGGGCTTGCGGGTGAACAGCGCCAAGGACGACGCCGCCGGTCTGGCCATTGCCGAACGGATGAATGCACAGACCCGTGGCATGAACGTGGCCATTCGCAATGCAAACGACGGGATCTCCCTAGCGCAGACGGCGGAGGGTGCCCTGGGCGCCATCTCCAATAACCTGCAGCGTATGCGGGAGTTGGCGGTGCAGGCATCCAACGGCACCAACAGCTCAACCGACATTCAGTCGCTGGACAATGAGTACCAGTTGCTAAAACAAGAGAACACCCGTGTCGCTACAGCCACCCAATTTAATGGTCAAACCGTTATCGGTACTGCCGCAGCAACATTCTCCTTCCAGGTCGGAGCCAATGCAGTCGCTGCAAACGACCAGTTGTCGGTAACTTCAAGCAGTTTCAGCGGATCCAGCGTTTCCTTGGGCTCCGCCACCAGCACCGCATTTGCCGAGATATCTAAACTGGATGCGGACATCAATGCGGTCACTTCGGCACGCGCCACTTGGGGTGCTACGCAAAATCGCTTTGACACGGTGATCAGCAACCTGCGGGTGTCTTCTGAGAACTCAGCGGCGGCACGGGGTCGCATCATGGACGCAGACTACGCTCAGGAAACGGCAAACCTGTCACGCGCTCAAGTGTTGCAGCAAGCCGGTACCGCCATGGTCGCCCAAGCCAATCAGACGCCACAGAGCGTGCTCGCTCTGCTGCGCGGTTAACCACACGTTGAATCGCGTTAAAGTCGCGCCTGTGCGAAGGGATTCCAAGCACGACTAACAGCCAAGGGGCCAAATGACAGGCGCAAAATTCAAAGCAGACCGCCAACGCAGCCCGCGCGGGCAAGATATAAAAACGTTGACGGCGCTTTTTCAAAGTGGCCGTGTGGAAGACGCGAAATCAGCAGCCCAAGCGCTAATCACTCAATACCCCAAGCATGGATTTGGCTGGAAGGTATTGGGGGTCATTCACCAAGACCAGGGCAACCACGCCGAGTCACTGATTGCGACTCAGAAAGCGCGCTCCTTACTCCCAAACGATGCTTCTGTGCACAACAACTTGGCCACCGCCCTCCTCGGGTTAGGTCGCATGGAAGAGGCTGAAGCGTGCATCCAAAAGGCGCTCGCCATAGCGCCCAATTATGTCAAGGCATTGAACAATTACGGATCGTTGCTGCGCCACCAAGGCAAACACGCGCAAGCCGAAACCTTTTTCCGGCGGGCGTTGGAGGCCGACCCGGATAACGCACTGACCCACATCCGGTTAGGCAACGCGCTGGAATTGCAAAACAAACTGCACAACGCCCATGAGAGCTATCGGGCGGCACTGGACATTGACCCGGCAATGAAGTTTATCCACAGTGATTTGCTTCACCTCATGAGTCTCGATGCTGAAATTGGACCGCAACAGCTTTTTGCCGAGCATCGTGCATTTGGCGAACAGTTGGAGGCCATGGTGGGTACCAAGCGCCTGCCTCATACAAACTCCAAAGAAGCTACCCGCGCGTTAAAGGTTGGTTTTGTCACCGCAGACCTCTACGACCACGCATTGGCAAACTATTTTGAACCCCTGTTTGGACATTTGATCGACAAGCAAGAACTGTCCATCTACATCTATTACAACAACACGCAATCGGACTTGGTGACAAACCGGTTGCGAGACTTTTTGCGTAACTGGCACGCCGTCAGCGAACTCAGTGACGACGAATTGGCCGCAAAAATTCGCGACGATGGCATCGACATCCTCGTTGACTTAAACGGCCACACCGTATTGAATCGATTGCCGGCATTTGCACAAAAACCCGCACCCGTTCAAATGAGTTGGTTAGGCTACCTTGGAACGACCGGCCTTCGCGCCATGGACTATTACGTTGCGGATTCCTATTGGATACCTCCCGGCAAACTGGACTGGCAATTTACCGAGAAGCTGGCCTACCTGCCCGCCGTGGTGGCCTTTGAGCCGAACCACTTCTCGCCACCGGTCAACCCGCTGCCAGCGCTAAGCAATAGATACGTCACTTTTGGTAGCTTTAACCGTCAAAATAAGATTAACCCCCCCGTCGTTCGCACATGGTCGACGCTGCTGAAGCGGTTCCCTGACTCAAAAATGGTTCTTGGGGCCATACCGCAGGAGCACCAAGACAATATTGCGAAGTTATTTGAGCATGAGGGAATCTCCAATACCCGCCTGACTTTTTTTGGGCGGATGTCACAGACCGATTACCTTGCACTCCACCACAAGGTGGATTTTTGCCTGGACACGTTCCCATTTGGCGGTGGCGCAACGACTGCCCATGCCGCATGGATGGGTGTGCCAACCTTATCCCTGGCCGGAGAAACACCCGCCAGCCGCTTTGGTGCCACCGAAATGCACCACCTCGATTTGGACACGTTTATTGCGACCAGCGAGGACGAGTTCATCGCCAAAGGCACCTATTGGGCAGAGCACACAGCAGAGCTTGCAGGTATTCGACAAACCCTGCGCACGCGCTTTGAAGCGTCACCCCTCGGGCAATACCAAGCGTTTGCGGATGATTTTGAAGCGATGTTGCGAGCCATGTGGCTACGCTGGTGCGCGGATGTGCCACCTACGGCGCTGACCGCCGATGAAATTACGAGCCATGTTGTGGTTAACCAGCCCGTCACATGCATCGATCCGCCCGTCAAAGACCTGCGCACACTAAACCGACTGTTTGGACACATGGAGTACGCAAGGGCCGAGTTACTGGCCAAAGAGTTGATCGAAAAGTATCCGCAGCACGGGTTGGCAAGGAAGATTCATGGCTCCACACTGCACCACCTAGGACGCTTGGACGAGGCCTTGGCGACACACAAAGCCACCGCAGAAGCACGCCCTGACGACTACGAAGCGCACTTCAACCTTGCCGCCGAATACCATCAGCAAGGTATGCTGGATGAGTCTGTCAAAAGCTACATTCACGCCATTGGGTTGCAGCCCAATAACCCCAATGCGTACAACAATATCGGCAATATCTTCAAAACCATGGGGTTATTCCCGCAGGCCGAACTGTACTGTCGGCAAGCCGTCACGCTGCAACCCAACATGGCGCGCGCGCACAACAACCTCGGCAATGCCCTTCATGCGCAGGGGAAGTACACCGAGTCAATTGCCAGCTACCAGCAAGCGCTGGCGCTTAAGCTGGACTGGGCCGAGGCCTACAACAACTTGGCCATCACGCTCAAAGACCAGGGCCACAGCAGCGAGGCACAGCAAACCTTTCACAAAGCATTGCAGCTGAAGCCGGACTGGGCTGCTGCACACAGCAATTTCCTGTATTGCCTGAGCCTTGACGTTCACACAACGCCCGATCAATTGCACGCAGAGCACCGGGCGTTTGGGCAAAAATTCGAGCCCGCCTTGCAAAAAGACTGGCCGCCACACACAAATGCCATGGACCCCACCAGGGTGATTCATATTGGTTTTGTGTCGGGAGATCTCTATGACCATGCACTGGCCAACTTTTTTGAGCCCGCGTTTGAATTCCTGGCTCAAAAGCCCGATCTTGTCCTGCACGCGTATTACAACCATATTTATGATGATGCAGTTACCAAGCGCATGCGCAACAGTTTTGCGTACTGGCACTGCGTGGCCGACCTGACCGACGGCGATTTAGCGAACCGCATTCGTGCAGATGGCATTGATATTTTGTTCGATCTCTCAGGCCACACCGCACACAACCGTTTGCTCACATTCGCACGAAAACCGGCCCCCATTCAGGTGAGTTGGCTTGGCTATTTGGGGACCAGTGGCCTTTCAGCCATGGACTACTATTTGTGCGACACATTTTGGATCCCGCCGGGCGACCTGGATTGGCAGCTATGTGAAAAACCTGCCTACATCCCGTCGGCCGTCACGTTCAAACCAAGCCCGCATGCGCCGCTCGTAAATGCCCTGCCCGCACTAGTCAATGGGTACATTACTTTTGGAAGCTTCAACCGCACCAACAAACTCAATCCATCGGTTGTTGTGCTGTGGTCCATGTTGCTGCGGAACATTCCCGATGCAATGATGGTTTTTGGCGGCATTCCGACAGAAAGCCAATTGGAGCTATTCCATCGTTTTGCTGATGAAGGCATTGCCCCAGACCGCCTGACGTTTTTCCCGCGCGCCAATTTGCAAGAGTATTTGACACTCCACCACCAGGTTGATTTTTGCTTGGACACATTCCCCTATGGTGGTGGCGCCACAACTGCCCACGCGGCATGGATGGGAGTACCGTCTTTATCACTCGCTGGAGAAAGCCCGGCAAGCCGCTTTGGTGCCAGCACCTTGCACCATCTGGGGCTGGATGACTTTATTGCTACCAGTATCGAGGACTATTTGGCCAAGGGCCTTTATTGGAGCGAACACATCCCCGAACTCGCGGCCATTCGTCAAAGCCTGCGTGATCGATTCAGTCAATCCGACCTTGGCCGACATGCTGCATTCGCGGACAACCTGCACGCCATGTTGAGAACGATGTGGACGCGCCAATGCGACGGTTTGCAGCCTGCCATGCTGCAAATTGGGCAGGCGCTCATTTCCTGATGAATTTTTTGGGTTAAAACCAAAGCTGAAGCGAAAAAGCAGGGTTGTTGCCGTTTTGAAAGTGTTCGGCAACCATCCCAAGCGCAGCCCCTCCAACAGCCACGTTGATCCCAAAAAAACTATTGAAGAGCAATTTGATCTGATCCGGGTTTGTGACCCTGGTAGATTTCCCGCATTCTTTGAATTGCATGGTCACAAATACGTTATCCGTTTGGAAAAAGCCTGATGCCTGAAACTATAACTATTGAAGGGCGCGTCGTTGGGGCAGAAATGCTGCCCTACGTCATCGCCGAAATGTCTGCCAACCAAAACAGCCATATTGGAACCGCGTTCAAAATCATCGAAGCAGCCAAAAAAGCGGGGGGCCGATGCCGTCAAGCTGCAAACCTATCGTCCTGACACCATCACGCTGAACTGCGACTCTGAAGACTTTGGCATCCACGGCGGCCTGTGGGACGGCCGTACGCTTTATGACTTGTACCAAGAAGCCCACCTGCCGTGGGAATGGCATAAACCGCTTTTTGAACTTGCCCGTAAACTGGGCATTGCCATCTTCAGCTCGCCCTTTGACAATACCGCCGTTGACCTGCTGGAAGATCTGAACGCTCCGGCCTACAAAATTGCGTCCTTTGAAGCTGTTGACCCCGCACTGACCAAATACGTGGCCAGTACAGGCAAGCCCATGATCATCTCTACCGGCATGGCCGATGCGGATGAAATACAAAAGGCCATCGACGCTGCCCGCGCAGGCGGCTGCAAAGAGCTGGCTGTGTTGCACTGCGGCAGTGGCTACCCCGCACCCGCAGAAGACTACAACCTGCGCACTATTCCTCACATGATCCAACGCTTTGGCTTGGTCACAGGCTTGTCAGACCACACCCTAGACAACACCACCGCCATCACCAGCGTTGCTATGGACGCGTCGATCATTGAAAAACACTTCACGCTTGACCGCACCGCAGCGGTGGCGGGCCGGATGATAGTTTTTCTTTGGAACCGGCTGAATTAGCTGCGCTATGCCGTGATACTAAAACCGCCTGGCAAGCACTCGGCGCAATTGACTATGAAAGAAAAAGCAGTGAGCAAAGGAATGTAATATTTAGGCGGTCACTTTACTTCGCAAAAGATATACAAATTTGTGAGATTATTACTAGCGATGCAATTAGGAGTATTAAGCCTGGGCATGGTTTGCCACCAAAATTTCTTGACAAAGTTGTTGGCCAAGTAGCAAAAAGAAAAATATCATCAAATCAGCCTGTGACTCTTGATTTGCTACCATGATAAATTCATTTATTCATTAAATACAAAAAAGGCGGATTCAAGCACGAAGTGCAACTTTGATTAACCAAAGTAAGGAGGCTGAGGATGTTTGTAAGCGCGCGGCAAACCCATATTGACCGCGGCCCTGCAGTGGTGGTGACAGTCAGGGTGACGCGGTTGGCGGCGTCCAGCGATGTGGCAGCAACTCGCCAATCATGCTGTTGCGC
>NZ_JBWMBC010000016.1:0-25516 GCF_056521285.1 Rhodoferax sp. GT1R46
TACCTAGACAATTACCTGGGCTGGTTTCGTTCCCTGGACAACCACCACGCCAACTCTCGGGAAGCCGTCCTGGCCATGGCTCTTGGGAAATTTCCACATTTAACTGTGACATAGCCTCCAGAAACGGGTGAATGGTTTCGAACTGGGCGTGGACCAGCGCGATCTTTACCAGCGGGGGCAGGGGCGAAGTTGGGTCGTGGATAAATTGCTCCACTTGGCCCAGCAGCGCCGCGACGTTTTCTGCCGGCGGTGGCACAAAGACTGCATTGCCGGGGCGAGTGCCACCGATCCAGTTTTGCGAGCGTCGCAATTCGCCCGGTTGTTTGCCAGCGCCACGCGCACCACTGAGCAACAGGCGGTGGGCTTCGCACAGCAGGCGTGTGCTAATCGGCAAGCCCTTGGGGTCACGCAAATTGTCTTGCACGATACGAAAGGCGCGCAAGTAGTTGGTGACTTCTTCCACGTCGTCGGTGTTGCTGATGGTGAAGCCAGCTTCGTTGTCAAACAGGTCGGTCAGCGTTGCTTGTGTCCCTTCAATTTGAGAAGTCAGTAGTGCTTCCTTGCGGATAGCGCTGTAAAGCAGCCATTCGACGGATGGCACCAGACCGGTCACCCCGGACAAGCGCGCCAGTGCTACCTCGGCCTGATGGTTCAGCGTTGCAAAGGCCTCCGGTGCGAGCACCGGATTGGAGGGCGGCAAAGGGTAGGGTACAAATGCGCGGACCAATTCACCCAGGGTGGTGCAAGTGATGGTGGAGCCAGTGGTTCGTTGCATGGTTTAAAGGGTTATTGAATGTCGCCGACTTTAATTAAAGCATTCTTTAATCAATTGTGCTGGGATTAAAGTGTATGCCACGAACTTCGTGCAACACGAATTTCGTGTAAACTGCAATCAAGATGAAAAATGTCACCATCACCGTCGAAGACGCCACGCTTGAGTGGGTGCGTATTGAAGCGGCCAAGCGCAACACCAGCGTGTCGCGGCTGGTGGGAGAGATGCTCACCGACAAGATGCAATTTGACGATGCCTTTGCCCGCGCGCAGCGCGAATGGGTGGCAGATACCTCGGGGTTTGATTCGGGTGGCCGGGCCTACCCGCCGCGGGAGCCTGCCAATGGCTAGTGCGCTGCAGGCTTCTGGCCCCCTTGTTTTTGTGGACACCGGTGTGCTGCTGGCAGCAGATGACGCGCATGACGCCACTGCCCAGATTCGCGCCCGCGAATGGATGCAAGCCTTGTGGCAGCACAGGGCAGGGCGGGTGAGCACACAGGTACTCAATGCCTACTACGTGGCGGCGACCCAAATCTTTGGCATGCCGCAAGGTGATGCGCGCGCCAAGCTGCGCCGCCTGCAACTGTGGCAACCCTGGCAGGTGGACCAACGCACACTGGAAACCGCTTGGGGCGTGGAAGCCCGCTTCGGACTGCCCTACTGGGACGCGCTGATGGTGGCATCGGCCGCGCAAAGCGGTGCCAGCCATGTGCTCACCACAGCGCTGCCCCCGCAGCAGATTGACAGCGTCACCCTGCTCAACCCCTTTCTCATCACGCCTGCCGAGCTGGCGCTGGCAGACTAAAACAAGACTATCCACATGACGACTGGCAACACATCTTCTCCTGGTGCGGATTCCACTGTGAGCGCCTTGATCCAGCGCCGCATCCGCCAGGACGTGCAGTCCATGCACGCCTACGCGGTGCAAGACTCCGCTGGCATGGTCAAGCTCGATGCGATGGAAAATCCGCACCGCCTGCCCCCCGAGTTGCAAGAAGAGTTGGGTAAGCGTCTGGGCGCACTGGCCTTCAACCGCTACCCCGATGGCCGGGTAAACGACCTGCGCCGCGCGCTGGCAGCCCATGCCAACATGCCCGCGGGCTTTGACATCATGCTGGGCAACGGTTCGGATGAGCTGATCAGCCTGCTGGCCTTGGCCTGCGACGTGCCCGCGGCACCCGGCGGCAAAAAACCGGTGGTTTTGGCACCAGTGCCCGGTTTTGTGATGTACGCCATGAGCGCGCAATTGCAGGGGCTCGATTTTGTCGGCGTGCCTTTGACGGAAGACTTCGCGCTGGATGAGGCCGCCATGGTGGCCGCCATTGCCGAGCACCAGCCCGCGATCGTTTATCTGGCTTACCCCAACAACCCCACGGCTAACCTGTGGGACGCCGGCGCCATGGCGCGTGTGATTGCCGCAGCGGGTGCCGCGGGCAGCATTGTGGCGGTGGACGAGGCGTATCAGCCGTTTTCCAGCCGCACCTACCTGGACGTGATCCGCGCCAACCCAGCGGATAACGCCCATGTGCTGCTGATGCGCACCATGAGCAAGTTCGGTCTGGCGGGCGTGCGCATTGGTTACATGATGGGCAACCAAGAGCTGATCGCCCAGGTGGACAAGGTGCGCCCGCCCTACAACATCAGCGTGCTCAACTACGAATGCGCACTATTTGCGCTGGCGCATCAGGACGTGTTTGCCGCGCAAGCCGAGCAAATACGGGCGCAGCGCGCTATGCTTTTGATAGTGCTGCGCACCATGCCCGAGGTCAAGGCGTGGGACAGCGATGCCAATATGATCCTCGTCCGCATCCTGGCAAAGGGTGACGACGGGGGCGAAAAAGCCCAAAAAGTGTTCGACGGGCTCAAGGCGCGCGGCATTCTGGTCAAGAACGTTTCTAAAATGCACCCATTGCTGGCCAACTGTTTGCGCCTGACGGTCGGTACCGCCGACGAAAACCTGCAGTTGCTCACCGCCCTGAAAGAATCTCTATGACGAACTACCCGCTGACCGAAGTGCCTGTGATCGCAACCCCCCGCGTGGCGGAGGTCAACCGCAACACCGCCGAGACGCGCATTCGCGTCAAGGTCAATCTGGATGGCACTGGCCAGGCCCGCCTGTCCACCGGCATTGGCTTTTTCGACCACATGCTGGACCAGATTGCCCGCCATGGCCTGATCGACCTCGACATTGAAGCTGAGGGCGATTTGCACATTGACGGCCACCACACCGTGGAAGACGTGGGCATCACCCTCGGCCAGGCCGTGCACCAGGCCATTGGCGACAAGAAAGGTATCCGTCGCTACGGCCACGCCTACGTGCCGCTGGATGAAGCATTGTCACGCGTGGTGATCGACTTTTCGGGTCGCCCAGGTTTGGTGATGGACGTGCCGTTCAAGAGCGGCATGATCGGCGCCCTGGACACCCAGCTGGTGCACGAGTTTTTCCAGGGCTTTGTGAACCACGCCTTTGTGACGCTGCACATTGACAACCTCAAGGGCGAAAACGCCCACCACCAGGCGGAAACCGTCTTCAAGGCCTTTGCCCGTGCGTTGCGCGCTGCACTGGAGCTGGACCCGCGCGCGTTGGGTACCATCCCCTCCACCAAAGGCTCTCTGTAACGTTATGATACGAATCATGTGTCCAGCCCCCATTAATGATGCGCAAGCCGCTATGAAATTTGTAGCATGAAAAAGGTGGCGGTTGTGGACTACGGCATGGGCAATTTGCGCTCAGTCACCCAGGCCGTGATGCATGTGGCGGCCGACGCTGGCGTCGAGGTGGTCTGGGCCCGTACCCCGGCCGAGGTCATGTCCGCCGATCGGGTGGTGCTGCCCGGTCAAGGTGGCATGCGTGATTGCATGCACGAGTTGCATGAGTCCGGCATGTTCGGTGCCGTCATGCATGCCGCCGCCCACAAACCCCTGATGGGGGTGTGTGTGGGCATGCAAATGCTGCTGGACCACAGCGAAGAGTTGGACACACCGTGCTTGGGTCTGATACCCGGCGAGGTGGTCAAATTTGATTTGCAGGGCCAGATGCAGCCCGACGGCAGCCGCTACAAGGTGCCGCAAATGGGTTGGAATCAGGTCTACCAGGCGGGCCAGGGCACAGCAAGACACCCCGTGTGGGGTGATGTGCCGGACGGCAGCTACTTCTATTTTGTGCACAGTTACTACGCCCGACCGTCAGATGCACGCCACAGCGTCGGCGAGTCCGACTACGGCGCGCGTTTTTCTGCCGCCATTGCGCGCGATAATATTTTCGCTACCCAGTTTCACCCCGAAAAAAGTGCCGACCACGGTCTGGCTCTCTACCGCAACTTCCTCCACTGGAAACCCTGAAACCTATCGGTTCTCGCTGACACCATGCTTCTCATCCCCGCTATCGATTTAAAAGACGGTCACTGTGTGCGCCTCAAACAGGGCGATATGGACCAATCCACCACCTTTGGCGAAGACCCGGGCGTCATGGCCCGCAGTTGGGTGGACAAGGGTGCGCGCAGACTGCACCTGGTGGACCTGAATGGCGCATTCGCGGGGCACCCCAAGAACGAAATGGCCATTCGCAAGATTCTCAAGGCGGTGGGCAGCGAGGTGGACGTGCAGCTGGGTGGCGGTATCCGTGACCTGGACACCATCGAGCGCTATCTGGACGCCGGCCTGCGCTACGTCATCATCGGCACGGCGGCGGTTAAGAATCCCGGTTTTTTGCAGGACGCGTGCACCGCGTTTGGCGGCCACATCATCGTGGGTCTGGACGCACGCGATGGAAAAGTGGCGACCGATGGCTGGAGCAAACTTACCCGGCACGATGTCATCGACCTCGGCAAAAAGTTTGAAGACTACGGCGTCGAGTCCATCATCTATACCGATATTGGACGCGACGGCATGCTCAGCGGCATCAATGTCGAAGCCACGGTCAAGCTGGCCCAGGCGCTCACCATTCCGGTGATTGCATCCGGTGGTTTGAGCAATATGGCCGACATCGAAGCCCTGTGCGCCGTCGAAGACGACGGTGTGCAAGGCGTCATTTGCGGCCGCGCGATTTACAGCGGTGATCTGGATTTTGTCGCTGCGCAAGAGCGGGCTGATGAATTGAACGGCTGATGCTGGCCAAAAGAATTATTCCCTGTCTGGATGTGACCGGTGGCCGCGTGGTCAAAGGCGTCAACTTTGTCGAGCTGCGTGATGCCGGAGATCCGGTGGAAATTGCGGCGCGCTACAACGCGCAGGGCGCCGACGAACTCACCTTTCTGGACATTACCGCCACCAGCGACGGGCGCGACCTGATATTGCACATCATCGAGGCCGTGGCTTCGCAGGTGTTCATTCCCCTCACTGTCGGTGGCGGTGTGCGTGAAGTGGCCGATGTGCGTCGCCTGCTCAACGCCGGAGCGGACAAGGTGAGTTTCAATTCAGCGGCCATTTCCAACCCGCAGGTCATTGAAGATGCATCTGCCAAATATGGCGCGCAATGCATTGTGGTGGCCATTGACGCCAAACGCCGCTTTGGCGATGACATGATGGCGCGCGGAGAGGGATGGGACGTCTACAGCCATGGCGGGCGCAAAAACACCGGGCTGGATGCCGTGGCCTGGGCCACTGAGATGGCGCGCCGGGGCGCAGGCGAGATTCTGCTGACCAGCATGGACCGCGATGGCACCAAATCCGGCTTCGACCTGGCGTTAACCCGCGCGGTGAGTGATGCGATCAGTGTGCCGGTCATTGCCTCCGGCGGTGTGGGCACGCTCGAAGACTTGGCCAATGGCATCACCCTGGGTGGCGCCGACGCCGTGTTGGCCGCCAGCATCTTCCACTACGGTGAATTCACGGTGGGTCAGGCCAAGGCCTGCATGGCACAGCGCGGCATTCCGGTGCGAATGTAAGGTGTTTTAGGGCTCTAGCCCCCGTGGATGCTGCGCAAGCAGCTATCGATTCAATAGCAACTCCAAATCACCGACAATTCTCCGATGAACTGGCTGAACAACATTCGATGGGACGACAAAGGCCTGGTGCCGGTGATCGCCCAAGAGCAAGGCACGAACGACGTGCTGATGTTTGCGTGGATGAACCGCGAAGCCCTGCAAAAGACGGCCGAGCTGGGTCGCGCGGTGTATTTCAGCCGTTCGCGGGGCAAACTGTGGTTCAAGGGCGAAGAGTCCGGCCACGTGCAGACGGTGCATGAAATCCGCGTGGACTGCGATAACGACGTGATTTTGCTCAAGGTGACCCAGTTGGGGCACGAGCCTGGAATTGCGTGCCACACCGGGCGCCACAGCTGTTTCTTCAGCGTTTTGAAAGATGGAGTCTGGCAAAGTGTCGACCCGGTCTTGAAAGACCCGCAAAGCATCTACAAATAGGCCCATGACATCTACTGTGAACTCATCCGACGCGCTGGCGCGTCTGGCCGCCGTCATCGAGACGCGCAAGGTCGTCAACGGCGGTGACCCGGCTACCAGCTATGTCGCGCGCCTGTTGCACAAAGGCCCGGACGCTTTTCTGAAGAAGATTGGCGAGGAAGCGACCGAAGTCGTCATGGCGGCCAAAGACGCCGACCACGGTGGAGACAAGGCCAAACTGGTGGGCGAAGTGGCCGATTTGTGGTTTCACTGCATGATCGCACTAGCGCATTACGGGCTGACACCGGGGGATGTGGTTTCTGAACTGGAGCGCCGTGAAGGCACCAGCGGCATTGAAGAAAAAGCCATGCGCAAGGTGCTGGCGCGCGAAGAGGACTCCAAATGAACGACGATCAGACCAATCTTGAAAAATTAAAGTCGCTCAATACGGTGGGCACCATCAGCTATGTGCTGCATTTGATCGTAGCCATAGGCGCATTGGTTCCAGGTGGCCAGTTTGGCCCGATGTTATTGATCGTGGCGCTCGTCATCGATCTGGTGAAGCGCTCCGAGGCCGAGGGCACGTGGCATGCGTCGCATTTCCGGTGGCGTATTCGCACCGTGTTGATCGCCGGTGCGCTGTATCTGGTGACCGCGCCTTTGTGGCTTTTGTTGTTCGTGCCGGGGTGGATTGCCTGGACGGTGATTTCTGTCTGGTTCCTCTACCGTATTGTGAGTGGCATGGTTGCGATGAACAAAGGACTGCCCATGGAGACTGCGGCATGAATGCACCGGTAAAGGACCAAGCGAGCGATCACTCCAGCGATTGCCTGTTCTGCAAGATCGCCGCCGGCAAGATTCCGTCGCGCGTTGTGTACGAAGATGATGAACTTTTTGCTTTTCATGATATCCACCCTTGGGCGCCGGTGCATTTCCTGATTATTCCCAAGTTGCACCTCCCGTCCATGGCGCAAGTCAGTGCGGAGCACGTGGGGTTGATGGGGCGCATGATGGCGCTGGTGCCAAAGCTGGCGCTGCAGGAAGGCTGCAATCCGTACCCCGAGGGCGGATTTCGAATGGTGACCAATACGGGAGCCGAAGGCGGACAGGAAGTGAACCATCTGCACTTTCACGTGATGGGCGGGCCGCGTCCGTGGCTGCGCGGGTGAGGGTCTAAAATGTTGTTATTACCAAGGAGTTAGCCATGGGCTTTTCTACTACGCATCTGATTATTTTTCTGGTCATCATCATCGTGATCTTCGGAACCAAAAAACTCCGGAACATCGGATCTGACCTGGGCGGCGCCGTCAAGGGGTTCAAGGACGGCATGAAGGACGGTAGTACTACTGCGGAAAAAACCGCCGAGACGCCTCCTACGGCCATCGTGACGTCTGAAAAAACGGATGCCAAATCCACGATTGATGTTGAAGCAAAAATCAAGAGCTGATCACGGTTTCCCGTTGCAGTCCGTTCTGACAGAGCTTCTCCATGCTTGACATCGGCGTCACCAAGATCGCCATCATTGGCGCTATTGCTCTCGTTGTGATTGGCCCGGAGCGTCTGCCCGGGCTGGCACGTACGATCGGCACGCTGATGGGTCGTGCACGGGGCTATCTGGCGGACGTCAAAGCCGAGGTCAGCCGATCCATGGAGCTCGATGAGCTCCGGAAGATGAAAGACACCGTCGAAAGCGCGGCGCGGGATGTGGAGAACTCCATCCAGACCAGCGCCAGTGATTTCGAGAAAAGCTGGGCCGAGGCGACCGATACCGCATCGACTCCCTCGTTGGGCGATTCTTCGCTCGGCGTCCCGCAATACCGGCATCCCAAAAAGAACTGGCGTCTGAAACAGGGGGCAACCCCTCACTGGTACAAGGCGCGCGCGGGTGTGCGTACCAAGGCGCTATCGGGTGCCGCACGCGTTGCCCGGTTCCGCCCTCAAAAAATGAACTGATGGCCGATAACAAAACTCCCCCAGACGACCTCGGCGGAACAGAGCAACCATTCGTTCATCACCTGATGGAGTTGCGCGACCGTTTGCTGTATTGCATATACGGTGTTGGTGCCATCTTTGCCGTGCTGGCGTTTTTCCCCGGCCCTTCGCATTTGTATGACCTGATGGCCATGCCATTGGTCAAATCCTTACCCGAAGGTTCCCGCATGATTGCGGTGGGCGTCGTGTCACCGTTTCTGGTGCCTATCAAGGTAACCGTTCTGGCCGCTTTTGGCTTGGCGCTTCCTTGGGTGCTGTACCAGGTTTGGGCTTTTGTGGCGCCCGGTTTGTACAAGCATGAAAAGAAGCTGGTCATGCCGCTGGTGGTTGCCAGTACGCTGTTGTTTTACACCGGAGCGGCTTTTTGCTACTTCTTTGTTTTTGGGCAGGCTTTTCCGGCCATTCAGCGGATGGCACCTTCATCCGTGGCTGTCAGTCCGGATATTGATGCGTATCTGGACTTCGTGATCACGATGTTCATCGCCTTTGGCGTGGCATTCGAGGTGCCTATTGCCGTGGTGATTTTGGCGCGCATGAATCTGGTGACAGTGGCCCAATTGAAGTCATATCGTGCCTATTTCGTGGTGGGTGCAGCAGCCGTTGCCGGAGTGGTGACGCCACCTGATCCGGTGTCCATGCTGGCCCTGCTGGTGCCCATGTGCCTTTTGTATGAAATTGGCATCTGGTCCGCGCAGATCTTCATCAAACACACACAGGCGCCACCGGAAGAGGCGCCGGCTGGTCAGCCCTAGTCGGTTCTAGCCACGCGGAAGATAAATGCCGCGAGCCCCCGCTGGATATGGCTGGGGTGCTATGAAAATAATAGTTAACGATCGACCTGCCGGGGTTTCGGACGCACGCCGGGGGTGACCTCCAGTTCCAGGGGCTGGTTCTTGCGCTCAATGGAAAAGCGCGAAGGCGTTCCCGGCTTGAGCGCTGAAACCTGCGCCAGCAACTGGGTTACATCGACAACCGGCTGGTTCGCAATCTGAACGATGACATCTCCTGGGCGAATACCAGCCTGGGCCGCAGGGCCGTTCTGGAGCACGCCGGTAATGATGACACCGCGCTTGGTCTTGACGTCAAACGTTTCTGCCAGCTCGGGTGACAAGTCGTTGGGCTCCACGCCAATCCAGCCGCGGGTGATTTGTCCGTCTTTCACAATTCCCTCCAACACCAGTTTGGCGGTGGACACCGGAATGGCGAAGCCAATGCCCATATTGCCGCCTGAACGCGAGTAAATGGCGGTGTTGATTCCCAACAGGTTGCCATTGATATCGACCAGCGCACCGCCGGAGTTACCAGGGTTGATAGCGGCATCGGTCTGAATGAAATTTTCGAATGTGTTGATTCCCAGCTGGTTGCGGCCCAACGCACTGACGATGCCACTGGTGACGGTTTGACCCACGCCAAAGGGGTTTCCAATGGCCAAAACCCGGTCTCCCACCTGCGCGGCGTCCGAATTACCCAGCACGATGACCGGGAGCTTGTCGAGTTCAATTTTGAGAATGGCCAGGTCCGTGTCTGGATCGGTGCCAATGATCTTGGCGCGGGCACTTCGGCTGTCGTTCAGCACGACTTCGATTTCGTCAGCACCATCAACCACATGGTTGTTGGTCAGGATATAGCCGCTAGGGCTCACGATCACGCCGCTGCCCAAGCCTGCCTGGGGTTCGTTTCCTTGTTCTCCGAAGAAAAACTTGAACCAGGGGTCATTGCTATTGGGGTTCTTGCGCGCGGCCTTGCTGGTGTTAATGCTCACCACCGCGGAGGAGGCCTTCTGCGCTGCGATGCGATAACTGCCCGGAGGCACGTCGCCGGGATTTACGGCGGGCGCTTCAATGAGCGCAATGGCGCCAGATAGCGAGGTGTTGTGCCCGACCCATTGGGGTTTGAGCGTGGCGACGACAAAGTACGCCGCCAACAGCACCGTAGCGGTTTGGGAAAAAAGCAGCCAGAGTCTTTTCATTGGATTTCCAGATGGGGCTGCATGCACAGTTTGCAACCGTTAGCGAAATTGTAGGCGGCATGGCTTGCCGCGGTACATTTGCAGGTCTTACATGGCCAGCTACCCAACCATCATTCATATCCAGCCACAGGCGCCCACAAAACCGCTGGAGGGCGCTGCATGCAACGGATGCGGCGTTTGCTGCCTTGCTGAGCCCTGCCCGTTGGGCGTGATGCTGTCGGGTCAGCGCAGAGGCGCTTGCAGGGCGCTGCACTGGCAAGAGGCGAGCCACCAATACCGGTGTGGCGCAATAGTCACCCCGCAGGAGACTCTGGAGCGTTCTCTGCCACACGCCCTGCGCTGGCTGGCAAGACCGACGGCACCATTGCTGCGTAGTCTCGCGTTACGGTGGATTGCAGCGGGCGTGGGTTGTGACAGCAGTCTCGAACCGGCACCTATGGCGGCGGCGACCATGGCCGACTCCCTTGACTTCTCCGATGATGCGAAGGCCACTACCCATGATTGATCGCCAGGAATTGCAGGTCTCGTTGGATGCTTTGCTTCAACCCGAGCGTTTCAAAGACTATTGCCCCAACGGCTTGCAGGTCGAGGGTGTCCAGCAGGTGAGAAAGATCGTCTCCGGCGTGACCGCCAGCCTGTCCCTGATTGAATCCGCTATAGCGGCCGGAGCGGACACGATTTTTGTGCACCACGGACTGTTCTGGCGGGGATATGACGGCCGGGTGACTGGATGGCTGCGCAAGCGACTGGCGCTTTTGCTGGCGAACAACATCAATCTCTTTGCTTACCATTTGCCGCTGGATGCACACCCGGAAATGGGCAATAACGCGCAGCTGGGAATCCTGTTGGGATTGCAGCCGACAGGGCGGTTTGGAGAGCAGGAATTGGGCTGGCTGGGGGTGCCGGCGATGGCTGGTTTGGCTGATTCCGCGGGAGAAGTCGAGCCTGCATTTGCCGATGCGCAGGCGCTTGCGGGTCACGTAGAGCGAGTCTTGGGTCGATCCGTACTCCTGGTGCCGGGAAAGTCGGGTCCGGTGCGGCGCGTCGCTTGGTGTACCGGGGGGGCGCAAAACTATTTTGAGGCTGCCATCGCCGCTGGCGCGGACGCGTTCATCACCGGAGAGATTTCCGAACCCCAAGCCCATCTCGCTAGGGAGTGTGGCGTCTCGTTTCTTGCTTGCGGGCACCATGCCACGGAGCGATATGGCGCCCCCGCGGTCGCTGCCCATGTTGCCGAACGGTTCGGGCTGGAGCACACTTTCATTGATATTGACAACCCCGCCTGAGCGGGGTGACTTGCAACGCACCATGAAACAAGAAATCGACAGCTTGGAGCCGCTAGCCATCACCATGGGCGATGCGGCAGGAATCGGCCCGGAAATTATTGCGAAGGCTTTTCGCGAACAGCCGGCACTGTTGCGCGGGTGTTTTGTTGCGGGTGATGTCGGCACCATGCGCCGCGCGGCAAGCGTTGTCGTGCGAGCCGGTCAAATTGCACTGCCTGTGGCGGTGATCACGTCTCCCGCACAGGCGATGGATGTACCGCCCCACTGCATTGCAGTTCTGCAGGTCGCAGAGGCGCTGGCGCCAGTGGGTTGGGGAAGGGTCAGCAAGGTTGCGGGTGCCTTTGCCGGGCAATGTGTCCTCTGGGGGGCAGACGCCGCGCTCAGTCGGCAGGTGTGCGCCATCGTGACGGCTCCTCTGCATAAGGAGGCGCTCTCAGCTGCTGGCGACCCTTATGACCGGTTTCCCGGCCATACAGAGATGTTGCAGGACCGGGCGGCGCGCCACCTGGGAAAGTCCGTATCAGACGTGCCCGTCCGCATGATGCTGGCCAATGACGAGTTGCGGACGGTGCTGGTGAGTATCCATATGTCATTGCGGGATGCGATTGAGGCAGTGACTTTCGAAAACGTCCTGCAGACTGTGCGAATTACCCATGCCGCTTTGTCACGGATTCTGGGGCGGGTGCCGCGCATTGCCCTGGCAGGACTCAACCCGCATGCGGGCGAAGGAGGCTTGTTTGGCAGAGAAGAACTCGACATCATCAGCCCAGCGATCCATGCGGCGAGCCAGGAGGGCTGCGATGTCAGTGGTCCCTGGGCGCCCGATACGATTTTCATGCGCGCACGTCTGAAGCCTGGAGTGGCCAGCGAATTCGATGTGGTGGTAGCCATGTACCACGATCAGGGGTTGATACCCGTCAAATACCTGGGTGTGGAAAAAGGCGTCAACGTCACCTTGGGTTTGCCGCTGGTGCGCACCAGTCCGGACCACGGAACGGCGTTTGATATAGCTGGATCTGGGCTCGCCGATGCGTCCAGTCTTCTGGAGGCGATCCGGGTTGCGCGTGCGCTTTCTGCCGGGGCGCACGCATAAAAAAACCCGCAGTAGCAAAACGGCGGGTTTCGTAATCAGCTCCAAGTGGCTTATTTCTTCAGGCTATCGCGAATTTCGCGCAACAAAATCACATCTTCCGGAGTGACCACCGGTGCTGCTGGCGCAGCAGGAGCCTCTTTCTTCAACCGGTTCATCTGTTTGATCATCAAGAAGATGATGAACGCCAATATGGCAAAGTTGACCGCAACCGTAATGAAGTTACCGTAGGCAAACACCGGAACGCCGGCTTTTTTCAGATCAGCGAGCGTTGCACCCGTACCCGCCGGGACTTGGCCCAGAACCACGAATAAATTTGAAAAATCGAGCTTGCCGAAGATCATGCCAACCACCGGCATGATCAGGTCAGCAACGACCGAGTCAACAATCTTGCCAAAAGCGCCGCCAATGATGACACCTACAGCTAGGTCCATCACATTGCCTTTAACGGCAAATTCCTTAAATTCCTGCATCATTCCCATGGTCACATCCTCCTGTAAGTTGAAAGATCACGAGTATCTCTGACAATAATCATCGGTCAAGCGCGCGATCTCAGGCGCAGCGGTATTAATCCACACTTTGCCCGTCGGCTACAATGACGGCTTCCCCTAGTAGTGATGTTCATTGAGGATTCTCATGAGTGAAACCCTTGTCGACACCCAGAAGTTCGACTCCAGTAAGCGAACCTGGTTGATCGCGTCCACCTGCGCTGGCGCGGTTGGCGTTGGCGCTGTGGCTGTGCCTTTTGTCAGTACATTTCAACCGTCGGAGCGAGCCAAAGCGGCTGGCGCAGCGGTAGAAGTGGATATTTCCGGTTTGAAGCCGGGTGAGAAAGTCACTGTGGAGTGGCGTGGCAAACCCGTGTGGATTCTGCGTCGTACGCCGGAGCAACTGGCTTCGCTTTCCAAGGACACCAATCAGTTGGCAGACCCAGAGTCCAAGCGCAAGCCTGACGAATTTACCCCCGTCTATGCGCGAAACGAAGGTCGCTCAATCAAGCCAGAGTTTTTCATTGCGGTGGGTATTTGCACGCACTTGGGATGCTCTCCTTCGGACAAGTTTCAGCCGGGCCCGCAGGCCTCATTGCCGAACGACTGGCTAGGTGGCTTCCTGTGCCCTTGCCATGGTTCTACCTTTGATTTGGCTGGACGGGTTTTCAAGAACAAGCCCGCGCCAGACAACCTTGAGGTGCCTCCGCACATGTACCTGTCCGACAGCAAGGTGCTGATCGGTGAAGACAAGAAAGCCTGAGGAAAATAGACATGGCTGATTTCAAGGAAGTTTCCCCCAACGCGTCGGCAGGTGCGAAGCTCACCAATTGGTTTGAGAATCGTTTGCCCACGGCATTTGACGCTTACCGCGTACACATGTCGGAGTACTACGCGCCCAAGAATTTCAATTTTTTCTATATCTTTGGTTCTTTGGCCATGTTGGTTCTGGTCATTCAGATCGTGACTGGTATTTTCCTTGTGATGCATTACAAGCCTGACGCCGCCTTGGCGTTTGGTTCGGTTGAATACATCATGCGGGATGTGCCGTGGGGCTGGTTGATTCGCTATATGCACTCCACCGGTGCGTCCATGTTCTTTGTGGTTGTTTATCTCCACATGTACCGTGGTTTGATTTATGGCAGTTACCGTAAACCGCGCGAATTGGTGTGGATCTTCGGTTGCGCGATTTTCCTGTGCTTGATGGCTGAAGCTTTCATGGGCTATTTGCTGCCGTGGGGGCAGATGAGCTATTGGGGCGCGCAGGTTATCGTGAATCTGTTTGCTGCCGTGCCATTCGTTGGTCCGGATCTGGCTTTGCTGATCCGCGGTGATTATGTGGTTGGTGACGCGACGTTGAACCGCTTCTTCAGCTTCCACGTGATCGCTGTGCCACTGGTTTTGCTGGGCTTGGTGGTTGCCCACTTGATGGCCCTGCATGATGTGGGTTCCAACAACCCGGATGGAATCGAGATCAAGGCCACCAAGGGACCCGACGGCGTACCTCTGGACGGAATTCCGTTTCACCCTTATTACTCGGTGCATGATATTTTTGCTGTATGCATGTTCCTGATGGTCTTCTCCGCCATCATTTTCTTTGCGCCGGAGTTCGGTGGCTATTTCCTGGAGTACAACAACTTCATACCTGCTGATCCACTGCAGACACCGTTGCACATTGCACCGGTCTGGTACTTCACGCCGTACTACTCCATGTTGCGTGCTATCACCGGCGAAATGGTGTATGTCCTGATTGCCTGCGTGCTGGGTGGGGCTCTGCTGAGCGTCGTCAAGTTCAAGATGCCCGCCATCTTCAAAGGTGTGATTTTGGGTGGTGCTGCGGTCGTAGTGGCGATGATGCTTTCGATTGACGCAAAATTCTGGGGTGTGGTCGCCATGGGTGGCGCCGTCGTTATATTGTTCTTCCTGCCTTGGCTGGACAACTGCGCGGTCAAATCAATTCGTTACAGGCCAGACTGGCACAAATACATGTACGGTGTTTTTGTGATCAATTTCGTCATCCTGGCTTATCTGGGTACGCAACCACCTTCGGCTATCGGAGAGCGAGTGTCGCAGGTCGGCACCTTGTTCTATTTTGGATTTTTCCTCCTGATGCCTTGGTGGAGTCGTTTGGGTCACACCAAGCCGGTGCCGACCCGTGTCAATTTCACTGCACACTGAGAGCCGGAGATTACGCACATGAAAAAAATACTGTTGACTCTGATTGCGGCTCTGGGCTTTGTGGTGAGCGCCCAAGCCGCTACCGGCGGCATCGCCTGGGACAAGGCGCCGAACAAAACCAATGATTTGGCCGCCCTGCAAAATGGCGCTAAGTTATTCGTCAATTACTGCTTAAACTGCCACTCTGCAGCTTTCATGCGCTTTAATCGCCTGAAAGACATTGGGCTGTCCGAGCAGCAGATTAAAGACAATCTGCTCTTCACGACGGAAAAAGTTGGTGAAACCATGAAGTCGGCAATCGATCCACGTCAAGCCAAGGCTTGGTTTGGTGCCAATCCACCTGACTTGACAGTGATTGCGCGTTCGCGTTCAGCGGCCGGCATGGGAACTGGTTCTGACTATATCTATACCTACTTGAGAACTTTTTACCCGGATGACACAAAAGCAACCGGATGGAATAATTTGGCATTCCCCAATGTGAGCATGCCACACGCCTTGTGGGAGTTGCAAGGAAAACGGGCACCTGTGTATGAAACCATAACTGAGCACGGCCACGAGGTGCACATCTTCAAGGGCTGGGAGCAATTGGCCCCTGGAACCATGACACCAGCACAATACGACTTGGCGGTGGGTGACTTGGTGAGCTACATGCAATGGATGGCGGAACCAGCCCAAAACAACCGGATCCGCGTAGGTTTTGGAGTCATGCTCTTCTTGCTGGTGATGACATTCTTTGCGTGGCGTCTCAATGCGGCGTACTGGAAAGACATCAAGTAATAGGTTCTTGTGCGATCAGGTTGCTTGCCCTGAGGTAGGCAGCTTGATGGCTTCGGAGTGGGTTCGCTTTGAGCAACCCACTCTTTTTAATTTTTAGGAGTCTTTCGCCATGATGGTTCTGTATTCAGGAACAACTTGCCCCTTTTCCCACCGCTGCCGGTTTGTCTTGTTTGAAAAAGGCATGGATTTCGAGATCCGCGATGTGGACTTGTACAACAAGCCCGAGGACATCAACGTCATGAATCCTTATGGACAGGTTCCCATTTTGGTGGAACGTGACCTGATTCTTTATGAGTCGAACATCATCAATGAATATATTGACGAGCGTTTTCCGCATCCCCAGTTGATGCCTGGTGATCCTGTTGACCGCGCGCGGGTGCGACTGTTCTTGCTCAACTTTGAAAAAGAACTTTTTGTGCATGTTTCAACTCTTGAAGCACGGACTTCCAAGGGCAATGAGAAGGCACTTGAGAAAGCGCGTGCCCATATTCGTGATCGTTTGACCCAGTTGGCCCCGGTATTTCTGAAAAACAAATACATGCTGGGTGATAATTTTTCCATGCTGGATGTGGCTATTGCACCGTTGCTCTGGCGCCTTGATTTTTATGGCATCGATCTCAGTAAGAATGCCGCGCCGTTGTTGAAGTATGCCGAGCGGATATTCTCGCGTCCTGCGTATATCGAAGCATTGACGCCGTCGGAAAAAGTGATGCGGAAGTAATTTTTTTCGCACCCTGCCATGATTGATGCAAGAGACTCCAGTTCAACACGCCCGTATCTGATCCGGGCGTTGTACGAGTGGTGCACGGACAACGGTTTTACTCCGTTTATTGCGGTGCTCGTCGATGATTCGGTGCGGGTTCCCAACGAGTTCGTTAAAGACGGTGAAATCGTGTTGAATGTCAGTTTTGATGCGACGAGTTCCCTCAATCTCGGTAATGAATTCATCGAGTTCAAGGGCCGTTTTGGAGGGGTTGCCCGGGATATCCTGGTGCCCGTAGATCGGGTGTTGGCTATCTACGCTCGTGAAAATGGTCAGGGCATGGCATTTCCAATGTTAGCCACCGCTGGTGGTGGGCCACGCGGCGCGCATCCGGTGGAGCCCAAGGCGACCACTTTGGCCAGTGTTGTCAGTCCGCCTGATGATGGTGGGACTGGTGCGCCGCGTCCGTCGGGCGCGGGGAAGCCATCACTAACGCGTATCAAATAATTGGATTTTCTTTGGCGTGCGCCGTTGAGGTGCAATCGCTGATGTAAAATTTGAGACGTGCCGATTTAGCTCAGTTGGTAGAGCAACCGCCTTGTAAGCGGTAGGTCATCAGTTCGAATCCGATAATCGGCACCATTTCTCGCGCACTGCTGCATCCTTCAATTGGAAGGATGCGATGTTTGAACCTTAAGTCGAATCGCGCTGACTTCCCATCCCTTGGCTCTCAGATGTGATTCCAGGGAGGGCAAGATCTGGCGGACTTTTGCGGCAACAGCGTTGTTGTCAAGTATCAGACACCAGACAGTTCCTTCAATGGGGCCTGCTCTGACGGCAGATCGCAGTGCTGCCGGAATAAGTGTTTCAATGGCTTTTAGTCGTGCAAATGACTCGGTTGCAAGGTCTGCCAGACGAGATAGCGTCGGCGACTCCTGCGTGGCCTGCAGCAGTGTTATTGAGTGATTTCGACGGTTCATGACCTGATATTTGCGTGGAGGGTTCTCAGTGCAATTGATTATCACGGATACGTGGCTCGCTAAAAGTCGCGCTTTTCATTTGAGCGGCACCAAGCTCATCCTGGCCCTCCTTGGCCTTTCATTTGGTTTGATGCTGATATCAGCGGGCCTCTACCACTGGGTGTTTGTCAAAGGCGCACGCGAGGGCTGGCCAGTGATTGGGTCGCTGGTGAAACTGGTGGTGAAGGATGAGTTTGCCCAGCGAGACCGTTTCATGCGTGAAAACATTGAAGTCATGGCAAAAAGCGTCGGTGAAATGCAGGCGAAGATGCTGCAACTGGAGTCTCTTGGTGAACGTGTTTCCGGTTTGGCAGGGGTCAACCCAGCGGATATAAAGATCAAGCCCGGGCAAGGTGGAATGCTGGTGCCGGGTCGGGACTTGTCGATGGAAGAATTGCAGATCACTTTGCAGCAACTGGACCAGTTGGCAGGTCAGCGTACTGACCTTATGGCGGTGATGGAAAGTCGTTTGTTTGAGCAAAAAATCAGGAACATGATGGTTCCGACGCAGACGCCGGTTGTCAATGCCAACTTGGGCTCTGTGTTTGGTTGGCGCATTGATCCCATCACGGGGAGATCGGCTTTGCACACGGGACTCGACTTCCCCGCGATGCCAGGCACCGCCATCCATGCTGCGGCTGGCGGCGTGGTCGTCACACAGGAATTTCATCCCGAGTACGGCAACATGATCGAAGTGGATCACGGCAATGACTTGATCACCCGCTATGGACACGCATCTCGGGTGTATGTAAAAAAAGGCGACTTAATCAAACGGGGGCAACGGATCGCGGAAGTGGGCAACACTGGGCGGTCCACCGGATCGCATCTCCATTTTGAAGTGCTGGTGCAGGGCGTCCCCCAGGATCCGCAAAAGTTTCTCAATGCAGGCAAAAATCTGACTGTTGGTCAGGTGGCGCAAGGCAAGTCGCCATCGTTGGCGACGGCAGCAAACCAAAAAATAGCATCTGGTCTCCTACCTCCCGGGCAACGGTAAAATCACCACTTTGGCTTTTCTGGTGTCGGCCTGTCCCTTGATTGGGGCTGGAATTCACAGGAATGGCCCCATCTTATCCAGACTAGAAAAAAGGACTGCGCTGTTCTGTGAGCCCATGTGGGACACAGGCCCGTCTTGCATTCATGGCCATCAACATACTTACCAAAATCTTCGGCAGTCGCAACGATCGCTTGCTCAAACAGTATCGAGTCGGGGTTGCGCGCATCAATGCGCTGGAGGCCCAGTTTGAGACGCTGACCGACGACGGGCTGCGCGCCAAAACACAAGAATTCAAAGACCGTTTGGTCAAGGGTGAATCGCTTGATGACATCCTGCCCGAAGCCTTCGCCGTTGTGCGGGAGGGATCAAAACGGGTAATGAAGATGCGTCACTTTGACGTCCAGTTGCTGGGCGGTATGTCACTGCACAACGGGAAAATTTCCGAAATGGGAACCGGTGAAGGTAAAACCCTGACCGCTACTTTGCCTGTTTACCTGAATGCTTTGACGGGTAAAGGGGTGCATGTGGTGACGGTGAATGACTACCTTGCCAGCCGTGATGCACGCTGGATGGGGCGTCTCTACAACTTTCTGGGTTTGACAGTGGGCATTAACTTGCCGCAAATGCCCCGAGAGGAAAAGCAGGCAGCCTACAGTGCGGATATTACCTACGGAACCAATAACGAGTACGGTTTCGACTACTTGCGTGACAACATGGTTTATGAAGTGGCAGACCGCGTGCAGCGCGGGCTGAACTACGCCATCGTGGACGAGGTTGATTCCATTCTGATTGATGAGGCGCGTACTCCGCTCATCATCAGTGGTCAGGCCGAAGACCACACCGAAATGTACCTGGCCATCAACAAGGCGATACCTGCACTGGAGTTGCAGGAAGGTGAGGCCGATCCCCGAACAGGCGAGGGCGTAACCAAGCCAGGTGACTTTACCCTGGATGAGAAGACCCACCAGGTTTTCCTGACCGAGCAAGGGCACGAAAGCGCAGAACGCATTTTTGCGGAAATGGGATTGATCCCTTCCGGCTCATCTTTGTATGACCCCTCGAACATCACCCTGATGCATCACCTGTATGCCGCATTACGGGCGAACCACCTGTATCACCGGGACCAGCACTATGTGGTGCAGCAGGGGGAAATCATCATCGTCGACGAGTTTACTGGGCGCCTGATGACGGGGCGCCGCTGGAGCGACGGATTGCACCAGGCGGTGGAGGCCAAGGAAGGTGTTGCCATTCAGGCAGAAAATCAGACGCTGGCGTCCATCACGTTTCAGAACTACTTCCGCCTGTACGGCAAGTTGGCGGGCATGACCGGTACAGCAGACACCGAAGCTTACGAGTTTCAGGAAATCTATGGTCTGGAGACCATTGTTATGCCTCCCAACCGCGTCAGCCGCCGGGAAGACCAACTCGATCGCATTTATAAAACCACGCGCGAGAAGTACGAGGCTGCAATCCAGGACATCCGGGAATGCTATGAGCGGGGACAACCGGTGTTGGTAGGTACGACGTCGATCGAGAATTCAGAAATTATTTCCCAATTGCTCGACAAGGAAAAGCTGCCCCATCAAGTGCTCAATGCCAAGCAGCATGCGCGTGAGGCGGAAATCGTGGCTCAGGCAGGCAGATCCAAAATGATCACCATTGCTACCAACATGGCAGGTCGGGGCACCGACATCGTGTTGGGCGGTAGCCTGGAGAAAGCGATCGAAGCAGTGGAGACCGACGACACGCTGGATGCAGCGGCCCAGCAGCAGCAAATTGTGGATTTGCGCACCCAGTGGTCCGTCGAGCATGAAAAGGTGAAGGCGCTCGGCGGCTTGCGGATCATTGCAACCGAGCGGCACGAGTCACGCCGCATCGACAATCAGTTACGCGGTAGGTCGGGCCGCCAGGGTGACCCCGGGTCTTCGCGCTTCTACTTGAGCCTGGACGATGCACTGATGCGCATTTTTGCGGGTGACCGGGTTAAAGCCATCATGGATCGGCTGAAAATGCCCGATGGCGAAGCTATTGAAGCGGGCATCGTGACGCGCAGCATTGAAAGTGCACAGCGCAAGGTGGAAGCCCGCAACTTTGACATGCGTAAGCAGTTGCTGGAATACGACGACGTCTCCAACGATCAGCGCAAGGTGATCTACCAGCAGCGCAATGCAATTTTGGATGCCCAGGACTTGAGTGCTCAAATTGCTTCGCTGCGCGAGGGGTGCTTTCATGACCTGGTACATCAGTACATTCCAGACGAATCGGTCGAGGAGCAGTGGGACGTCCAGGGGCTGCAAAAGGTACTCGCGGATGAGTGGCAGATAGATCTGGACCTGCAAAAGCAGGTGCAGGCGGCCGATGCCATTACGGATGGGGATTTGTTGGTCACGGTGACCGAAGCGGCACACGCCTTATTCAAGTCAAAGGTTGAACACGTTGGAACAGAGAATTTCACCCAGTTTGAACGGATGGTCCTGCTCCAAAGCATTGACAGCCATTGGCGCGACCATTTGAGTTCACTGGACTATTTGCGACAAGGCATCCACCTTCGGGGCTATGCCCAAAAGCAGCCCAAACAGGAATACAAGCGCGAGGCCTTTGAGCTATTTGGGCAGTTGCTGGACTCGGTGAAGAACGACGTTACCAAAGTGTTGATGACGGTAAAAATCCAGTCCAATGAGCAGCTTGAGCAAGCGGCTGATGCCATGGAAAGTCGTGGCGAGAGCATTGCCAATGTGACTTACAGCGCGCCGACAGAGACGGGCGAAGTGGAAACTACCGTAGACCTGGAAACCGTGCGCGACGCCTCGCTGGCGGCTGCGGATCAGGTGCCCCGGGTTGGACGCAATGACCCTTGTCCCTGTGGCAGTGGAAAAAAATACAAGCAATGCCACGGAAAACTGGCCTGAAAGACAACGATGCCCGTCAATTTGCCCGCTCCGGATCCTGACACACTGTTTCCTATCGCCGGTGTTCGCATTGGCGTAACTGAAGCAGGAGTACGTAAAGTGGGTCGCAAGGACCTGACGGTGGTATTGCTGGATGAGGGCGCTTCTGTGGCGGGCGTGTTTACCACCAATCGGTTTTGTGCAGCGCCCGTGCAGATTTGTCGTCAGCATCTGGCGAGCGGGCAGGGTATTCGGGCCATGCTGATCAATACAGGCAATGCCAATGCCGGCACCGGTGCCGATGGTTTAGCGCGGGCCCGCAGCACCTGTTCTGCGCTTGCGCAGCAGTTACGTATCACGATTGAGCAGGTTTTGCCGTTTTCGACGGGCGTGATCATGGAGCCGCTGCCAATTGATCAAATCGAGGCCGGCCTGGCTTCTGCCATAGCTGACGCAAAGCCCGAAAACTGGTTGCGTGCTGCCGAAGGCATCATGACCACCGATACGGTGCCCAAGGCCTTTGGCGCCAAAGTCGCCATCGGAGGCAAGTCGGTGTGCATCACCGGCATCAGCAAAGGTGCGGGCATGATCCGCCCCAACATGGCTACCATGCTGGGCTTCATTGCCACTGACGCATGCGTGAGTCAGTCAGTGATGCAGGCGCTGGCACTGGAGCTGGCAGAGGGGTCTTTCAACCGTGTCACGGTGGATGGTGACACTTCTACCAATGACTCGCTGGTGATCATCGCGTCCAACAAGGCGGGTAACGCTGTGGTTGACTCGTTGACGAGTCCAGAGGGGGTAGCTCTGAAAATGGCCATGCTGGGCGTGGCCCGGAATCTGGCCCAAGCCATTGTCAGAGATGGTGAGGGCGCGACCAAGTTCATCGCCATTCAGGTGGAGGGTGGCCGTGACGCTGGTGAGTGTCGCAAGGTCGCCTATGCCATTGCGCATTCCCCACTGGTCAAAACTGCATTTTTTGCCAGCGACCCGAACTTGGGGCGTATCTTGGCTGCCGTCGGCTACGCCGGTATCGACGATCTGGAGCAGAGTGGTATTGAGCTCTTTCTGGACGATGTGCACGTGGCTACGCGGGGCGGTCGCAATCCGGCTTACCGGGAAGAAGACGGACAACGGGTCATGAAACAAAATGAAATTACCGTGCGGGTAGTGCTGGGGCGTGGCACTGCCGCCGACACCGTGTGGACATGTGACCTGAGTCACGACTATGTGACCATTAACGCCGACTACCGTTCTTGACTCGATATGAATGATCCTTTGATCGCGTTTCTGGCGCGTGCCGAAAAGTTGATGGAGCGCATTGAGTCCGCGCTGCCTCACACGCTCGAGCAGCCGGACTGGAATGCATCGATTGCCTTTCGCTACCGCCGTCGTTCCTCGGGGCAGGGTGTCATGTCAGCGGTGCGCCATATTGGCGCCATCAGTCTCGATGATCTCAGGGAAATTGATATCCAAAAGGAAAAAATTCAGCGCAATACCGAGCAGTTTGTCCGTGGCTTGCCCGCCAATAATGTATTGCTCACGGGATCACGAGGCACCGGAAAGTCGTCACTGATTCGCGCATGTCTGCATACTTACGCTGCGCAAGGCCTTCGATTGATCGAGGTTGATAAATCCGAGCTGGTCGATTTGCCGGATATCGTTGATCTGGTCGCCCCGCGGCCGGAAAAATTCATTGTCTTTTGTGATGACCTGAGCTTTGACGAAGGCGAGCCGGGTTACAAGGCTTTGAAATCGGTGCTGGATGGTTCTGTGTCGGCCGCAACCGCCAATGTGCTGGTCTACGCTACCAGCAATCGCCGCCATCTCTTGCCTGAATACATGGCCGAAAACCTGAGCTACACCCACACCGCAGATGGTGAGGTGCATCCCGGTGAGGTGGTTGAAGAGAAAATCTCCCTGTCGGAGCGTTTTGGCTTGTGGGTAAGCTTTTACCCGTTCAATCAGGATGAGTATTTGCAGATTGTTGCCCAGTGGCTCTCAGCATTGGGTGTTGACGCTGCGCAGATTACAGCTGCCCGCCCTGAGGCACTGGTCTGGGCGTTGGAGCGTGGGTCACGCAGTGGACGTGTGGCTTGGCAATTTGCTCGGGATTTCACGGGGCGTCAGTCCAGCGCGCTATGACCGGCCGTTTGCTTGTTGCCGACCCGGAATCGGCCCGCCAAGGCGGTACGGACAGGGCCGTGGTGGACGTGGCCGTCGGTGTGCTGCTGCGTGAGGACAAGAGTTTTCTATTGACATCACGTCCTGCTGGCAAAGCCTATGCAGGTTACTGGGAGTTTCCAGGGGGTAAGCTTGAGGCCGGTGAAACCGTTGAGCAGGCGTTGCGACGGGAATTGCAGGAAGAGCTCGGTATCGAAATCGGTGACGCCGTACCCTGGAAAGTCGAAATGGTCGACTATCCGCACGCACTGGTTCGCCTTCATTTCTGCAAAGTGATTAAGTGGTCTGGTGCGTTGCAGATGCGAGAGGAACAGTCTTTCGCTTGGGCTCAATTGCCGGTGCACGTGAGTCCTGTTTTATCTGGAATCGTACCGGTTCTGCAATGGCTCGCACAAGAGCGACAGTACATTGGTGCTACACATTTCATAGCTTCCAACGCATAGTCTGCGCGGGCTAGGAGTGTGGGCGGTAGAAGCTAGGGTTCTCCCCAGCAACGCCAATTGAGGTGGCGCGTTAATTGAGGATGAGCACAAGCTACGTTCCATATTTACCCGGTCAGCAATACCTGATGCCTTGTTCGCTGGAGGAATGGTTGCCGCAGGGTCACCTGGCGTACTTCATCAGCGACACCGTGGACAGCCTGAACCTGAGCGCCTTTCATGCGCGTTACGCCGGCGGTGGTTCGCGCAACCAGCCGTTTCATCCGGCCATGATGGTCAAGGTTTTGATTTACGGTTACGCCACCGGCGTCTTCAGCTCGCGCAAGATTGCCAAGAAGCTGCACGAGGATGTGGCGTTTCGGGTGCTGAGCGCGGACAACTTTCCGGCACATCGCACGATCCGCGAATTCCGCGCGTTGCACCTGAACGAGTTCACTGAACTGTTTGTCCAGGTCGTTCGCCTGGCACGTGAGATGGGACTGGTCAAGCTGGGCACCATCGCTGTGGACGGCACCAAGATCAAAGCCAACGCCAGCCGCAACAAGGCCATGAGTTACGGACGCATGCAGTCGGCTGAGATCGAGCTCAAAGCGCAGATCACGGCATTGGTAAAAAAGGCGGCCAGCACCGACGAGGCCGAGAAGAACGAACCCGACCTGGATATCCCAGCCGAGATCGAACGCCGGCAAGCGCGCCTGGCTGCGATTGAAGCGGCCAAGGCCCGTTTGGAGGAACGTCAACGTCAAAGCGATACACAGCGCGGACGCACCGCTGACGATGAACGCAAGCCCAAGGACAAGGATGGCAAGCCCAAAGGGGGCAAGCCCTATCAGCGTGACTTCGGCGTCCCTGCGCCCAAGGCACAGGACAGTTTTACCGATCCCGAGTCGCGCATCATGAAGCGCGCCGGTGGCGGGTTTGACTACAGCTACAACGCGCAAACCGCAGTGGATGAGACCGCACACATCATCGTGGCAGCCGAAGTCGTCAACACAAGTTCGGATGTACAGCAACTGCCTATGGTGCTGAGCGCAGTCAAGGCGAACACGGGCGCGGTAGCCGCGCAAGCCTTGGCAGACGCGGGCTACCGCAGCGAGGCTGTGATGGCCGAGTTGGCAATCGCCCAGCCCGATACCGAGTTGGTCATCGCCTTGGGGCGTGAGGGCAAGGTTCTTGCCAAGCCCAGGGATGCGCAGCGCTACCCCCACACGGTGGCGATGGCGGCCAAGTTCGAAAGCGAGCAATGCAAAAGGGACTACCGCAAACGCAAGTGGATTGCTGAACGTAAGCGCGCGGCAAACCCATCTTGTTGGAGGCGGCAATAGTTGGGAGCATGGTGTCCACTTCAATAAGGTGGACACGTGCACACTTCAGTCATTCAATTACCCGGTGCTGGCC
>NZ_JBWMBC010000017.1:0-8816 GCF_056521285.1 Rhodoferax sp. GT1R46
GCCAGCACCGGGTAATTGAATGACTGAAGTGTGCACGTGTCCACCTTATTGAAGTGGACACCATGCTCCCAACTATTGCCGCCTCCAACAAGATGGGTTTGCCGCGCGCTTACGTTGCTATGACAAACAGATAGGTCATCAGGTTTTCAACATCGCCAAACTTGACTTTGCAAATAGTTGAGCAGGTCGGTTAGCACCACGCTTGAACTCGCCATCGATCGCCCTGACAATTTTTCTATCATCAAGCTTGCGCCTGAAACTCGATTTGTCCAGGCTGTATCCCAACAGCAACTCGCATTCCGTTTGTAGCTCCCCAAGTGTGAATTCACGCGGGAAATAGTCAAAGGGTAGGTCCATTGCCTCAACTTCACCGCGGAGGTCTTTCACCGAAGCTGCAATCAGAAACTGATGGTCAAAGGCCAGTCCGGTGTCCTGGGATGCCTCTTTGACCGGTGTCCACCTCAAATTGGTCAACCTTTTTCCGGCTTTTGGCGAGAAATTGTCTCCGGGTATCAACGCCCGATAAACCACGCTCAATGACCATGGAGCGCGAGGGTCCCTACCCGGTCCACCCACGGCACATTGCTGTTTCAGATAGGGAAGTCGTACGTCGATTCTTTCTTCCGACACTCTTTGAGCAGCCTCTTCAAGGGTGTTGTCGAGGTCAATCCTCAACACTCCTCCCGGCATTGCCCAAAGTCCCTTGGCGGGTTCTTCTTCGCGTTTGCCGAGCAAAACGCACAGTTCTCTTTCGACGACTGAAAGGATGCATAGCTCCAGTCGTGTAAACGGCATCGGGTAGGACTTGATGGTGCTGGACATTGCTACTTTTCGTTTGTTAGTTGCATCATACAACTAACATGAGTATACTTAGTTGCATGAAGCAACGAACAATTATCGAATGAAGGGAATTTGAAATGGAATACGACGTCATTGGGGATATTCACGGGCAAGCCGGGAAGCTGGATGCCATGCTTCAGAAGTTGGGCTATGGCGCGAATGGTGGGGGATGGACACCTCCCCACGGTATCTGCGCCGCAATTGGCAGGCCGAACAGAGCATCCGCTCTGCAATCGACGCGCGCTTGCAGCAAAGCTGTGATGTTCCAGAGAACCTCTCCCAGATGCTGGATGCCTTGTTTCCAAAGCCGGTCTCCGGCAATGACTCGGATGGACCTCCTGGTATTGGTCTTGATTGGCAGAAGGTCGCGTGCGCACTGGCAGCACGAAAGCGCTTGACGCTGATTACCGGGGGGCCAGGCACAGGCAAGACCACCACCGTGGTGCGCTTGTTGGCGCTATTGCAGTCCAGTGCCAAGAAAGACGGTCGTTCACTACGGGTCGCTCTTGCTGCACCCACCGGCAAGGCCGCTGCGCGCTTGGGGGAGTCCATTGCAACGGCCGTCGATCAGTTGCCCCCCGAGATGCGTCCGGCAAATTTTGACAAGGCGGTGACTCTGCACAAACTGCTACAGATTCGTCCCGATCAGGTTGATTTGAAATCACCCGAGCTAGCGGTTGATCTGGTCATCGTCGACGAGGCGTCCATGATCGATCTGGAAATGATGGCACGACTATTGGCTGCCGTGCCGTTGACAGCCAGTTTGATTTTGCTGGGAGACAAAGACCAGTTGGCATCCGTCGAAGCTGGTGCGGTGATGGCACAGTTGTGTGAAGGGGCGGACACGGGCGCTTACAACCTCCAGACGGTGGAATGGATTCAATCCGTGACTGGATGCGATCTGGGAGCCTTTGCGGGAAATGGCGGGGAACTTGCCCAGCAAACGGTGATGCTGCGGTACAGCCGACGATTCAAGGACGACAGCGGTATTGGGCTGTGGGCCAAAGCGGTCAACACCGGTGATGTGCAGGAAGTTAAGCGGCTGTGGCGTACTACCCCCGAAACTGCAGTGGGTACAGTGAATACAGTGAGCACTGAGGACAAGGCCGCTGTCGTTGACAGACTTCAATGCACATCTCCGCACGATGATCGTTTAAGTGATTTAGCAAAAGGTGGTTGGTCAAAGTGGCTGGCTCAGTTGCATGCGTTACGAACGGAGCCTTGTACTGACGAACGTGCATTGATGGCATTGAAGGCTTTCGCGCAGTTTCAAGTGCTCTGCGCCGTACGTGATGGTCCATGGGGTGTCCACCTGCTCAATCAGCGCATCGCGCAAAGCCTGGGATTCAATGACGAGGGCTGGTACGCCGGGCGACCGGTCATGGTGACGCGCAATGACTACAACCTATCACTGATGAACGGTGATGTGGGCCTGTGTTTGCCGCATGCCACTGGGCTGCTGTGTATTCCGGCGATCGTGACCGTTGATTCCGGTCGATCGTGACCGGTGGCGCAGCGTGCGGTGTTGCGCATCTAAATTGTAGGGGTGTCGGTCACGATGGGTCTGGATGGACCTCCTTTTTGCTTGCTTTGGGCTTCTGACGAAGTGACTCGCCCGTCAGGGTGAAACGGTGATTCTTTTGCATCACCCGGTCCAGAATGGCGTCCGCGATCGTGGCGTCGCCCACCCAGGCATGCCAATGCTCAATCGGTAGCTGGCTGGTGATGATGGTGGCCTTCGCTGCAGCACGGTCATCAATGATTTCCAGCAAGTCAGCTCGGGTCTGGGCATCAATGCCGGCCATGCCCCAATCGTCAAGCAGCAACACATCCGTCCTCGCCAACTGGATCAACCACTTGCCAAACGTACCGTTGCCATGGCGAATGCGCAGCTCTTCGCTCAGCCGGGGCACCCGTTGGTAATATGCCGAATGCCCCCGGCGGCAGGCGTACTGGGCCAGTGCACACGCCAGCCAGGACTTGCCGGCGCCAGTGGGGCCGGTGATCAACACACTGTGACCACTGTCAATCCAGTCACCCAAAGCCAGACTCATCACCGCCTTGCGATCCACACCGCGCCCGGCGCGGGTGTCCAAATCCTCAATGCTGGCCTGGCTGTACTTCAGCTTGGCATCCTTGAGTAGTCGGGTTTGGCGCTTGTCATTGCGCCAGTGGACTTCACGGTCCACCAGCAGCGCAAGGCGTTCCTCAAAGCTGATGGCCGTCATGCCCGCCTGGGTGAGTTGCTCTTCCAATCCCGAGGCCATCCCGGCCAAGCGCAGAGCGCGCAGTTGTTCAATCGTCGTGTTCATCATCATGGGTGTGTACGTTGTCGCTATGGTTGTCGTATTGTTTGTTGCTGTTGTCATTGGTAGTAGCCAGGGCCACGCACATGCGCATGCTGCGGACTGGTCCACTCTGGTGTGGTGAGGGGCTGCACCTGATCACGCCCATTGACCAGGATGTCGCGTACATGCGAGCTGTTGGTGGTGCCCAATTCCAGCGCCACCGCACAAGCCGCTTCCAGCCGCGGCCTGGTAAAGCGTTTGGCCAATGCCAGCAAGCCCAGACAGGCTCGGTAACCGTGCTCGGGGTGTTTGCGTGTTTCCCGCAGGCGTGTCACCAACGCACCGGTGGCCACGCCAATGCTGTTGCCCCAGTGGATCAACCGCTCTGGCGTCCACTGCATGTGGGCGCGATGCGCGGCAGACAGGTGTTCGGGGACAGTGGTGAAGCCGCCCTTGTGCGCACAGCGCAGGTGGGACGCCACACGCTGGCCCCGGTGCAGTAACTCCACCGTGCGTGCCGTGACGCGGGCTTCCAGGACTTGCCCGACCAGCGACTGCGGAACGCTGTAGCGGTGGCCCTCAAACTCGATGTGCTGGTCAATGTGCACCCGCACGGTCTTGTAAACGGCAAGCTCCCAGGTTTGTGCCGGCAAGGGCTGCAGGGCTGGGGCATCGAGCTGTGCAAATGCACTGGCGCGACTGCCCGGCAGCTTCTGAAACGCGCGGGCATTGAGTTGCTCCAGCAGCGGTGCAATGGCCTGGTTGACATCATCGACCGTGGCAAACCGCTGGTGGCGCAGTCGCATCAATATCCAGCGTTCCACCACCTGCACGGCTGATTCGACCTTGCCTTTGTCTTGCGGGTGGTAGGGACGCGCTGGCAGGAACGAGGTGCCATAGTGCCGGGCAAAGTCGTGCACCGTCTCATTGGCCCTGGGTTCGTAGCGGTCTGCATTGGCAATCAAAGCCCTGGGGTTGTCGGGCACGATGAGCTGGGGTACACCGCCAATAAAACGCAGGGCTTGCGCGGTAGCACCCAGCCAGTCGGCCATGGTCTCACGTGGTGTGGCGCAAGCGAATGTATAGCTGGATGCACCCAAAGAAGCCACAAAGATGTGGGCGCGAGTGCCATCGCTCAGTTCAACCGTGGGTCCGGCGTAGTCAATGAACAGCTTCTCGCCGGCGCGGTGGATCTGGCGCATGGAGCGTTTGAGGGTCCTGGCGTAGCGGCGGTAGTTCTCGCAGAACTGGGAGTAGCTGTGGGTGGTTTGGTCCGGATGCTGGGCGCCATGCTCCTCCCAAAGCAGCATCAGCGTCATGCCTTTGCGTCGCAACTCCTGGTGTATTCGGCCATAGTCGGGCTGCACGAAACCGCTGACTCGCCGGGATGTGCCCAGCATTCGGTTGTGCAGCGCTGTGTCATCAAGTGCCTGGACTTGATTCCAGTCCAGACCTGCTGCTGTGGCCAGCGTGACGTACTTGGTGACGACGCCTTTGGAGATGTTCAGGGCGGCGGCGGTTCGCTCGTGGGAGAGGTGGGCTTCAAGTTTGAGACGTAGTACGTCCCTTATCTTGCGCATATTGATCCTTCGGGTATCGGGCATGCCACTCCAGCAAAGCTGCAGAGGCTACCCCGAGGGTTATGGAAATATGCGCAACATCACACGCTGCGTTATGCCGTTCCGGTATCGTGACCGGTGATTCCGGTCAAACCCAAAAATCGGTCACGATCGACCAGAATCAGTGTTCACGATAAACCGGAATCGTCGGTCACGATCCGCCGGAATGACCGGTCACGGTCGCCCGGAATACCCAGCTGCGAGTTGCCTTCCCTAACGGACAGGGCGGCATTCACTGGGTTCTGCCGTCGCGTCTGGATGGTGTCGAGAGCGTTTTTGCCATGACCGTGCACAAGTCCCAAGGCTCTGAATTCGACCATGTCTGTCTGGTTCTGCCCAACACACCTGTGGCCGTATTGACTCGGGAGCTTTTGTACACGGGCATTACCCGTAGTAAAACGCGCTTGACCTTCGTGGTGCCTGAAATGGCGGTTCTGTGGCGCACGGTTGAGTCCAAGGTGCTGCGCAGTGGTGGATTGCGGCAGGTTCTTGCTAAATAAAAAATACGAAATGAAATTGGAAATATAGGGATTCGAATGAAACTGCTTCACACCTCCGACTGGCATCTGGGCCAAAGCCTAAGCCAATACGACCGTACCACTTGACGCAAATCGGCCAGTCCTGCCTTATGGACGTTCCAGCCAACAAGCGCGGTCATCTCAGCGCGTTCCGTGGCCAGCGGGTCCGTCTCGTCTGTGTAAGCTCGGGGCGATTCGACCGGCGACTGATGGCCGGCATTTATCAATAGTTCTGCAGCCTCAAAAACGACTGGTTAAACGACCAGCTCGCAGGTGTCACTCAGTGAGCCCGTGGAAGCTCACACTACTTTCCTCGCAGCCATAAAGCCGTGGCTGTGACATACCAAAAACAAGTAAAGGAAATGACATGACCCAAGCCATCCATCCCACAATTCTGCTTTCACCCCTCAAGCCCGCCATCCCCGCTCAGGGTGGCCGTTGCACCCTTTGGCAACCTGGTTCCTGACACGGCAACAGGATATTGTTCAATCACGTTCGGCTATCACTTTTGTGAAAAATGCTATCGGTGCATCTGCTGGGCTGCATGCGGTGGTCGATGATCGCCGCAGCAATTGAGGCGAATGGTGTACGAGGCGGCTTTATAGCTTTTCTCTCGATATCACTAGCGCTTGCGTTTACGTGCGCGTACTTCATTGCCAAAAATCGTGTGTGGGTCGTTTTGTCCAAGGAGGGAATAAAGGGGAGAGGATCTTTCGGCCTAAAAAATACAGTCAAATGGACCGCCGTAAGCGGGATATCCCAGTATTCATCACGACTTGCATCCGGGGGGATACAAGGATTTACGCTTAACGTACTTGATCGCGACGGTTTCGCTGTAGGGTTTTTCGGAAGTGTATTTATTCCTAAAGCAATTTTTGAGTCTGAAGAGTTTCAAAGTGGGCTTACCGACTTTGCCCCAATCGATCATGGACTACGCCTTCACCAGTCAGCCGGGGCAAAACGGAACCCAGTTACACACAAGCCTGTTTCACATGCAGATCCAGCAACTGAATCGTTATTGCGTGCTATTGACGAAAGACGCACAACAGATCCATTGATAGGTGCAAAGTTAGGTGGGAAGGAGATTTTTCAACGAATTCTGAATGGCATGAAGGGTGATCGTGGTGTTCACATTGAATCGTTGTTGTGCGCGTTGGGGGCCCTCGCCGGTTATTCGTGCCAGGCAAATCTCCGCGCTCAAGCCGTTGCAAAAGGGTTGCCCGAAACAAGCGCCTTCGTTACAGCTAGTGGTAAGGATGGGGGAACATATTTTTTTGGCGACCCGTTAAACCAAGCGCTAGCCGAATCGCAATATTCCGTGTGGGGACTTGCGGGAGGAGCTGCACAGAAAAATGGGTGTAAGACACTGCCAGATATCAATAGCATTTTCGCCCACGTAGCCTCAAGCGTAGGGGGCGATTCCTTTGGTATTCCCCGCCTTCCTGACGGTCTCGTCACAAGCGATACCCCAATTAACTATTTAAAGGCGCTATGGCCGGTTCTATTTCCTGTCGCCAAAATGTTTTCCAAAGAACCCATAGAGTGGCCCCTCATGTTTGGGGTTGCAATTCAGGAGGCGCTAGATGCAGGAAAAGATGTACTAGCTCAGGACGTCATGCTAACGATCGTCATGGAAAGCGCCATACCAATGTCTAAAGTTGACCTTGCCGCGGCCTGAATTGGCCGCGCTGTCAGACGATAAAGTTCGAAATCATTTGATTTGAATGACCGCTGTCTAGATATTTGTATGGCTGGTCTTGGCCTGTTGCTGGCATGTGGGGGGGCATCAAAAGTCTGGCGGGCTGTTGTTGAAAACCGACTGGTTCCCTTTGATTTATCGCTAATTCCCAATTTAGGAGACACCCGGCAAAAGGTGATCAAAAACGGGGTTCCAAAGGCAAAGCGGGAGAACAGACGGGGGAACAAATTCAATATCTCAACGATAAAACCTAGCATCCATGAGGGTTTCAAGGCATCTTTAGAGCGGTTTCACCCGACCAGAATTGACGAGGGTTAGCAGGTTAGCGCTTGCTAACCCTTTTGTCTTTTTTGCGCTCACTGTGACACTTTTCGTGAGACTTTTCTCATAGAGTAGATCAGCAGATCCCTAGTCGCCATTACCCTAAAGTAAAAGCCGGCGGCCGGGTCAGCCCCGCGCCTTGTAAAAATAATATGCCGTCAGTGCGCCTCCCGCGGCAATCACCATGCGGCGCAGCCACGGTCCTTGGATTTTGCGCGCGAGGCGGGCGCCCCAGTAGCCGCCCAGGCTGGCCGTCAGCAGCATCACCAACGTCTGCGGCCAACTGACGGCACCGGCGACGATGAAGGTCACGACCGTCACGCTGTAAATCACCGCCGACAGCAGGTTTTTCAGGGCATTGATGTGCTGCACGTCTTCATGCCCGCCAATCGCGAGGCTGGCCATCATCAAGATGCCCATGCCCATGCCCGCGCCAAAAAAGCCACCGTAAATCGACACCAGCAACTGCACCAGCCAGCCTAAGGGCGAGCCGGTGCCGTGCTCCTTGCCAGCTTTTTCAGCCGGCGCCGAGCGCATCCGTTTTATTGCTTTTGACAGCTGCGGGCTGAAGGCAAACAGCAGCGTCGCAAACGCCAGCAGCCAGGGAATAAGGGCAGCAAAACGCGCGTCGCCAGCAACCAACAGCAGTAGCCCGCCCGCAGCACCGCCGAGAAAGGAAGCGATGCCCATCGGCAGCAGATAACGTTTGTAGCGTGCCAGTTCCTGCCGGTAGGCCCATGCACCGCTCAAGCTGCCGGGCCACAGCGCGACCGAGTTGCTGGCGTTGGCCACCACCGGAGGCAATCCCACGGCCAGCAGCGCCGGAAACGAAAAAAACGTGCCGCCGCCGGCGATGGCATTGACCGCACCGGCGGCTAGTCCGCCTGCGCCGATCAGCACGATGTCCAGTGTCGTCATACGGGCGAGCCGTCTTTTAAACTGGGTGGCTTCAGCACGTCGCGAATCACGGCAGACCGGGCAGGGCGTGGTTTCTCCATAGGCTCTACTTTATTTGACATTCCGTCACCCATTAATGAACGATAAATGGTTTGATTGAATACTTTTCTACCGGTAATTGAGGGGCCCCTGCCTTCCTGTCCCTCCCCCAAAATCTTTGCGTATGAACCTGTCAAGCCGCCTGCACGCCACGGTGATCGCAAAACGGTGGCCCGCGTGCCGAGGTAATGTGCGGACTTGGCTATCGACTCCAATGTGCTCCATTATCTTGTGGATGTCTGCGCTGAACGCGCTCAATTGAGAGCGTCAGGAAGTGCTTAGGTTTGTGCGAGGCCCACCATTTGCGGTGATCGCTATGCCGTCGGCGTGCCTACGCGGGCAAACATTCTACAAACCGAAACATTTCCAGCCTCTCACGGCTACAGGATTGCGACGAAAAGCGGATTTGCAGTTCAATGGTAAGCGCGCGGCAAACCCATCTTGTTGGAGGCGGCAATAGTTGGGAGCATGGTGTCCACTTCAATAAGGTGGACACGTGCACACTTCAGTCATTCAATTACCCGGTGCTGGCCGG
>NZ_JBWMBC010000018.1:0-1734 GCF_056521285.1 Rhodoferax sp. GT1R46
GGCAAACCCATATTGACCGCGGCCCTGCAGTGGTGGTGACAGTCAGGGTGACGCGGTTGGCGGCGTCCAGCGATGTGGCAGCAACTCGCCAATCATGCTGTTGCGCTGGGTAGGCAACCGAGTCAGCACATCTTTGAGATAAGCATACGGATCATGCCCGTTGAGCTTGGCGCTCTGAATGAGGCTCATCACTGCCGCCCCCCGCTTGCCCGCACGTAGTGAACCGGCGAACAACCAGTTGTTGCGCCCAATGGCAATCGGCCGAATCTGATTCTCTATATGGTTGTTGTCGATGGGCAATTGCCCATTTCCCACGAAACGCGTCAGCGCACCCCAGCGTCTGAGGCTGTAGTCCAGTGCTTTGGCTGTGGCCGAGCCATCCGTAATCTTCTGCCGATGCAGAATCATCCACTGGTGCAAGGCATCGAGCAATGGTTTTGACTTGTCCTGGCGTGTGCGTTGTCGCGCGTCTGGAGGCAGCTCCTTGATCTCCCGCTCAATCTCATAGATTCGGGCAATCTGCTCCAGCGCACTGTGCGCAATCTGGCTTTTGTTACTGACATGCAGATCAAAAAACTTACGCCGGGCGTGCGCCAGGCACCCCACCTCAGTAACACCTTGGGTCATCAACTGCTTGTAGCCGCTGAAGTCATCACACACCAGACTTCCTCTCCAGTCCCCAAGGAACACTTTGGCGTTTTCCCCGGCGCGAGATTCGCAGAAATCGTAAACAACAGCCTTGGTGTCCTCAAACGCCCCTGCGGCATACGCCCAGAGATACGCCCTGTGTGTTTTCCCATGGCCCGGCTTGAGCATTTGCACCGGCGTCTCATCAGCGTGCACCACGCTGTGGCTCAGGATCTCTGCCTTCAAAGCATCCACCAAGGGTTGCAGTTGCACCCCGCAGCTGCCTACCCAGGAACCTAAGGTCGAGCGGGGAATGGCCAAACCGGCACGCCCAAAGATGACTTCCTGCCGGTACAGCGGCAAGTGGTCTGCAAACTTGGCCACCAACACCTGAGCCAGTAGACCGGATGTTGGGATACCTTTGTCGATCACATGCGCATCCACAGGCGCTTGGGTCAGGGTCTCGCACTGGGCGCAGGCCCATTTGCCGCGGATGTGACGCTCTACGCTAAATACGCCGGGCACGTAGTCCAGCTTCTCGGCCACGTCTTCGCCGATGCGCTTCAACTGGCAGCCGCATTGGCAGGTGGTGGAATCGGGCTCGTGGTGGATGTCGGTGCGCGGCAGGTTCGCGGGCAATACCTGGCGTTTGGGTTGCTGCTTGGTCTTCGGGGGAGCAGTGTCATCGCTTTGGAGTTGCTCGATCTCGTCACTGACGGCCTGCAGGTCCTCATCCAGGGTTTCATCGAGCAAGCTGCGTTGCTCGGCACTGAAACGTTCCGACTGCGCAGCAAACTTCAGGCGCTTGAGGATGGCGTTTTCGTGCGTGAGCTTGTCGATGGTGGCTTGTTTGAAGGTGAGTGTTTTGAACAGCGACTGCACCACTTCGCGCAGTTCGTCTGCGCTCATATCGGGGAGTTTCTCGGGGGCAATCACCATGAAACGTAGTGTGCCATTGCACCATAAAAATGACCATTAGTGCATGCCCGTATTGACTTCTTTGCTATGCTTTTTGCATGATTCAGACCATGGTGATGATGCCCGCATCCCCCATGCGCTGCCAGGGCAAACCCAGCACCAAAGCGTCCAATTGGGTGCGGCTCAGAC
>NZ_JBWMBC010000019.1:0-1334 GCF_056521285.1 Rhodoferax sp. GT1R46
GACGCGTGTCCACGTCTTCGATCGTGGCTTGCGGGTACTTCAGGCGGGCCAGGCTCAATAGGCGGGTCCGGCGGCGGTCGTCGCGACTGGACACCTCCCGGTCCACCAGCAAAGCCATCCGTTCCTCAAAGCTCATGGCACTCATCGACGGTTGGGTCAGCTGCTCATGCAGGGCGTCGGCCATACCACTGAGTTTGAGGCTGCGCAGTTGGGTAAGTGTCTGTTGGGTCAACATGGGATGGGATTCTTTCTTCGTGTTCTGATTGGCTTGGTTTTCGGATTTCATTGACCGGCTCTATTGGTAGTAGCCAGCACCACGCACGTGGTCGTGCTCCGGGCTGCTCCACAGGTCGGCAGTGGCCGGCTGAATCAGATCGCGTCCGCTGGCCAGGATGTCTTTGACGTGGCGGTACTGGCATGTGCCCAGCGTCAACGCCAGAGAACAGGCTGCCTCCAGCCGGTCTTTGCCATAACGTTTGCTCAAACTCAGCAAGCCCAGGCTTGAGCGGTAGCCATGCTCGGGGTGTTTGAAGCGCTCCAGCAATTTTTGGATCAACCCGCCGGTGGCCACTCCGATAGACAGGCCCCAGTCAATGAGACGCTGGGGTGACCAGTCTCGGTGCGCTAGGTGAGCCGCAGGCATGTGCGGGTCCAACGTCGTGAATTTGCCCGCTGCTGAACTGCGCACATGCACGGCCACCCGCTGACCCCGGTGCAGCAGCTCAACAGCATTGCGGGTCAGTCTGGCATCCAGCGATTGACCCACCAGCGTGTTGGGGACGCTGTAGTAATGGTGTTCAACTTCCACGTGGTAATCCACATGCACGCGCACAGTCTTGAAGGTCGCCATTTCATACGCCTGCAGTGGCAATGCGCTCAGGGCCGGGGCGTCAATCTCTGTAAACACGCTGAACCGACTACCAGGGAGTTTTTGGAAGGCACGCGCGTTCAAATATTGCAACAGTGGGGCGATGGCGCGATTGGCGTCTTTTACGTTGGCCATGGGTACGTTGCGCAGCCGGGCCATGATCCAGCGCTCCACCACCTGCACAGCCGACTCGGCCTTGGCTTTGTCTTGTGGTGTGTGTGGGCGTGCGGGCAGAATAGAAACACCGTAGTGACGGGCAAAGTCGAGCACGCTGTCGGTGGCGCGCGGCTCGAAGCGGTCACATTGCGCAATCACCGCGCGCGGGTTGTCGGGAACAATCAGCTGCGGTACACCACCCATAAAGTGCAGTGCACCGGTCATCCCCTCAATCCAGTCAGCAGTCTTCTCTGCAGCGGTGGCCAGGGCGTAGGTGTAGCTTGATGCGCCCAGAGCGGCTACAAAGACA